>NZ_CP150951.2:346250-692500 GCF_038069655.2 Yoonia sp. BS5-3
ATCTGGGTCAATCGTGACGCGGTTATCGTCTTGGCGCATGTCACCCATCAGAAATGTAAACGCGGCGCGATTATTCCATTTTTCTTTATGCGGACGCACCTCAAACTTGTTGACGACCTCCAGGAAACCGCCGGAAGCGTTGCGTCGGTGCGGGCCGGTCGAAAATGAATAATTCACCGCTCCAACAAACGAGCTATAGCCTTCGGTTTTTGCCGTTTCAAAATCGACAGTCAGGTAGATAGGTATCTGTTCAACGACACCTCGCCCCACGGGGCCATCATCGATACCCGATTTCAAAAGGATAAACGGATTGAAAATACCGTTCGCACCAAGTGCCACAAAGTCTGTTTCGACGCGAAATGCACGATCGCCCTTACGGTAGGTGACAGCTGATGCCAGTCCGGCCGATGTTTCAATCCCATCCACTTCTGCGTCAAGGATCAAGGTCACCCGGGGATCGTCAAAAAGATAAGCCATCTCCTCAACAATGGTGAACTTCGCCTTGTTCGGACAAAGATTGCAGCGTCCTATCGCACAGCACACACCCCGGCTGTCATTGGCGACACGCGCACGGGTCGTCGGCATTGCAAACGTATGTTCTGGATACGCCATCTTCAGTGCAGAGCCGACACCAGAATAGCGGTGGCGGGGTTGCGGAAACGGGCGTGATCTTGGAAACAAAACGGCCGATGAATTATCCCCCGATACCAACATCTCATCTTCTGCATCACAGTAATAAGGCTCAAGATCTTCGTAAGAGATCGGCCAATCATCGCCCACCCCGTAACGTGTTCGCAGTTCGAACTCTTCGGGGTGAATCCGCATGGTGTTCGTCCACCAGCAGTTCGATCCGCCGCCAAAACCTATATTATAGTTCCAGAATTTCTTCTCTAGCCCCGCTTCATTATGCGGGCGCCTGTCGGCCAGATCGTTGTTGCGTTGATGATCTAACTGCCAATCGTAGGAATGTCGTTGTCCTCTTTCGAGCACAAGAACGCGGCTGACATCAGATCCCTCAAGGACCCTTTTCAGGAAGAATGCAGATGCAAAGCCCGTACCGACAATTACGACATCGTATTTCTTGTCATGTACCAAATCGCTGCCACCTACCGCGCAAAACTATTTTACGAAAACATGTACGTAACAGATCAGATAAGCAATGCCCGTACCTACACGACATCCCATTGCGGACACCATGGGCCATCGACAAGGCGCATGTCGCGGTTCAGTTGATCAATCTCGGCGATCTGGGCGGCGGACAACGCGATATCCTGAGCGGCAAGATTTTCGGCAATCCGCGCAGGGGTGCCCGATGAGGGGATCACGATATGCCCTTTGGCCAGAAGCCAGGCCAAAGCCACCTGCGACGCGGTCGCACCAAGCGCATCGCCAATTGCACGCAACACCGGATCATCGGTCACAGCCCCACGGGCCAGCGGGGAATAGGCGGTCATCGGAATGCCCTTCGCGGCGCAATGATCGACGATGGGGTTGTTGTGCAGGAACACATGCAGCTCAACCTGATTGGTCATAATGGGGCGCGTGCCCAGCAAAAGCTGGGCCTGATCGATATAGGTCTTGGTGAAATTCGACACGCCGATATTCCGGCAAAGACCGGCATCATACACCTCGGCAAACTGGGCCATGTAATCGATGATTTCATATTCATCATCGATCGAGGGGTAATGCAGCAGCAAAAGATCAACCGGGCCAACACCCAGCTTTTCAAGCGACGCCTCAACATGGGGGCGGATTTGCCCGGGGCCAAAGCTCTCGGGGGCGACTTTGGTGGTCACCCACAGCTCATCGCGGGCAAGGGCTGCATCGGCAATGGCGCGGCCGACAAATTCTTCGTTTTCATAACCCTCGGCACAATCAAGATGACGATAGCCCGCTTCGAGTGCAGCCAGCGTGCCGCGATAAGCGGCCTCATCCGGGCGGTTCCAGGTGCCGTAACCAATTTGCGGAATCGTTTCCATGTCATGTCCTCCCCAATGGCAATGAATATCTGTAACGATTACGGCTGCAATAGGCGAAGACACAGATTCCGATCAAAATCAGATCAGCCGGTCGCCCAGATCAAGCCCCTTCAGCACCTCCACGGCAGGCAAGGGTTTCTTGCCGGAACGCTGGGCGCGCGTGATCTCAACCGCGCCATCACCACAGGCGATGGTGAAGCCTTCCAGCACAGTGCCAGGTGCGGCACTGCCCGGCGCAAGCCGGGAGGCCAGCAATTTCACACGCTCGCCTGCAACATCACACCAGGCGCCAGGAAAGGGAGACAGGCCGCGGATCAGCCGGTCAATCTGGGCGGCGGGCAATGTCCAATCAATACGGGCCTCGGATTTGTCGATCTTGGCGGCATAGGTGACACCTTCGCCGGACTGGGCCTGGGCGGTCAGATCTGGCAATTGCGCCAGCGCCTGGGTGATCAGCCGCGCGCCCATTTTGGACAACTGATCGTGCAAACTGCCCGTGGTGTGATCAGGGCTGATGGGCATCGCCTCGCGTATCAGGACAGGTCCGGTATCCAGCCCGGCCTCCATCTGCATGATGCAAACGCCGGTTTCAGCATCGCCCGCCATAATCGCACGGTGGATCGGCGCCGCCCCGCGCCAGCGCGGCAAAAGCGAGGCGTGGATATTCAAACAGCCATGGGCGGGCGCATCCAAAACAGGTTGCGGCAGGATCAGGCCATAGGCGACGACAACAGCGATATCGGCTTGCAGGGCGGCGAATGCGGTCTGCTCATCCGCGCCTTTGAGCGAAACAGGATGCCGGACAACCAGACCCAGTTCTGCGGCGCGGCGCTGGACGGGGCTGGGGCGGTCTTTCTTGCCACGGCCTGCGGGGCGTGGCGGCTGGCAATAAACCGCGGCAATGTCATGGCCTGCATCCACCAATGCATCCAGAACCGGCACCGAGAAATCAGGTGTCCCCATGAAAATAACGCGCATCAGCCCCTCCTTTTTCGCCGCCTGGCCAAGATCAAATTTCGCGAAATTTGATCGCCGTCACCCTTGCGCCAATTTGCGCGATTTCTTGATCAGCATATCGCGTTTTACCCGGCTGAGATGATCGAAAAACATCCGGCCCGCCAGATGATCAATCTGATGCTGGACCGATGTGGCCCAAAGCCCTACAAAATCCTGCCGGTCCCACTGGCCCTGATCATTCAGAAATCGAACGGTCACCGCGCGCGGACGTTCCAGCTTTGCCCAGACCCCCGGCAAATTGGGGGATCCTTCCTCATGGGCGCGCATCTGGGCGCTGGCATGCAATATCTCAGGATTGGCCATGCGCACCGCGCGGCCACGCTCCTCTGATGCATCAACAACAGCCAGGGCCATTCCCACACCCAATTGCGGGGCCGCCGGCCCAACGCCGGGCATCGTATCCATAGCCGTGATCATCTCATCCCAAAGGGCGCGCACCTCGTCGTTGACGGCATCGACCGGGGCGGCAGGGCTGCGCAAAACCGGATGGGGCCAGGGCACGTAAGGGCGATGGGTCATTGGGCCACCCGATGATCGGTGATCAGCACACCGTTTAGATGGTCCAGCTCATGACAAAAACAAATGGCCTGCGGACCGGTCAGGCGGGCCTCTTGCGCCCTGCCCTCGGCATCCTGCCAGCGGGCATCGACCCAAACCGGGCGCGACACACCAAAGGCGCGGCCCGGGATCGACAAACAGGCCTCGGTGCCTATTACCACCTCATCGGCCTGACCCCGTATTTCAGGGTTCACAAAGGCAATGGGGGTCGGATCCTGATCTTTCCAAGTGACATCAGTGACAAAAATGCGGCCGGTCACGCCAACCTGCGGGGCCGCCAAGCCACGTCCGGGGGCGGCATACATGGTTGCAAACATATCCGAAATCAGATCGGCCAAAGCCGGATCAAACACCGTCACGGGCGCGCAAACCGTGCGCAGCACCGGATCACCCTCAAAACGCAGATCCAGCTCAGCCATCAGCCGCGGGCCATCTCGCGTTTCAGCTTTTGCATCTTGCGCGTGATCATCTGACGCTTGAGCGGCTTGAGATAATCAATAAACAGCTTGCCATCGAGATGGTCGATCTCATGCTGCACGCAGGTCGCCCAAAGCCCGTCAAAGCGTTCACGTGTGGTCTGACCATCAAGACCCATCCATTCCACCTCAACCTCGGCGGGGCGCTCAACTTCCGCATATTGTTCAGGAATGGACAGGCAGCCTTCGTCATAGACAGATCGCTCCTCGGATGACCATGTAATCTGCGGATTGATCAGGACCATTGGCGCGGGCGTTGCGTCGTCTTCCTTGGTGCAATCCATCACCAGCATGCGATGCATCATGGCGACCTGGGGGGCAGCAAGGCCAATCCCCGGGGCGTCATACATCGTCTCAAGCATATCATCTGCCAACCGGCGGATATCATCATTCACCGCCGAAACGGGGTCTGCCGCCTTTTTCAAACGGGGGTCGGGATGGATCAGTATCTTGCGTAAGGCCATACCGGGGGATTTAGGCGGCATGGGCGGAAAAAGCAATGCGGCAGAAGTGTAACCTTGACGTTACAAAATAGCCGCGATATGTAACGCCAAGGTTACTTGCAGCAGAAAGGAGCCATCATGCCCCCCAACCCCATCAGTCGCGCCCGCCTGATCGGAAGCGCCGCGATCGTTATCGTGACAAGCACCGCCCTGCTGGCCGCTTGGTTTTCGGTCGGGCCATCCGGGCTAACCTGGGCCTTTATCATCGGGGGCGTTGCGATCAGCTACGCGATCTTGTCTTTCGTCCTGCATCTGCGGCACCCAGAGGCGGCAGATGCTGCGTGGGATGAACAAAACACCCAGGCCCATCGCAGCAGCTTGATCTTCGGATTTTGGGCGGTATTGGCCGTTTTCCTTGTTTTCCTGGGGCTTAGCCTGACGGGCCGGATGGACCCAGGAATGGCCTTTTATTGGCTCGGGCCGGTTTTAGGGGCGGTCCCCCCCGCCCATTACCTCTATTCCATCGCACGCGGGCGCGCTGAATGAGCGCGCGACTGATCGTGCATCTCCGCCGGTACCGCACCAATGCCGCACTGACCCAGGCCGCGCTGGCAGATGCGGTCGGGGTATCGCGCAAGACGATCAACACAATTGAAAACGGGGTGTTTACACCGTCCACGATCCTGGCACTGACCCTGGCCAAAGCGCTTGATTGCAGCGTGCATGATCTGTTTGAATTACCCGATGAACCCGCATGAGACGACCATCACCAATGCAACATCTGCCAATTTGCAGGATCTCTGCACCGCGATGGCGGATGCATTTTCCGACTATGCGATCCCGGTCAACCTGACGCTGCCAGCCTTCCGGTTCATGATGCGGCAACGCGGGCTTAGCCCGGATGCGTCCCGGATCGCGTTGATTAACGGCGAAATCGCCGCAATCTGGCTTGTCTCAGTGCGCAGGCGCCAATCCTATTTGATCGCAAGCGGAACAGTTCCGGCCTATCGCGGCTTGGGGCTGGGAACACAGCTGGCTCAGGCGGCATTGCAGCATTTGCGAGGCATGAAGATTGAGAGCTTCCAAACCGAAGTGTTGATCGAAAACGAAAAGGCCGCGGGGCTTTACAGGAAAATCGGCATGCAAAGGCAGCGCGAATTTGCGTGCTACAACATCAAGTCAACAAACCCGGGCGGCGATACGCCCGCAATTGGCCAAACGCCATGGGCGCAAATCGCCGATGAAGCCCAAACGCTGCTGGATTGGGCGCCATCATGGCAGAACAGCGCGGCATCAATCGCGGCGACCGGCGATGAAATCCAGTACTTTTGCAGCTACGACAACGGCGCGCTCATCGGCTATGTGGCGGTGAACCCCAGCAACGGAACCGTCCACCAAATCGGCGTGCACCCCAACGCAAGGCGGCAAGGGATCGGGACGGCATTGATCGACCACGCGCTTGCGGTCTCAAACGGCCCACTCCGGCTGATCAACTTGGATGCAGGGGATGCGGGTTTTGCCGCATTTATACGCAGCTTTTCCTACGAACAGACCGCGGGGCAATTTGAATTGCTGATGCGGCTCTAGCACCCCGATTTTCCAGCTTGCACTCTGCCGCGCCTTCCGTAGCCTGCAGGCTGATCAGCAGGAGAGCCCATATGACATTCGACAACGCCCCCGACCGCCGGAACACCCATTGCATCAAATGGGACGGGATGGAGGCACTTTACGGGGTCAGCCCGGATGAAGGGTTGTCAATGTGGGTCGCTGATATGGAATTCAAGGCAGCACCGTGCATCCAAAAAGCGGTGCAAGACATGGTCGATCACGGGGTCTACGGGTATTTCGGCGATGAAAGCGCCTATCGCGGGGCGATCCAGTGGTGGATGGACACGCGGCATGGCTGGCAGATCGATCCGTCCTGGATCTTTACCACCCATGGGTTGGTGAACGGGACGGCCATGTGCGTGGATGCCTTCACCAATCCAGGCGACGGGGTGGTGCTGTTCACGCCCGTCTACCACGCCTTTGCCAAAGTGATCAAAGCGGCGGGACGGCAGGTGGTCGAATGCGAACTGACCAATACGTCCGGGCGGTACGAAATGGACTTCACCGCCTATGACGCACAAATGACCGGGAACGAGCGGATGGTGATCCTCTGCTCACCGCATAACCCCGGGGGCCGGGTCTGGACCAAGGCCGAACTGCAGGCGGTTGCGGCCTTCGCCAAACGGCATGAGCTGATCCTGGTATCAGACGAAATCCACCACGACCTGACAATGCCCGGGGCCACACATATCCCGATGGCGCATATCGACGGGATCACAGACCGGCTGGTGATGATGACGGCCACGACAAAGACCTTCAACATCGCGGGGAGCCATTCGGGAAATGTGATCATCGAAGACCCGGACCTGCGGGCGCAGTTCGGGGCGCGGATGGCAGCACTGGGGATGTCACCCAACAGCTTCGGGCTGTTCATGGCAACAGCGGCCTACACGGCCGAAGGGGCCGCATGGGTGGATGAACTCAAGGCCTATATCAACGAAAACCGGAAAATCTTTGACGCCGGGATTAACGCGATCCCGGGGCTGGCCTCGATGAACCTTGAGGCGACCTACCTTGCCTGGGTTGATTTCACAAATACCGGGATGAGCCGGGAAGACTTCACCAAACGGGTCGAACAAGAGGCAAAGATTGCCGCCAATCACGGGCCAACCTTCGGCACAGGGGGGACAGCTTTCTGCGGTTCAACCTCGGCGCGCCACGTGCGCAAGTCGAAGACGCAGTGGCGCGGATGCAAAAGGCGTTCAGCGACCTGCAATAGACAATCCCAAAGGGGCACCACGCCGCAGCGCTTACAAAGATGATCTGGCCAGCCAGCCTGTAGAGCTCAACGGCAAACGCGGCGCCACAACAGCTGCGGACCAAAGCCGTGCCCCCCCTTTGGTCGAGCTTCACACGGGGCATCTTCGACCGGCTGCACACCCTAGCAAAAACCTGCAATCACAACCGCGACATAAGCAATGTGATGACCCTTTTTACGTCAGCGGTCGTTTCCACCTGCCTGGGCAATTACAGCGGGCCCAATCCGAATAGACAAAACGCGGCCCAATGAAACAAGTATCACGCGAACGGCATTTTCGGCGCAAAAAAGTAATATTTCAATTATTCACGACCGAAAGCACAGACCATCAACAAGCCGTGTAATTGATAAAATTACGAAACCGCAAAACACTTCATGTGCTACGAATTCAGGAAGTAAATAAATTTTACTTTCGTGCGTTCTAATAATGGCACGATCCAACTGGCATGAAGGAGTTCTAATAGTGAAACCTATTACGCGAAGAGGATTGCTGAAAAGCTCTGCGACAGCAGGTGGCTTGAGCATACTCGCAATCGATGCAAATGCTGACGTCCCGGCGGGACGCGATCCATTTGATTACGAAATTAATCGCTCTGAAGCGGAGTGGCGCGCGCTATTAAGTGATGGCGATTATTCCATACTACGCGAAGGCTCAACAGAAATACCGAAGTCCAGCCCGCTTTGGAACGAAACGCGCGAGGGCCAATATAACTGCAAGGGTTGTGACCTGCCGCAATACAGCTCAGCGACAAAGGTTGTACTGGACAAAGGATGGTTATTTTTCACGGCTTCCGAACCAAATTCCCAACTGATGTCGCAAGACATACAAGGCGAAATGGCCGAAGCCGTCGACCTTGACCCGTTTGATGTTCTCATAGAGGCGCATTGCAGACGTTGCGGTAGCCATATCGGACACATTCTCCCAGTCATCGGCAAAGCGCTACATTGTGTAAATGGCGCCTCGCTAAATTTCGAGGAGATATCAACCTGAAAATGAGATTTTCCGAAATCTAATTACACGCATCGGCAAATAGAAGATCGTTATATTGCAACAGCAATTTAGCGACCAGTTTTTTGCGGCCTGTAACCAGAATCGATATTAACAACAAATAGGAGGGGCACTCAAAATACAAACCTACTTGCATCAAATTTTTCGTGGATCGGAAATATATCGATCCTAATTGACGCATCAATAGACTAAGTAAAACACTACCTATAATTGTAAGATTGCACAAGTCTAATTCGCAAACTTACATGAATAGGAATTTTGGAGATACGAAATGAAAAAGATACTATTAGCTACTGCAATGATGGCAGCAATGACGACAGCTGCGACTGCACAAAACATGTTCGCACTGATGGGCGACCAGAGTGCTTCAAACACCATCATCATTGAACCACTCAATGCGACTGCCGATGGTTATGTCGCTGTGTATGATCACCATACCGGCGTTGTCGGTGACCTGTTGGGTGTGGCACGCGTTTATGAAGGTGCCAACAGCCAGACACGCGTTCAAGTTGGACGTACTGTGAACAGAGACGTCATCGCGTTTCTCTTCGTCGGTAATGACTTCAGCGATCCAACGACTGCCGTTGACAGCGTCGAAATCGACATCGAGGATTAAGACGACTGAGCGGTCGTTTCGGTTTCAAACCGTTTGACAAGTCAACACTCAGACGGGGTCTTTGACCCTCCGAAAGAAGGCGGGCGGCGCGTAAATGCACCGCCCGCCAGCACGCTTCGTGCTGCGCAACCCTGCGCAACGTCTCAAACTGCAAATCTCAAAACCACGCGCAAACCGCGTCGTTAACCTTTGCGCACGGTCAAACTCGGCGACCGATCAGCCCTGCAGGTACAAAGTCAGGCCGCGCAGTGTCACGTGACGGCCCTCTGACAAGGGGCATGGTTCTACAACGCCCGCACCCGGTTGTTGCGGGCGTTATGCTCAAGCGTAACGAGACCAAGCAGCTCCAGCGTGGGGGCGACATAATTGGCAAAACGGCCACGATACCCTTTGCGCAAGCCATAGTAACCGCCAACCGGATTATCCGCAGAGCGGGCCCAATGCTCAAGCGTGCCTTCCTTGGTGGGCTTGCCCTCATCCGCATTGCCCAGCGGCATCCAGTCACCATGGGCTCTCAGCATGGCATGGGCATCGTCCAAAGCGCGCAATTGATAGGACAAACGGGTTTTGCCAACCTGCACCACAAGAGCAGCCGGGTCTTGTGTCTCATCCTTCCAAACTAGAAACTCAGACGTCAAAGGCGGCGTTTTCAATATCCACGGGTCATCCGGCAGGCCCGATCCAAAAGTCACATCTGTCATCACATCTCCGCCTTTGCCTTCAGGGCCTGTGCAAATTTTTCAAAACTTGGGGTCAGATCAGGCATTGATTTTGTGATCAGCCCCGACATCAGCCCAGTGAAGGTCTCGCGCATCTCAAACACGCAGCCATTATCATGTGGGGTCAGCGTGAACCGGCGCAGCCCGGTGAACAGACCCAATGGCATGCCGCCACGCCAGACCAACTGCCTTTGGGCATCAAAATGTTCCACCCGTAAAACAAAGGCCCGGTTGGGCGCAACCTCTGACCACAGTTTCAAACGCGCACCAGGCGCGATCTGCCCTTCAAACCGCAGGATACCAAAAGGCTGCGGGTCCTTGGGCATCTGCACGGTCAATACCTGCCACAGCTTCTGCGGTGTTGCGGCGATATCGATCCGAATTTCATAGCTTTTCATGATCCATCCTTGTCTTGACCTCTGCAGCGGTATCAGCCCTTATATGACACCTTTTGTCATATTTGGATTTCCGCCATGCGCGCCGCCAGATTGCTGCAAATCCTGCTCATTTTACAAAACCGGGGGCGGCAAACCTCTGCAGAATTGGCACATGAATTAGAGGTAACCCCCCGGACCATCCTGCGTGATGTCGATGCCATGACCGAGGCCGGACTGCCGATCATTGTCTATCAGGGAAACCGGGGCGGGATTGAACTTGGGTTCAATTACCGGACACGGCTGACCGGCTTGGCGCAGGACGAAGCGCAGGCACTGGGGCTGATCCTAAACGCGGAAAATCCGATGATCGCGGCGCTTGGGCTTGCCGGGGCAGCCGCGCAAGCCCGCACAAAACTGGTTGAGAGCTTCCCAGACAAAACCCGCGAGCACGTCAAACGCATGATGGCGCAGTTTCGTATGGTCACACCCGCACCCGATGAAGATCCTCGGGTCAAGGCATTGGCCATGGCCGTGCAAACCCGGCGCCAGACACGGATCGGCTTCACCACGCAGGCCGAGCAACTGATCCACCCTATCGCAATGACGCTGAACGGATTTGACTGGCAGGTGAAAGATGCGCGCAGCGGCGGCTGGATCAGGCGCGAAAACTGGGGGCGCGTGAATATTTCCGCCAAACGGTTCTCAGATGATAGCGGCTTAACTGCGGCACACAGCGTTCGGCCTTTCACCTAGGACATCCCTTATCGCCCGGGATCATCAAAGGAGGCCGCGAATGGCGATGCAGTTCAACCGCAATTCGCTCTCAGCCGGCCTCGGCTTAAGGAAAGAAAATGTCCAGCGAAGGGGGGGCTGCGCACCGTTCGGCCAAAGGGCCGTACATACTGTTTCCGTACAGCATATGTACGCAATCTGTATGGGGCAAAATCCACTCAGCACATCCGCCTAAAACACTTCATATCAAGTCAACGCAGCGCGCGCTGACCCGTGCAAAATTAACGCGTTTTCACTGCGATCTTAGCGGCCAATCAGACCTGCAGGCACGAAATCTGGCCGCACGAAATCCGCCGCTGGCGCATTCGCTACCGGGGTCAGCCATTTGAATTCGAACACCCGCTCGCCATCCTCTGCAATCGAATTGACGACAAGACATTGGTACAAATGTTTGGGACCATCATAGATATCAACATGGCCGCGCAGCCGCTCTGACCCTTCTAAATCAAGGGCAAAACCGCCATCCCAAAACCTGCGAATACGATAGGTATCATCGCCATCATGCACCGATAGACGATCCTTGCGCTTCAACGCAGCTTTGCGTGCTTCTTCCAACCCCTGACGCACAGCATCAGGCAAAAACGTATACATACCAGCTTCCCTCCAGGCACGCTTAAGCATGCCCTGAAGAAGGTAAATATCAAGTAACAAAATTCGGGATAACGCTGCGGCGCATGAAATTAAGCCTTTGCGGTGGGGCGCAGCACATGGGTTTTGGTGGCATCATAAAGCGCACTATCGGGAAACCCATGCGAATCGGCCAATGCAGGCCCGACCAAAATCAACGCCGTCCGGGTAATCTTCGCCTCCCGCACCCGCGCCCGCACATCCGTCAATGTGCCGCGAATAATCATCTGATCTGGCCAACCAACGCGGTACACCACGGCCACCGGGCAATCCGCCCCATAGTGCGGCAACAGCTGACGTTCGATCTCACGCAGGGCGCGAATACCCAGATGAATGGCCAATGTGGCACCGGTCCGCGCAAAGTTTTCTAACGTCTCGCCCGCAGGCATGCCCGTCGACTGCATCGACACCCGGGTCAGCACGATGGATTGCGCCACTTCGGGCACGGTCAATTCAGTCCCCAACGCCGCCGCCGCCGCCGTGTATGCAGGCACACCAGGAATAATCTGGTAGTCGACACCATCGGCCTTCAGGCGGCGGATCTGCTCGGCGATTGCGCCATAAAGCGACGGATCTCCCGAATGGACGCGGGCGACATCCAGGCCGGCGGCATGGGCTTTCATGATCTCGGCATGTGTCTCACCCAGGGTCATGGGGGCAGTATCCATCACCAGGGCATCTTCAGGGGCGCAGGCCACAACGGCCTCTGGAACCAGTGACCCGGCATAAAGACATACGCGGCAATCGCCGATAATCCGGGCCGCTTTCAGTGTCAGCAATTCCGGATCGCCCGGACCTGCACCAATAAAATAGACAGTCATGACTGCTCCTTTCGGGATGGTGGGCTGGGGCGCGTTTCGCAAGCGCGAAACAGCGTCAGCCCGCCAGATCCCCATCAATTTTGCGCGCATACCCGCGCGGCGTGTACATACGGTGGCCGTCACCCAATGCGGCCAACCGAGAATGAGACGAACCAACCAGCACAACGGTCAACATATCCACCTCATCAACATCCAATTCATCCAGCCGGCGATAGCGCACACTCTCTTCGGGGCGGCCAAGGGACGAGGCCAGCATCACCGGCGTATCGGCGGGGCGATGGGCCAGCAGAATATCCCGGGCCTCAGCCAACAAAGTCCGGCGGCGCTTTGAAACAGGGTTGTAAAAGGCAATGACAAAATCACCCTCTGCCGCAGCCTTCAGGCGCTTGATGATATCCGCGCGCGGGGTCAGCAAATCAGACAGCGAAATCGCACAAAAATCATGACCCAGCGGCGCGCCCGCGCGGGCTGCGGCCCCTTGCAAAGCGCTCACCCCAGGCGAGCAGACCACCTCAACCCGCCGGGCGGCATCCGATACACCCATTTGATCCGGGCCACGATCAAGCAGCTCAAAGACCAGCGCGCCCATCGCATAGATCCCGGCATCACCCGAACAAACCAGGGCAACGTTCAAGCCCTTGGCCGCCTGTTCCAGCGCATAACGGCATCTATCCTCTTCACCCCCCAGCGGAAAATCTGACCGGGTTTTACCAGCAGCCAGGGGACCCAGCAGATCGATGTAAAGCCCATAGCCCACCAGCTCGTCCGCATCGGCCACCAGTTTTGACACTTCAGGCGTGCGCCAGGTGGCTTGGCCCGGACCGATGCCGACAACAGAAAGCCGGCCACGCGCCCGGCCTTTCAAACCAATCAAAGGCTGATCGGCAACAGCAAGTGCACAGGTCGCATTGGCCGATTTGCGTTTCGGCAAGGCCAGGACCGCTTCATCGGCTTGGGCCAAAGCGGCAGCCTCTGCAACGCCATGGGTGCCTACTTCCGCAAAAACAACATCCGATGGGGTCATCAGCCGCGGGGTCTCCGCTTCAAGCGTTTGGGCTTCAAAAACGCGCAAAGGCACGCCAAAACGCTGGGCCAGCGCATGAATAGCCGGTTCATCCGCTTTCAGAGTCAAAGTACTGACCGAATGAAGCGCTGCAGGAATAATATTCGCCTCGGCCAGCCCATCGGCGACCAGGGCAGCCATCTCATCGGCAGGGCAATTTCGGGCGCAGCCCACGCCAAGGGCGTATTTTTGCGGCGCAAACTGAATGTGATCCGGGCCAAGATCGGGGACAGGATGAACCGTGCAAGTGATGCGCAAGCCATCCCCCTTTGGCAGGTGATGCAGCCACGCCGCGCCCGTGGCATCTGGGCCCACAAGCTGCACGCCGCCGCCCGACAGCAACAAGGCCATGGCCTCTTTGGCGTGCTGAGGATTGACCAACCGCCATCCCGCAGGCGGGGCATCCAGGGCCACGCCCAGCGCCACATCGCCCGCCGTGGTGACAGCCGCGACAGCCTGCAGCCCTTCGGCAATGTCGGCCGCCAACCTATTCGCCCCGCGATGCCCGCCCAAAAGGGGCACAACAACAGCACCATCATCGGACACGGACAAAACCGGGGGCTCGGTCCGCTTATCGGCCAGCAGCGGCGCCACAGCCCGGATCAAAATCCCAGAGGCACAGACACCGATTACAGGCACACCGGCGGCAAATAAATCGCGGGCGTGCTCCAGCGCATTGGGAAAAAACGCATCGGCCTGCGCGACACGGCCCGCACGGCCATGGACCTGGGCATCCAGCAGCCGCGCGACACGATGGGCCGTTGGCTCACCAGAGCGCGACAAGGCCAAAACAACAGGTTTGCGCACAACATCCGGCGCGGCGGGCTTCACAACCATGGATCTGCCCCTTTCGTCAGTAAAATCATGGAAAAATAGGGGGCGTTCTCGGGGGCATCGGCCAGCGGCAGGACAACCTCCTGCGGCAGACTGGCGCGTTCAATATAAACAGCCGCATCGGTCAGACCCAAAGCGTCAATCACCTGGCGGATTTTGGGCAGATGGCGGCCAACCTTCATAATTGCGACACTTTCAGCGTCCGCGATCCGGGCGCGCAGCTCATCCTCGGACAAGGGGCCAGGCAGCACGGTTAACCGCTCATTACGGGCGGCAAGGGGCATGGCCGCGCGGGCGGCACAAGCAGTGATCGACGTCACGCCGGGCACAACTTCGACGTCATAACGGCCGGACAAACGGGCGAACAGATACATGAACGAGCCATAGAAAAAAGGATCACCCTCGCACAGACAGACAACATCCTGACCACCATCCAGGGCGGCAGCGATCGCGGCCGCGCCTTTGTCATAAGCGGCCTGGGCCGGGGCACGGTCGGTAGACATCGGAACATCCATCACGATTTCCCGGGCGCCGGGCGCAATCAGATCAGCAGCAATAGCACGCGCAAAACTGTCGGCACCGGCAAGGGCAGGATAGGCAATCACAGATGCACGCTCAATCAGGCGGGCAGCACGCAAGGTGATCAGGTCCGGGGCACCGGGGCCCAGGCCCACCCCATAAAGCACCCCACGGGATGGTGGGAGGGGCGCATTGGCAGCGCCAATAGCGTCTCCCATCATCGTTTTACAAGGCTCCATTGGGTGACCGGCATCAGCGGGCGCCAACCGGTCAGGCTGCCAACAGGGGATGCACGATGCACGGACAATTTCACCAGATCACCGCCATAGGCCTTATGCAAAGCAATCAACGCCGCCTCACTTTCCAACGTCACCGCATTGGCCACCAACCGGCCCAAAGGGCGTAGCGCATCCCAGGCGGCCTCAAATGTCGGGCGGCTCAAACCACCGCCAATAAAAATCGCATCCGGGGCGGCAAGCCCGTCAAGGGCAGCAGGGACAGTGCCATCCACCAATGCCAGCTTGGGCACGCCCAGCGCCAGCGCATTCGCAGCAGCCATCGCGCGCCTGTCCGCGCGGGGTTCAATGCCGATGGCGCGGGCATAGCGGGCCGCACGCATCCACTCAATCGCGACAGACCCGCAACCGCAGCCGATATCCCAAAGCAGGGCGCCGCGCATCGGCATCAGCTTGGCCAGGGTGGCCGCACGGATCTCTTGCTTGGTCATTGTGCCATCTGACTGAAACAAATCATCGGCCAGGCCCGGCACACGGGGCAGCAATGCCGCATCAGGGGCGGCAATGCATTCAACGGCAAGCGTATTGAACGCAGGCACATCATGGTGCCAACTTTCGGCGATACCATCAAAACGGACCTCATCCTTGCCGCCCATAGCCGCCAGCACACTCATCCGGGATGCACCAAAACCCCGGGCAGTCAGAAACTTCGCGATCTGGGCAGGGGTCTCTTTGCCTGTGGTGAGAACCAAAAGCCGCAGATCAGGCTGGATAAAGGCAATCATCTGCTCAACCGGGCGGCCATGCACGGTCAGGGTCTCAACATCCGCGAGGGACCAGCCCATGCGGGCCGCTGCCAATTGAAAGGCGCTCAGCTGCGGGTGGTATATGATCTCAGCGGGGTCAATGGCCCGCCCGATCCGGGCACCCACCGAATACCAAAGCGGATCACCCGTGGCGAGCACGACAACACGCTGGCCCTTCAAACCTTTGATCGTGTCGATCAACGCATCAAACGGGTGCGGCCAGGCCAAACGCTTTGCGGGCAAATCCCCAGTCAAACGATGATGCCGATCCCCGCCAATGATAACGTCGGCGGCAGTAACAACAGCGCGGGTGGCAGGCAAAAGGCCATCCATCCCATCCTCGCCGATACCAACAATATGCAACCAAGGCTCAGCCATCTTCAGGCAACCCCGCAGCCAATGCATTCACCGCAGCCGAGGCCATCGCCGATCCGCCGCGGCGGCCGCGCAAAGCAACATAGGCCGCACCGCGCGGATCGCGGGCCAGCTCTGCCTTGCTTTCTGCCGCGCCAACAAAGCCAACGGGAAAACCCAGGATAATGGCAGGCTTGGGCCAGCCTGCGTCCAAAAGCTCAAGCAAATGAAACAGCGCTGTGGGTGCATTGCCCACCGCGACAACCGCGCCATCCAAATGATCTTTCCAAAGTTCAACCGCGGCGGCCGACCGCGTATTGCCGATTTCAGCTGCGCGCTGCGGCACGCAAGGGTCATTCAAAGTGACGATCACATCATTGTCTGCAGGCAGGTAACGGCGAATAATGCCGGCCCCGACCATTTCGCAATCACATAAGATCGGGGCACCAGCGCGCAGCGCTTGGCTTCCAACCGCCGCTGCCCCTTTCGAAAACGCCAAACGATCGACGACATCCACCATGCCGCAGGCATGGATCAAACGGGTCATCAATGGATGCATATCCGGCGCAAACCGATCCAGCCGTGCTTCAGACCGCACAGTCGCAAAGCTTTCGGCATAAATCGCCTTAGGGTCTTTTTCATAAGGCCTGATCATCAGCAGCACATTTTTAGATGAAAAATGTGCGCGGCGAAGAATTTTCGCGAAAATTCTTCCACGCTACCGCCCCTTCCGCGCACTTTCAGGACCGTGCGGGTGATCTGCATGGGGATAAACCGCATGATGGTGATGGTGGTCATGATCGTTGCCATGATGATGGTGGTGGTGGTCATGGTGATGCTGCGCCTCGAGGCGGCACAGCCCGGTACAAAACATCTCACAATGTGTGCAATCAGCCACGTTTGAGCCCGGCGCATGCGCCCCCTGCCCCTCAACATGGTGGTGATGGCTTTCCTGCACGGCACCCACCTCTGCCTCAAAGCCGAGAACCTTGACGCGGTATTTACACAAAACACAGGTGGGCGGGGGAACCGCACCAAAGGCCGGGTGCTTACGGTCGGCCACGCTGATATGGTGATGCGCGCCATCTTCAAGCGCCAATACCTGTTCGCGATAGCCACAAATCCCGCAATTGGGCGGGGGACTGTCGCTATCCTGCTCCATGATACGCTCGGCAAAGGTTTCCAGCACTTTAGGATGATCACCCAGATAGCCAGCCTTCACGAATTGAATATCAGGATAGGCGGCGGCAACCTGATCGGCAAAACCGTAAATCCGGTCAATCAGGATGCCGGAAAACAGAAAATATGGAAACACAATGACGCGCTGATAGGGCAAGCGGGCCACGTGCTGCAGGCAAGGTTCAACCAGCGGAAAGGTCACGCCGGAATAACCTACTTCGCACCAGCCAAAGCCCATGCCCTCTTGCAACATCCGGGCGATCTTGGACACATTCCCATTGGCATCAGGATCCGAAGCACCACGGCCAATCACAACCAAACATGTCTCGGTCAGGGGCAATTCACCGTGATCGGCATTGGCCTGATCCACGGCGGACTGGATACGGCCCGCGGCCGCCGCAATCATCTTGGGGTCAACGCCCAATTCGCGGCCATAGCTAACCGTCATGCCATGCTTGGCCGCATAGGTATTCAGGACTGTGGGAATGTCATTCTTGGCATGCATGGCGGCAAATAGCATGCCGGGCACCGCCAAAATCCGCTCACACCCGGCCGCGCGCAATTTGTCCAACCCATCACGGATCACCGGATTGGCAAATTCCAGATACCCATAATCTGTGAGCCAATCGGGAGGCAGATAATCAGGCAGCTTTTCGGCCAACACAGCAAACTCATCGACAGCCGACTGGCTGCGCGAACCATGGCCGCAAATCATGACCCCGGTTTTCATGCAGGCTGCTCTTCGGCAGATTCCTCGGCCGGTTCTTCATCTTCTTCGGTTTTACCCTTCAGCGCGCCCCATAGGGCGGCAAGCCCGGCAATGCCAATCGCAGCACCCGCCAACCAGTGATTATGCCCCGCCAATTCCGCCAAATGACCGGGATGGGCCATGGCCGATTGGGCCATCAAACAAAATCCAAAAGTCAGTACCAAGCGCATGCGCCTCTCCCTTCATTGCATCATCAGAGAGGCCGCAAGCGCAGCGCCCGACGATGTGCCACATAAGTCCCCGTCAGGGTCGACCGCCTGTGTCACCAACCTCTCTGGCCCCGAAGGGCTTCGTCCTTAGGGCACCATAGGGACAACCCGCAGGCAGAGCAATTCGATAAACGACGCTTTGCCGCCTTTACCAGACGAAAGATAAAGACAACCCGGCGGCCTTCTGCCGCTACGCGCCAAATGCATTCACATAATCGCTGACATGGATACCAAAGCGGCGTTTAAACGCGCGGCGCATGCGTTGCAGATCACCAAAGCCGCTTTGACGGGCGACCTCTTTCAAAGGCAGCTTATCGGCCAAAAGACCCCTTGCGTGATCGACACGCACCCTTTCCACGAACTGACCGGGGTTTTCGTGCAAATCGCGTTTGAAATGACGCGACAGGGTGCGGGGGTTCATGCCTGCGGTCTGGGCCATAGCATCTAATGTCCAGTCCAGCTGAGGCTGGGCAACGATACGCTCAACCAACTGTGTCAGCGCGTCTTCGCCGGTGAATTGGCCGGCCAGATGCATCGCATATTGGCTCTGCCCGCCCGTGCGCCGCAATTGAACCACCAATTCGCGGGCAACAGCCAGGGCAGCAGAGGGCCCGCAATCAGCGCGAATGACAGACAGGGCCAGATCGATCCCCGTGGTCACCCCTGCCGAGGTGAACACACGGTCCTCGGCTGCGAAAATCTGATCCAGGTCCCAAAAGACACGGTGATATCTTTGGGTATCAGCCCGCCGCGACCAATGGGTTGTGGCGCGCCGCCCGTCCAGGACACCGGCCGCCGCAAGCAGCAACGCGCCCGAGCAGATCGACATAACGCGGCCATCTGGTTGACGGTCCAGATGCCCGGCAATGAGCGCGCAAAGGGTCCGGTTCGGGATCAACGCATCCACACCTGCGCCGCCGGGGATCAACAGATCATCGCGGTCTGTCTCTGCCGTCAGGGGCGCCTCAGGAACCATGCGCAAACCGCAACCAGCTGTCACAGGCTGGCCGTCGAGCGAGACATAGCGAAGCCGATAGCGTTTCCGCCCGCCGGTCATCGCCGTGTCAAAGGCCTGCACCGGGCCCGAGACATCGAGCAAATTGACGTTATCAAAAAGCACAACATCAATGGTCCGGCATCTTTGGGGATTGTCTATTTTTGATATCATTTTGACATTTTAGACACAACGCAGCTGAATTACCACGTGCAAAGACACTCAATTTTTCAGGACAGCACATGGCGCACACATTCATTTCACGAAACGGCAATTATCTGGGGCTGCTTCTGGCGAACACGATCCTTGGATCGGCCATGCCGATGCTGATCATCTTGGGTGGGCTGGCGGGGTTGATGCTGGCGCCGTCTGCGGCATTGGCGACCTTCCCCGCCTCTTTGCAAACGCTGGCCGGGCTTTTGGCTGCAGCACCGTTTTCGCTGATGATGGGCAGATATGGCCGCAAAACCGGTTTTATCATCGGCATTGCTTGCGCTGTGCTGGGGAGCATGGGGGGCGTCTGGGCGCTGTCTGCGGGTAGCTTTCTGGCGCTCTGCGCCGCCCATTTTGCACTGGGGGCTGCGCTGGCCTGCTTTCAGTATTTCCGCTTTGCCGCAGCCGAAACGGTAAGCGCCGAATGGCAACCTGTGGCGATCTCACTGATGCTGACATCGGGACTGATTGCAGCCTTCGCCGGGCCACAGCTTTTCATCCTAGCAAAGGATAGCCTCGCGCCCGTTCCGCTGGCAGGTGCTTATCTGGCGATTGCGATCTTGTCGCTGGTCGGGCTGATCCCGCTTGCCATGACCAAACTGCCCGCCCCGGCGGCAAGCACCCCGCAAACGCTGAAACAGCGGCTCGCGGCGCTGGCGGTCCTACGACAACGGCCGGTGCGGCTTGCGGTTGGGCTTGGGGCGGTAACGCAGGGGATCATGATGTTCTTGATGGTGCCCACACCGCTGGCGATGATCGGATGCGGCTTTACCGATGCCGTGGCGGGGGATGTGATCCGCTGGCATGTGGTCGCAATGTTCGCGCCCAGTTTCTTCACCGGTTTCTTGATCAAGCGGTATGGGGTGCGCCCTGTGGCATTCAGCGGATTGGGGCTGTTGATCACTTCATGTATTGCCGCGCTCAGCGGGCTGACAGAGGCCCATTTTTACGGGGCGCTTATTCTGCTGGGGCTTGGCTGGAATTTCGGCTTTATCGGCGCGACCACAATGCTGGCCAATGCTGCAACGGAGGCGGAAAAATCGGTGGTTCAGGGGGCCAATGATACGGTGATCGCGCTGGTCTCAACCATTTGCGCCTTCCTGGCCGGGGCGATTGTCGCAGGGTCCGGCTGGATCCTATTGGCATTGGTGGCACTGGGGCTGCTGGCCGGGGCAACGGCGCTATTCTTGCGCGAGGCGCATGTGACAACGTAGGGGAACTGCCGGGGGCCAACTTGGGCGCCCGGCAGGACCACCGCACATCACTGGGTCGTCATCACGCGGGCGCTGTCGCGCCAACGGCACCAAAGACCGCAATGACCAAAAACAAGATCGCAGGCGGAAATGTCATGGGATTATGCGACAACCGCAACGCTACGATCACGCCCCAAACAGCCAGACAGATCGAAAGCGCGGTCACAAAATAAACCAATGACGCATCCCGCTTGACCGCCCCCAAAAGAAAACCCACCGCCATGAACATCATCAAAATACTGTTGGATTCCCATGAAAAGGTCATGGTCGTGCGCGGCCCTTCTTCCAGCGAAAGATTGTTCAAAATCGGGGCCGCGTTCTTGGCTGTCCCAACCAGAATATGGGCAAGACATGCAGCGCAAGACATGCCAGCGGCAGCATAAAGAAAGATCGTGTGTAGCATCAGAACATCCTTTTTTCTCAGTTCGCACCAAGAATAGGGACTATGGCGGCGGCGGATACTTGCAAAAACGAAACTGATGATTGCATATTCGCAAACATGTATGATTGGGACGATTACCGCTACATCCTGGCCATTGCGCAGGCCAAAAGCCTGCCATCTGCGGCAAAGCACCTTGGCGTTGCGGTCTCGACGGTGATGCGGCGGCTGGATAAGATACAATCACGCTCGGCCATGCCGCTTTTTGAAAAAACGGCGCAGGGGTATCAACCGACCGATCTGGGCGACCGGCTTTGCGGTATTGCCGAAGACATGTTTGCACAGGCCATGCTGGCCGAAGGCTGCCTGCGCAACGCAACCGAAAGCTATGAAGGGCAGCTGCGCATCAGCGGCAGCGAAGTGATCGTTCCCTATTTTCTGGCGCGGCATATTCCTGCCATTCAGCAGAGCGCCCCGGGGCTGCGGGTCGCGCTTAGCGTCCATAGCGATAGCCCCAGCCAAACGGCGTCCGAATTTGATCTCTCGCTTTGGCCGAAATGCCCATCCAACCCTGATCTATTTGGGCGCAAGCTGACCAATATCCGCTGGGCACTTTACGGCACCAAAGATGCACCTGGCGGGCAGGTATCGCTGGGAATGTCCGGCAGGGGCGGCGCACAACATCCGGCAGGTGGACAACCCGAACCGCAGATGTTCACAAACAGCCTGATCGCGGCGGCAGCCATTGCAGCGGCGGGCGGGCCTGCGGCCTTCATACCCTGCCTTCTTGGTGAAAGCTGGCCGGGGCTGACGCGGCTCTCGGCCCCAACCGATCACGACATTGGCGAACTCTGGGTCATCTACCGCAAAGACCTGCGCCGGACCGCCCGGATCAAGCGCGTTCTGTCGCATCTTGTCAGTGCCGCGCGCGAAGATGCGCATCTGTTTCTTGGCGACGCGCCGTGAAGGCGGAACGACAATCGGCGTACATACGCATTCTGTACGCCATATGTACGCGATCTGTATCGTCAAAAGCCTATGTTTTCAGGGCGATCCGTACCCGCGTGGTCACAAAGCCCCGTTTTCTGCCCAAGCCCTGCAAACAGCCTTGCGCAACGGGCCAGCCCTGCTAACGTCTGCGCGCATTTCAAATCGGAGCCACACCATGCGCCTCGCCCTCGCTTTTAGCCTCTTTGCCAGCGCCGCAACCGCCCAAACCTGCGGCGGCCCCGTCGGGGATTTTATCAATGGAGTCAAGGCCGAAGCCGTGGCCAGCGGCATCCCAGCCGAGACCGCAGATCAGTTCTTTCGGGGCGCACAGATCGACCAATCCGTCATCCGGGCCGACCGGTCGCAGGGTGTTTTCCAAAAAGACTTTGTCAGCTTTTCGCGTGCACTGATCTCACAAAACCGGATCGATAACGGACGGATCTATGGCGAACGGTATGACAGCACCTTTGATGAGATCGAGCGGCGCTTCGGCATCTCGCGCGGTGTCCTGCTTGCCTTCTGGGCGTTCGAAACAGATTACGGCCAGGTGCAGGGCAGCTTTAACACGCGCAACGCCCTTTTGACCTTGGCCCATGACTGTCGGCGACCAGAGCTGTTCCGCCCGCAACTCATTGCAGCAATTGAACTTTTCCGGCGTGGCGGCATGGATCCGGCCAGTACAACGGGGGCCTGGGCAGGTGAGATTGGACAGCTTCAAAAGCTCCCGCGTGAGATCGTTTTGCAAGGGCTCGACGGCGACGGGGATGGTGTTGTGAACCTGAAAACCTCTGCCCCGGACGCGTTGATGACGGGGGCAAATGTACTGTCTTCGCTGGGCTGGCGCGCGGGCGAGCCTTGGCTGCAAGAAGTGGTTTTGCCAGACAATCTCGATTGGTCACAAACTGGGCTAAACCACAAAAACAGCGTCCGGGACTGGGCCGCACAAGGCGTGACCGCACGGCAAGGCAGCCTTGGCCCCGCGAACCTGCAGGCTTCGATTCTTTTGCCTATGGGGCGCAACGGCCCGGCCTTTCTGGCCTACCCGAATTTTGAGGTCTATTTCGACTGGAACAAAAGCTTTGTCTACGTGACCACAGCGGCCTATTTCGCAACCCGGCTAAGCGGCGCGCAAGTCTATGATGCGGGCAATCCCAGCGCACCGCTGTCAGGGCCGCAAATGCAACAATTGCAGCAAAAGCTGACAGCATTAGGCCATGATGTGGGCGGTATTGACGGCATTCTGGGGGCCAAGACACGGGCGGCGGTTCAGGCCGAACAAGTCCGGCTGGGCCTGCCTGCAGATGCCTGGCCAACGCTTGAATTGCTCAATCGTCTCTAGGGTCAGGACCCATTAATCTTGCATCGTCAGCGGTGATTTCACGAAATATCAGTGGTTTGCGGCGTGCGGCCATAGTGTTCTACGGCCAAGCGGCGCACGCCGCTGAGATGAAGTGAAATCGCCGCCCTTCGGGTTTGCCGGATTTTCTCTCTGACCTGTGGCACATCTGCTTGAAATAGAACCACTATTTTTGCGCAGATGCTTCTTGTCAGAGAAAAAATCTGGTAAACTGACGGTGCCAGATTAATGGGTCATGACCCTAGGGCTTAGCGGATTTCACGCACGGGGTAGCGCTGGCCGTCCTCGGTCAGCAATACCAACCGCTGATCATCCTGGACGAACAGATCACAGCGGCTGCGCAAGGTGCGAAACTCGATGCAGACCGCGCCGGTCTGATCAAAAGCATGGGTGCCAAACCAATTGCCCCCGCCATTGGCTGCCGAATAGGTCCAGCTATAGCTGCCCCCTGGGGAATAACGCGACATGCCGCCATCGAAAAACTCTAATTCACGGCCAAGAACAAGCTGCGCAAACGCATCAGCATCAAGCACCGTGTCAGAGGGGCGGATTTCGTAAGCTTGGGCCTGCGCCAAACCGGCACCAAATATGATCGGGATCAAAAAACGTATCATAGACAGCAGCATAGCCGCTCAGGATAGTGGGCCAAGTCACGAATTGGTGTCTGGATCAAAGCGTCGCTTCGGCCACAGCACGGCGGCGCGCGCGCGCATCGACAGCGCGGACCATCATAAACCGCCCGGACCACATCGGCTCTTTTGGGAACCGCCAGGTGCCATCAATCCGGGTCAGCGCCCCATTCAGCTTACCAGCATAAAGCGGGTCATCACCCTGTTCAAAACCGTCATAAGTCTTGCGAAATGACACATCAAAGCCGGTGCGGGTGCCAATGATGATAGCGGCCAAATGCCCGCCCATATCGCGGCGAAAGGTATTGGGCTCGGTGATCTCGCCGGAAAGCGTCCGTTCGATTTCATTGATCGTCGCTTCAAATGGCACAGGCCCAAGCCCGTCGCCATAATCATATCGGCCCGTCCAACGGCCAGTCAGGGTATCGTTACAATCCATGGCGCGGCGCTACGGGATGGCGGGTGGGGCGCATTGCGCCAGCAAAAGCGGCACCAGGCATCACGCCACCATAGCCGCAGCCTTTTTCAGATCAACCGAAACAAGCTGCGATACCCCTTGCTCGCCCATGGTCACGCCGAACAAACGATCCATCCGGCTCATGGTTACTGCGTGGTGGGTAATGATCAAAAACCGGGTTTCGGTGCGGCGGGTCATTTCGTCCAGCAGATCACAGAAACGGGTGACATTGGCATCATCAAGGGGGGCATCAACCTCATCCAGCACACAGATCGGGGCGGGGTTGGCCAGAAACACCGCAAAGATCAGCGCCAAAGCGGTCAGGGTCTGCTCACCGCCCGAAAGCAGCGACAAGGTGCTCAGCTTCTTGCCGGGCGGCTGACACATAATCTCAAGCCCGGCCTCAAGCGGATCTTCGGATTCGACCAAGACCAGCTTGGCCTCACCGCCGCCAAAAAGATGCTTGAACAGCAACCCAAAATTGTCATTCACCTGCTCAAAAGCGGTCAAAAGCCGCTCGCGACCCTCCTTGTTGAGACTGGCAATACCCGATCGGAGCGCAGCAATCGCCGCTTCAAGATCAGCCTTTTCATTGACAAGCCCGTCATGCTCGACCTGCACCTCTTTGGCGTCTTCTTCGGCGCGCAGATTTACGGCACCCAGACTATCACGCTGGCGCTTCAACGCGTTGACCTCGTTCTCAATCTGCTCTGATGCGGGCATCTGATCCACCTCCACATCCAGCGTCTCCAACAGCTGATCTGGCGTGACCTCTTGCGCCTCCATGATCCGCTCAGCGGCATAGGCAACCGTTTCGCGGGCGGCATCATTGCGCGCCTCCGAGCGGGCACGCGCCTCGCGCGCTTCAGAGGCCAGACGCTCCGCATCGCGTTCCAAATGGCCAGCCTCGCGCAGGGCTTCATCCGCTTCAGCCAGTTTGTCTGCAGACGCTTTGCGGCGCGTTTCCGCCTCATCAATAGCATCGCCCAACTCGGCGCGCTTTGCGGCAATTTCCTCGGGCGCCGCAGTGGCTTCGGTCAGTTCAGCCTCAGAGGCCGCCTTGCGCTCAGCCAGCTCTGCGGTGCGCTTATTCGCCGTCTCCAGCCGGTGCTTCCATCCGGAAACTTCCTTGGTGATTTCCTGACTGCGCTTGAGCCGCTGCTCGCCTTCGCGCCGGACCTCATCATGGGCCGACCGGCGCGACATCATCGTGATCCGCGCAGCCTCGACCGTCATTTTGACGTCTTCAACAGCGGCGCGCGCTGTTTCAAGATCACCCAAGGATCCGGCGGCTTTCTCAGCCTCGGTCAGGGCTTTGCGGGCATTCATCGCCTCCTCTTCATGGCGTTTCACAGCCAATCCAAGGCTTTCCATCTTCCCATGGGACAGGTTGCGATCCGCTTCGGCACGGCTGGCCGCGCGATTGGCATCGGCAACCGCCCGATCTGCATCGCGGCGGGCCGTGCGGGCCGCATGATCAGCCTCTGTCTGCGCCTTCAACAAGGCTGTCAGCGCCTCATGCGCCTGCGCTGCACCGATCGCCGTTGCAGATGCTTCTTCCAGATCACGTTTCAACTCGGTCAACCGGTTAAGCTGCTGAAGCCGCAGGGCCGCCGCCGATGGCGCATCCTCAGCGCCCGCGCGGAACCCATCCCAACGCCACAGATCGCCCTCAATCGACACAAGCCGCTGGCCGGGTTTCAAATCAGCCTGTAAACGAGGGCCATCTGCCGCATCAACCAACCCGACCTGGCTCATCCGGCGGGCCAAAACCTCGGGCACGGTGACGTAATTTGTCAGCGCCATCACGCCTTCGGGCAAGGTCTGCAACGTGGCATAGCCGGGCAATAACGCCCAGCCCGATTTGGCACTGGCATCAACTTCTGGCGCGCGCAGATCATCGGCCAGCGCCGCACCAAGCGCCTTTTCATAACCGCCCTGCACGCGCAAAAGATCAAGCACCTGCCCGCCTTCGGCCGTGTCTCGCTCGACCAATTTGGCCAGCGCGGCCACCTCGGCGCGCAGCGCATTGGCCTCGCCTTCAGCCTCAGACCGCAGACCGCGCGCATCGCTTTCGCGCGCTTGAGTGTCCGCGCGGGCCGCTTCGGCCTGGGTCAGCGCCTTATCTGCCGCCTCAGCCGCAACAACGGCTGCTTTCTCAGCCTCGCCAGCACGGGCAAAATCTGCCTCTGCCTGGGTCAGGGCCGTGCGCGCCTCTTCCATAGCGGTCTTTGCGCGGGCAGCCTCAGCTTCGCTTTTGTCCAGGGTTGTGCGGTTATCATCCACAAGACGCTGCGCCGATTGGTGACGGGCCGCCAGCCGGGCCACATCTTCGGTCATCTGGGCTGCATCGGCCTCACGTTCTTGCAAAACACCCGCTGCTTCGCGCGCTGCCACATGGGCGGCCTCAAGCCGTTCGGTATGCCCCTCCCCGGCTTTTTCCAACTCGCGCGCTTCCCATTCCAGGCGTTCAATCGTCTCGCCGGCATCCTTGTTCAGCCCGCTTTCGCGTTCCATATCGCGGCCAAGCTGATCGATCCGGGATCGCAGCGTGTCGATCATATCAAGCGCGCGCTGTTCTTGATCTTTCAGCGTATCGCGCTGTACCTGCAGACGCTGCAACACCGCGGCGGCAATCGCCTCTTCCTCGCGCAGGGGCGGCAGAGCGTCTTCGGCAATCTGGCGGCCCTTTGACGCCTCACGCGCCGCTTTTTCCGCCTGCGCCGCGGCGGTCGTGCGCTCGCGCAATTGCGTTGTGGCGGCCAAAAGAGCCTCATCCGCCTCTTTCCAGCGCCGGAACAGCAGCATGCCTTCCGATTTGCGCAGCTTGTCCCCAATCTCGCGATAACGGGCTGCCTGACGGGCCTGACGGGCCAATTGCGCAAGCTGCGCTGCCAGCTGCTCAATCACGTCATCCACGCGGGTCAGGTTGGTCTCTGCACCCTTCAGCTTCAACTCAGCCTCATGGCGGCGCTGATAAAGGCCCGAAATCCCCGCGGCCTCTTCCAGAATACGGCGGCGGGCCTTGGGCTTGGCGTTGATCAACTCCGAAATCTGCCCCTGCCGGACCAGCGCAGGCGAATGGGCCCCGGTTGAGGCATCAGCGAACAGCATCTGCACATCGCGGGCACGGACATCTTTTGCGCCTACCTTATAGGCAGATCCCGCATCACGGGTGATCCGGCGAATGATCTCCAGATTATCTGCATCATTAAAGGCGGCGGGGGCAAGACGCTCGCCATTGTCGATGATCAAAGACACTTCGGCAAAGTTACGGGCAGGACGCGAGGATGCACCGGCAAAGATCACGTCCTCCATGCTGCCGCCGCGCATCGCCTTATGGCGGTTCTCACCCATGACCCAGCGCAAGGCTTCCAGCAGATTGGATTTACCGCAGCCATTGGGACCGACAACACCGGTCAAACCATCAGCGATGATCAGATCGGTCGGATCAACGAAACTCTTAAAGCCGTTCAAACGGAGCTTACTAAATCGCACGGGGACTACCTGCTCTTGATTCCCTGACGTTGAACAAGACTGTCCTGTGGGCCGCGCTCGTGTCAACGAAAGCAAACAAGATAAGGGGATTTCCCCGCACTTATCCACAAGATATTGCGGATATCCGCTTCTTATTTCCCAAAATACTCCCGCCGGAGGCAGCAAAAGGCGCAGCGCCGCGCCATTTTGTCGGTTTCGGCCTTGACGGAGCCAATGGCAAAAGCGCACACCTTTGCACATATGGTTCCCCGATCCGTGCCAAGCACAGGGGATGAAATGGGAATGTGGATAGGGCCGATCTTCATCAGAGGCCCCAAGCCACAGCCGCCCCCGCGACTGTATGCGCAGAGCGCGTTGCGACAATGCCACTGGGACACCGGGAAGGCCGCAACCCGCAGCGACGCGCAAGCCAGGAGACCAGCCATACAAGAACAATGCAACTTGCCGTCGGGGTTGGCGGCACAGGAGGAACAGATGTGTAGAACACCCGATACCGCACACGGCAGCAAATCGGATCCGATGCCAGACCGCGCCCGCATTCCAGCCATTTGGCTGCATCCGAACATCACCTGACGCGCCAAACCAATCTTGTCGTATGGCGGCCCCGCAGGGCCGGCATTCCATTTGGAAACAGCCAGATCAAAGAGACCACCATGCCCGCAAAAATCCCAGCCACCGTTGTCACCGGCTTTCTAGGCGCCGGAAAAACCACACTTATCCGCCACATGCTGCAAAACGCCCAAGGCAAAAAGATCGCGCTGATCATCAATGAATTCGGCGATCTTGGGGTCGATGGCGACATTCTCAAAGGCTGCGGGATCGAAACCTGCACCGAAGACGATATCGTTGAGCTCTCCAACGGCTGCATCTGCTGCACCGTGGCCGATGATTTCATCCCCACAATGGAAACGCTTCTCGCCCGCGAAGACAAACCAGATCACATCGTCATCGAAACCTCCGGGCTCGCGCTCCCGCAACCTTTGGTGCGGGCGTTCAACTGGCCCGGCATATCGACCCAAGTCACCGTAGATGGCGTCGTCACCGTGGTCGACGGGCGCGCCGCGCATGATGGGCAATTCGCGCATAATGTTGCGGCGGTCGACGCCCAGCGCGCACAAGACGAAAACCTCGACCACGAAACCCCACTTTCCGAGCTTTTCGAAGATCAGGTGGCCTGCGCCGATATGATCGTCGTGAACAAAACCGACCTGCTCAGCGCCGATGAGGCGACAACGCTGACTGGCCAGCTCAAATCAGACGCCCGCGACGGGGTTCAGGTGGTCAAAGCCGCCATGGGCGCGCTGCCCGTTGACGTTCTTCTGGGTCAGGGGATCGGTGCCGAAACGGACATGGCCGCGCGGCATGAACACCACCATCATTACCACCATGATGATGAAGACGACCATGATCATCACCATCACGATCATGACCATGATGATTTCGAAAGCTTCGTTGTCGGACGCGGCGAAATCGAAGATGCAGATGCCTTCACTGCCCAAGTGGCCAAAGTGATCAACGACCATGGCATCCTGCGACTCAAAGGCTTTATCGCCGTTGCGGGCAAACCTATGCGGCTGACCTTGCAGGCGGTCGGTCCGCGCATCGACACGTATTTCGACCAGCCCTTTGGCGATACTCCCCGCGCAACAAAGCTGGTCGTCATCGGCGAGGCCGGGCTGGATCACGCCGCCATCAGCGCTGCCTTGCAAGCATGATCATCGTCGAACGGACAGATCCGCATCACCCGCAGGCCACCGCGCTATTGCAGCAAAGCCACGCGCTGATGCAAAGCCTCTTTCCGCCCGAAGACAATTTCTATCTGGAAATCGACGATCTGGTTGCCGATCACATCCATTTCTTCACCGCACGCGAAGGCGATCAGATCCTGGGCACCGGGGCCATCGCGCTCAAAACCGGCTATGCCGAAATCAAATCAATGTTCGTCGATGAGGCCGCGCGCGGCAAAGGGATCGCAGACGCGCTCATGCGCCAGCTTGAGGATACCGCGCGCGACGAGGGGGCAAGCATCATAAAGCTCGAAACCGGCAACCTCCTCCATGCCGCGCATAAGCTTTACAAACGGCACGGGTTCACCGAATGCGGCGTCTTTGGCGATTATGTCGAAGCGAACAGCTCGATCTTCATGGAGAAACCCCTGTGATCCCCGGTTGCGCCTGCCCTGGACCCCGATCCGGGGCCTCGACCTGACATGCATCTGCTCGCCGCCACCCCCGGGGCCATCAGCGACGGCAATGAGCCGGTCGATCTGGCCCAAACGCCCGCCGATCTGGTGATCATCTCCGCCGCCGATACCGAGCTTGCGGCGCTCTCGGCCGCACGGTCCGAAATGACCGACCCACCCAGTCTGCGGCTGGCCAATATGATGCATCTGACGCACCCGATGTCCGTCGATCTGCATCTGGACAATTGCGCCACAAAATCACGGCTGGTGATCGCGCGCATCCTTGGCGGCGCGGGCTATTGGAAATACGGGCTCACGCAATATTCGGCGCGGCTGCATGCGGCGGGCATCCCCTTTGCGGCGCTGCCCGGCGATGACAAACCTGATCCCGAACTACGCGCGCTTTCGACAATTCCCGAAGAGGATTACGATCGCCTGTGGTCCTATTTGGTCGAAGGTGGGCCAGAGAATTGCACCAATCTGCTCGCCCACGCCAAAACGATGCTGGATGGCAGCGAGACGCCCCCTGCCCCCGCCTCGCTCTTGCGGGCGGGTGTCTACTGGCCCGGCGCAGGCATCGCCGATCTTGCCGCAGCGCAGGGTGATTGGAGGGCAGATGCACCCATCGTGCCGATCATCTTCTACCGCGCGCTGGTCCAAGGCGGCGGCCTGAACCCGATCAACCGGCTCACCCGCAGCCTTTTGCGCGCAGGATTGAACCCCTTGCCGATTTTCGTGGCCAGCCTCAAAGACCCGGTCAGCACCGCCACACTGCACAGGCTATTGGCCGAGGCCCCGCCCGATGTGATCCTCAACTGCACCGCCTTCGCGGTCGGCTCTCCTCATGACGGCGACGACAGCCCGGCCAACCCGCTGCTGGCCAATAACGCGCCGATCTTTCAGGTCATCCTGTCGGGCGCCTCTGAGGACAGCTGGGCAGGCAGCCCCCAGGGCCTCACTGCCCGCGACATCGCGATGAATGTCGCCCTGCCCGAGGTGGACGGGCGGGTCCTGGCGCGCGCGGTCAGTTTCAAAGGCGAGGCATTCTTTGACGAAGCTACCGAATGCCCTATCGCCACCTATCAGGCACGCGGGGATCGGATCGACTTTACCACAGCGCTCGCCAAAAACTGGGCACAACTGCGGCACACACCCGCCAGCGCCAAGAAAACCGCGCTGATCCTCGCCAACTACCCCAACAAGGACGGACGGCTGGCCAATGGTGTCGGACTGGACACGCCTGCAGGCACCGTTCACGTGCTGAACTTGCTCAAGGCCGAGGGTCACAAAGTCACGCCGCCCAAAGACAGCGCCGCCCTGATGGATCAGATCATGGCCGGTCCCACGAACTGGCTGACCGACAGATCCGATAAGGAAGGCGGCGAAGTCCTACCGCTCGATATCTACAAAAAACATTTCGAAACGCTCCCCTGGGACCTCAAGGATCAAATAAACACACGCTGGGGCAAACCGGAATACGATCCTTTCTTTTGGCCAGAAATATCCCCGCCGGAGGCAAAAACCAGCGCCGGTTTCGCCCTCTCCATCCACCGTTTCGGCAACGCGGTGGTAGGCATCCAACCCGCACGCGGCTACAATATCGACCCTACAGAGACCTATCACTCCCCTGACCTGGTTCCGCCGCATAACTATCTGGCCTTCTATTTCTGGCTGCGGCACCACTGGGGGGCGGATGCGATTGTGCATATGGGCAAACATGGCAATCTCGAATGGCTACCGGGCAAAGCGGTCGCCCTTTCAGAAAACTGCTGGCCCGAGGCGATCTTCGGCCCCACTCCGCATATCTACCCATTCATCGTGAACGATCCCGGCGAAGGGACCCAAGCTAAAAGGCGGACATCTGCGGTGATCATCGACCACCTGACCCCGCCACTGACGCGTGCCGAAAGCTACGGGCCGCTGCGCGACCTCGAGGCGCTGGTGGATGAATATTACGAAGCCGCTGGCGTCGACCCACGACGGATCGATCACCTGCGGCGCGAAATCCTCTCGCTTTCTGAAGTCAGCGGGCTATCCAAAGACGCAGGCTTCACCGGCGACACCGATAGCGACCTTGGCAAACTCGACGCTTATCTGTGCGAGCTTAAAGAGGCGCAAATCCGCGACGGGCTGCACATCTTCGGGCGATCTCCGCAAGGACAACAAGAACGGGATCTGGCAATCGCTCTGGCGCGAGTGCCACGCGGGAACGGCAAGGGGGAAAATGCCTCACTGCTGCGCGCGCTGGCAAAAGACCTCGATCTCAACATCGACCCGCTTGATTGCGACCTCAGCGCGCCAGCAACCCAAAAACCCGACATACTCAAAAACGACACAATCTGGCGCACGAATGGCGACAGCGTCGAACGGCTCGAAAACCTTAGCCAGCAGCTCCTGCGGGACGGGGGGTGGGGCGATGTGGGGGTCACCCCACGAGCGTCACAATCCGTCCTCACCCATATCCAAAATCACATATTGCCCACGATCCGGGCCTGCGGCGGGGCCGAGGGGGCGGGCCTCCTCACCGCCCTCAAGGGGCACTTCGTCAGCCCAGGCCCGTCCGGCGCACCGACGCGCGGGCGGCTTGATGTGCTACCCACAGGGCGCAATTTCTACAGTGTCGACAGCCGGGCCGTCCCCACCCCAACCGCTTGGGCGCTGGGATGGAAATCGGCCGGGCTGCTAATCGACAAATACCTGCAAGACCATGGCGATTGGCCGCGCCATTTGCTGATCACCGCCTGGGGCACAGCCAATATGCGCACGGGCGGTGACGACATTGCCCAGGCGCTCGCGCTGATGGGGGTCAAACCCACCTGGGACAGCGCCAACCGTCGGGTCACCGGGTTTGACATGCTGCCCCAATCAATCCTCGGGCGGCCCCGGGTCGATGTGACCTTGCGCATATCGGGCTTTTTTCGGGATGCCTTCCCCCAACTGGTCGCCCTGGTCGACAGCGCAGCCAAAGCGATTCAGGACTTGGACGAAGCGGGCGACATCAACCCCGCCGCCGAAGCTGCGCGGCAGGGTCAAGACAGCGCTCGCGTTTTTGGCTCAAAACCCGGGGCCTATGGGGCGGGGCTGCAAGCGCTGATTGATGAACGGATCTGGGCTGACAAATCCGACTTTGCCGAGGCCTATCTGGAATGGGGCAGCTACGCTTACGGGGCTGGAAAGGACGGACAAAAGAGCCGGCCCTCCTTCGAAACCCGGCTCAAACAAACCGACGCCATTGTCCAAAACCAGGACAACCGGGAACATGATCTCTTGGATAGCGACGACTATTACCAATTCGAAGGCGGGGCCGCCGCGGCGATCAGCACGCTGCAAGGGCAAGACAGGCCGATCTACCATAATGATCATTCCCGGCCCGAACGGCCCGTCATTCGGACGCTGGATGATGAAATCGGACGGGTCGTGCGCAGCAGGGTGGTGAACCCCAAATGGATCGATGGGGTCAAACGGCACGGGTACAAAGGCGCGTTCGAAATAGCCGCAACGGTCGACTACCTCTTTGCCTTTGCCGCGACCACCAGGGCGGTGCGCAACCATCATTTCGATCTGGTCGAAGAGGCCTTTATCAAGGATGAGGCCACCCGGGATTTCATTGCCGAGGCCAACGCTCCTGCGCTCAAAGAAATCGCCGAACGGCTGCAAGAGGCGATTGATCGGGATCTTTGGCAGCCGAAATCAAATTCAGCGCGAGCGCGCATCGCGGGGTTATTGACTTAGGATGAGCCTCCGCCCCGAAAATAACGCGCATCTGCGCTTTGCCGATGGGTCCGATGCGGTGCAGAAAAGCGCATTGGTCAATATCGTCAAAGCCTGCCCGCCGCTGATGGATGCTTTCAAACAGGCCCGGTCCCTTAACCTGCCCGATTGGTGGATCGTATCGGGGGCGATCTACAATCAGGTTTGGAACCACCTGACCGGCAAGCCCGATCTTTACGGGGTCAAAGATATCGATCTGTTCTATTTTGACCCCGATACCAGCTATGCCGCAGAGGATAAGATCATCGGGCGCGCCGCAACGCATTTCGACACGCCTGTCCCGATTGAGCCACGCAATCAGGCCCGGGTGCATCTTTGGTATAAGGACCATTTTGGACAGGATTACGATCCGCTGCGCAAAGCCACGGACGGGATTGATAATTTTGCGTGCAAGACCCATGCGGTCGGGATGCGCCTGAATGCAGATGATGATTTCACCATCTACGCGCCGTTTGGGTTGAATGACATATTCAGCTTTCGACTGACCCCGCATACGATCCGTGACAACAAAGCCAGCCATCTGGCCAAGGGTCAACGGCAGATGGCGCTCTGGCCGCAGCTGACCTTTGTGCCCTGGCCAGATTGAACCCCGCCCCCCAAGCCGATACGCTGATCCCCAACACAGGAGCCGCCGATGACTGATGACACCGACCGCCACGCGATGAAGATGGCCAAGAAAAAGGCCGCCCGCGATAAGATCATGGCGACCAAGACCGACAAAAAAGGCCTCGTCATCGTCCATACGGGCAAAGGCAAAGGTAAATCCTCTGCTGCCTTCGGGATGATCTTTCGCTGTATCGCCCATGATATGAAATGCGCCGTGGTCCAGTTTATCAAAGGCGGCATGTCCACCGGCGAACGGGACCTGATCTTGAATAAATTCAGCGACACCTGCGCTTTTCACACGATGGGCGAGGGCTTTACCTGGGAAACCCAGGACAAATCACGCGATATTGAAATGGCGCAGGCTGCCTGGGCAAAAGCCAAAGAGCTGATCCTGGATGAAACAAACCACATGGTGCTGCTTGATGAGATCAACATCGCCATCCGCTACGACTATGTCAGCGCCGCCGAGGTTGTCGATTTCCTCAAAAATCATAAGCCCCAGATGACCCATGTGGTCCTGACCGGGCGCAATGCGCATGAGGATCTGATTGAATTGGCCGATCTGGTGACCGAAATGGAGCTTGTCAAACATCCCTTCCGGTCAGGGATCAAGGCCCAAATCGGGGTTGAATTCTAAACCTGCTAAGATGTGTCTGTGCAACGCTGCCTCTTTTGGCATCAGAATTGCGCACCAGAGAATTGCATTGGTCGCCCGGTCGCTTATGTAACGTCATTATGACACAGATGTTGATGCTGCAGGAAACGGATCTTGTCGCGCGCGGTTTGCAGCGCGCGGTCTATCTGCATCCGACAGACCCCGACAAACTGGTCAAAGTACTGCTCCCTTCGCCCGAGACGGCAGGCCGGTCTGGCTTTGGCAATTTCATGGAAAAGCACTTTCCGCTGACCCGCGTCAGGCACATTCGCAAGGAATATACCGAATACCTGCGTCTGATGCTGTCCCACCAGGACCCCGCATTTCGCCCGCCGATCACCCATATGTACGGGTTCGCCAACACGCAACTTGGGCTTGGCTGCGTCACCGAACGGGTCACGACGAAGCAAGGGAATTTGGCGAAAACCCTCGACGTATTGGTAAAGGGTCAAGGCGTGACGCCGCGCAATCTGGATCTGCTGAACGATACGATCAGGCGACTTTACCAATGCGATATTCGCACCAGCGACCTGACCGCCAAAAACCTCGTCTTCGGACGCAGAAATGGCGGGCCAAAGGAATGTGTGCTGGTCGATGGGTTTGGCGACATCCATGCAATCCCGGTGCGTTCGATGGCCAGTTGGTCCAACCGGCTGGGTCTGGACGACAGCTGCAAACGGCTGGCGCAGCGCACCGGGCTTTTGTGGAACAACAAGTCCCGAGAGTTCTCGCAACCCGGCTGACAACAGGTTAAGCTCCGTTAGAGGTAGCAAAGGACCCGATCATGCCAAAACACCGCGTTCTGACCGAATTTGGCATGGGAACCAGCCTGCGCCGTCAGGATTATACCCAAGCCGCGCGGCGTGGCTTGCAAGACGCCCTATGGCACAATTCGATCAACATGGCCGAGCTTTTTGGCTTTGAAAAAGAAGCGATGCTGATCGATGTGCAGATCGCCGTTCAAGAGCCCGATCAGGTGGATACGAGCAGCCTGTTGGATATCTTTCCTTACGGCCAACCGACAATTGCGGTGCATCACGGCGGCCTTGATGTCCCCCGCCCTGATGGTCCGCCAACGGTGATCGCCAATGTGGCTATCAATGTCTCATTCGAAATGGAGCGCCAATGACCGACCAACGCGTGATCATCGAAATGGGCATGGGCAACGACCTGCACGGTATGGATTATCAAAAGGCCGCCGCCCGCGCGATTGAGGATGCGATCCGGCATTCGACCTTGCCTATCTTTCAAAGCATCGGGCTGGACCACCGCGATATGCGTGTGCAGGTGACTGTTGGCGTCCAAGAGCCGGGCAAGATCGATACCGCCGCGCTTAGCGCTGGGTTGCCGCGTGGCCGGGCAAGTGTGACGGCTGTCAAAGGCGGGATGAATGTACCCAACCCCGAAACCGGCGACACCGCCGTTGTGGCCACTGCTGCGGTTGAGGCCTTCCTGCCCCCTCAGCATGGTCGTTGGAAAACCACCTGAATGAAGCTGACCGAAACACACCGCCACGCCTTGCAGGATATTTTGCAATGGCGCCGCGATGTCCGGCATTTTTTGACCGATCCCATCCCGGCTGAAACGCTGGAACGCTTGCGGGCGGCGATGGCGCTGGCGCCTTCGGTCGGCAATGCCCGTCCCTGGCGGGTCTTGCAGGTCACGACCCCCGCTTTACGCCAGGCGGTCATCGCCAATTTTGAGGCTGCCAATAAGGACGCAGGCACAATCTATACAGGTGAAAAACGAACCGCCTACAACGCGCTGAAACTGGCCGGGCTGCGGGATGCGCCGGTGCATCTGGCCGTTTTCACCGAAGAAACACCAGATGAGGGGCACGGGCTTGGGCGCCAAACCATGCCCGAGATGCTGCGCTATTCGACGGTTGCCGCAATCCATACGCTATGGCTTGCAGCGCGCGCGGAAAACCTGGGGCTGGGCTGGGTATCGATACTTGATCCAGGCGGGGTAGAGCGCATTTTGGATGTCCCAGACAGCTGGACGCTGACCGGTTATCTGTGCCTCGGCAAAGCAAAATTTGATGATGATACGCCATTGCTCGCCCAGAAAAAGTGGCAGAAAAATACGCCCACGACATGGCAGGACATATGATCAAACGCCGCCCCGGCTTGCGCAATAACGCGGCCGTGCTAGCTGTTGGTCAAACGCGAGAAAGGACAGAACCATGACAACGCTTCTTGGGATTTCAGGCGCGCTGCGGCAGGCCTCAACCAACCGTTTGTTGCTACGCAATGCAGCCGAGATTTTCGGACCGGACAGCTATGTTGAGGCCGATTTGAACTTGCCCCTTTATGATGGCGATCTGGAAGAGGCCGGAGGCATTCCAACAGCGGTCCAGACCCTTGCCGATCAAATCGCTGCGGCAGATGCTGTCATCATCGCAACCCCTGAATATAATAAGGCCATATCCGGCGTTTTGAAGAACGCGCTTGATTGGGTCAGCCGCACGAAAGGTGGGGTTTGGCGGGACAAGCCGGTTGCGATCATGTCGGCCGCCGCAGGCCGCGCGGGCGGTGAGCGGGCGCAGTTTTCCTTGCGTCTGGCAATGATGGCCTTTCGCCCGAATATCCTGCAAGGCCCCGAGGTTTTGGTGGCAAATTCCGCCAATGAATTCGACGCCGGGGGCAAGCTGACCAATGAACGTTACCGCGCCCAGATCACCGAATTGATGGACCAGCTGCGGGCCTTGGCCGAGGCATAGACAACAGCAAGACTGCGTACAGAACCTGTACATATCATGTATGTACAGCGGCAGCTTTCAGGGGCTGATCACTGGAAAATGGCAACCCGGCCGCATAAGTAAGGCCGGAAGGAAAAAAGCGGGGAGAGTGTGAATGGCACGCGGCGCAGGTGGCTCTGACGGGGGAACAGGCAGTTTCCTGATCGGTTTGATCATGATGATCGGGGGCGGCTATCTGCTGCTGGACGGGATTGTGGTACGGCCCAATTTCGGGCTGGGCGCCCGCGCCTTTGGGATCGGCGGCGTGTCAATTACCAGCGGCATGATCCTGATCCCGTTTATGTTCGGGGTCGGCATGATCTTTTTTAATTCCAAGAACTGGATTGGCTGGCTGCTGGCTGGCGGATCACTTGTGGCGTTGGTTTTTGGCGTGATTGCCAATATGACCTTGCAGCTTGACCGGATGACAGCCTTTGAGCTGATCACGATCCTGGTGCTGACCGTCGGCGGCATCGGACTGTTCCTGCGATCGCTGCGCGCGGGATAAGTTTATCGGCCAGGGCTGGGCACATGACCAAAGACAGATATGCGCGACAGAGCCCAAATTTGTTTCAAATTCTGGGATGACTGTTTTCGGGAAACTGATGCAAACCGCTGTTTCCCGAAAACGCCAATTAGAATGATCAAGCTATCGGTGCTAGTAGAATTCCAAGCGACGAACGCCCAATTAACGCGACAACCAGCCTTTTAGTGCGTCAAAAAACGCGGCTTCCTCTTCAATAAATGGGTAGTGGCCTGATGCTTCGAAGATCAAAAGCGTTGCATTTGGCATCAATCCTGCGATGCGTTCGGCGCCATGTTCTGCGACGGTGATCGGATCATGTTTCCCTGCAATTGCCAGTGTCGGCGTCTCAATTGTGGGAAGCTGCTCTAGCATATTGAAGCTGCCCAAAAGCGCACCGCTCGCATTCCAAGCTTTGTGGTTATAGACCGTGCGCGCATCCAGGTCGGCACCGACGGCTGCGTCCCATTGGTGAAAATACATTTCGACAACAGGGTTCCACGTGGCCTGCCAATCTGCATCATCCGCCATGGGCTGGGAGAACAGCTTGCCAAAGGCCGCCATTTGTTCGTCTGTACCCGCGACGGTTGGCTGATAATCAAAGGCTGGTACAGTGTCGATCAGCACCAAACCATCAAGCCGGTCCTGGTACCGCGCGGCAAATTCCTGGGCGATGAACCCGCCATAAGAATGCCCGATCAACGTGAAGGTTTCATGCCCAAGTTGGGTCATCAGCGCATCAGCATCAGATGTCATGCGATCGAATGTCATCTCGCCATAATCATCCGGCGACGCTGACCGACCGTTGCCGAAGTGGTCGTAATACACGACCGTATGTGTTTCGCTGAGCTGATCAAAGTAAGGGCGCAAGTAATCATGGCTTAGCCCAAGGCCACCATGCATCATCAAAATTGGCGGGCCAGTGCCAACAGTCTCATAGTAGAGCTGCGCCCCGTTAACAGAAGTTGTCTCTGCCAATACGGTGTTTGCCCCAGTGGCCAACACAGCCGCTGTTGCAGCGGCCTTAAGGTCATATCTCATGCTTTGCTCCCTTGCTACGCTCATCGGATGCTAGGCGAATATGTCAAAAATCTGCAAACTCTCTTTGGAATGAATGCCATGAAGGCCGAAATGCGCCATTCGCTGCGCTGCGGAACACCGATCATTTTCGGCTCTTTTCGGACGGTATTTCATGGTGACCGCTTTTTCTGTGTCCAAGTGAAAAGACCGCAATGTTATGGATAGTCAGCAGTAGGGCTGATCCCGGCAATAGCGGGGAAAACTGTGCCGCGCTCTTTCTTTCTGAGCTTCATCCGCGCAATAATCGATCATCGTCGCGGCATGTCGGATCTTCGGCTGGATTGTGTCTGTGACGGCGTGACCCCAAACTCGGCCACATAGGCGCGGGTCATTGCAGAGGCATTTTTGTAGCCGCAGCGCAGTGCGATTTCGGATACCGAAAACGGGGAATGTTGAAGGTATTCGCGCGCGGTGGAAAGACGCAAATGCCGGTAGACCTGCTGCGGTGTTGCGCCAAGCTCTTGCTGGAACAGCCTTGCGAGGTTGCGTTGGGACATTTCAACTGCTTGCGCGAATATGGCAATCGGCAAGGGGTTTTCGATGTTGTCAGACATCTGCGCCAGAACCTGTGCCAGCTTGGGGGATCGCGTTTTTATGGGCACGCCCGCTGCGCCTGGGTCCAGGCTGGCATCCAGAAACATGCTTGAGACGTCCAATTTCAGGGCCTCCCCATGACTGCGCGCGATCAGATGTAGTACCAGTTCGAACGCCGTCGTCGCTCCGCTGCAGGTCATGATATGACCATCGACAACATACCTGTCGGCAACGACCCTCACATCGGTAAAAGCCTCGGAAAACCGGACCCGTTCAAGCGGGTGAATGGTGGCCGCTTTGCCGTCCAGAAGCCCTGCCCGTGCCAGCAGCCAAGGTGCCGTATCCATGCCAATTATGTGCGCGAAGCGCCTGCTTGCTGATTGCAGTGCACGCGCTGTTTTATGATGGGCATAGGATTGAACATCATAACCAGCCAGAACGCATAAATGATCGCCCCCCTGATGGTCGCTGATGTGTCGCTCTGGCATGACCGGTAGCCCGCTTGACGATATGACCTTGTCGCCTTCCAGCGAAGCAAAGCTCCAATCATAATAGTTGCGGCCCAGAAATTCATTGGCCGCCCTGAGCGGTTCAACGGCATTGGCGAGGCAATGATTTGAGAACCCCGGATAGAGCAGAAGTGCGACACTTTCTGAAGTTCTGGCTGATACTGTCCAATTTGGCATGGTTTTTGTCTAATTCAGCACGCCATGTCGATCAACTTAGATTAGCCTTCGGGCGCGCGCCCGTTGCAGCGCTAAGCCCGACGATCACAAAACAGGTGGACCATATGCCTTTGGAAATGAACCGATCCGTCTTTATCACATGCGCTGTGACAGGCTCGGGTGGGACGCAAGACAAATCACCCCATGTGCCGCGCAGCCCCGCGCAGATTGCCAAATCCGCCATTGAGGCGGCCAAGGCCGGTGCCGCGGTTGTGCATTGCCATGTGCGCGATCCTCAGACAGGTGCGCCAAGCCGGGATCTCGCGCTTTATCGCGAGCTGACAGATCGCATTCGCGACGCGGATGTTGATGTTGTGCTGAACCTTACGGCGGGTATGGGCGGCGATATGGTGTTCGGCTCAACCGAAGCGCCATTGCCACTGAATGATGCAGGCACAGATATGGTCGGCGCGACCGAACGGATGGCCCATATTGCCGAATGCCTACCCGAGATTTGCACCCTTGATTGCGGCACGATGAACTTTGCCGAGGCCGATTATGTGATGACCAATACGCCTGGCATGTTGCGCGCGATGGGCCAGATGATGACCGATCTTGGCGTAAAGCCCGAGATTGAGGCCTTTGACACCGGCCATCTTTGGTTCGCCAAGCAGTTGGTGAAAGAAGGTATTTTGACCAGCCCTGCGCTGGTGCAGCTTTGCATGGGTGTACCTTGGGGGGCACCCAATGATCTGAACACGTTTATGGCGATGGTGAACAATGTGCCCTCTGATTGGCACTGGTCCGCGTTCTCGCTTGGCCGCGACCAGATCCCCTATGCCGCGCAGGCCGTTCTGGCCGGGGGCAATGTGCGTGTCGGGCTTGAGGATAACCTTTTCCTGGAAAAAGGCGTGCTCGCCACCAATGCGCAACTGGTCGAACGCGCGGTAGGTGTGATCGAAGGCATGGGCGCAAAAATCATCGGGCCGCAAGCTGTACGCGAACAGCTTGGCCTGACCAAACGCGCCCCTAACGAGGCTGTATCAACATGACGCATAAGGTTGCAATCATTGGGGGCGGCGTCATAGGTGGCGGCTGGGTTGCACGGTTTTTGCTGAATGGCTGGGACGTCGCCGTCTTTGATCCTGACCCGGAGGCAGAGCGCAAGATCAGCGAGGTGTTGTCAAACGCCCGACGCTCCCTACCCTCGCTTTACGACAAGGCATTGCCGCCCGAAGGCTCTTTGCGATTTCATGACGACATAGGCCCGGCTTTGGACGGGGCTGTTTGGGTGCAAGAAAGCGTGCCGGAACGTCTTGAACTGAAACACAAAATCCATAGCCAGATTGTGAATCTTGGGCCTGCGGATGCGATCATCGGCTCGTCCACCTCTGGCTTTAAGCCGTCAGAGCTGAACGCACATGGTGGCAGGGTCATTGTCGCGCATCCATTCAATCCGGTGTATCTGCTGCCGCTGGTAGAGCTGGTCGGCGACGGGCAAACTTGCGCGCGCGCTTCTGATCTTTTGCGCGCGGTCGGTATGTATCCTTTGACCGTGCGCAAGGAAATTGACGCACATATCGGTGACCGCCTGCTAGAGGCGGTCTGGCGCGAAGGGCTGTGGCTGATCAAGGATGGAATCTGCACAACAGAAGAGCTGGACGAAGTGATCCGCATGGGCTTTGGTTTGCGATGGGCGCAAATGGGCTTGTTTGAGACCTATCGCATCGCGGGCGGCGAAGCAGGCATGAAGCACTTCATGGCGCAATTTGGCCCGGCGCTTGAATGGCCCTGGACCAAACTGATGGATGTACCGGAATTTACGGATGAATTGGTCGATCTGATCGCAGATCAGTCCGATGCGCAATCGGGGCACATGTCGATCCGCGCGCTTGAGCGGCTGCGCGATGACAATCTGGTTGGCATGATGCGCGCGCTGAAGAAAACCGGTAGCGGTGCGGGCGGCGTATTAAACGCGCATGAAGCCGCCCTGCCCCAGGCTATCACGCGCGATCTGCCCGTCACTGTTGATCGCACCGTCCCGCAAAGCTGGACCGACTACAACGGCCATATGAACGAAGCCCACTATGTCGAAGCCTCGGCCCAGGCCACGGACCGTTTCATGGAGATGATCGGCGCAGACGCGGAGTATGTGGCGGGCGGCCAAAGCTATTTCACGGTGGAAAACCATGTTTGCTATCTTGATGAAATGAACGAAGGCGACCGGCTGACCATCACCACACAGGTCTTGATGGGCGAAGGGAAAAGGCTGCATCTGTTCCATCGCCTATTGACCGCCGCAGGGGATGTGGCGGCCACCGTCGAAACGATGTTGCTGCATGTTGACCTGACGACCAGACGCACATCCCTACCGTCCGAGGCCGTGGCGGAACGCCTGGGCCAATTTGCCCGAAACCACGCAGATCTGCCGCGACCAGAAAGCGCCGGACGCGGGATAGAAGGCGGCAAGTGATGGCCTGCCCGTTAGCGGCAACTCACGCATGTGTCCGGGGGTGAGGAGCCCAGTTGGCTGAGCTGCAGACAAAAGGGCTCCTATTCGGCGTCGAAACCTTCGGAAACAGATCCCTATGCCCTTAGATGCCCCACGTGTCGACGCGCTTGGCGCAAGTGTTATGTTAAGATGCAGCTCAAACTGACTGGACCCGCGCCCGCCATCACCGTCACCACGAGCAAGGCGGGTGATGGGGCCGCCGTCCTCTAACGTCTTAAGGTGCCGAAATAGCGCTGTGCGGCTTATCTTGCATTCGTCCCCAACCGCTGGGCGCTCGGACTACACCGGCCAGTTTCCTTGTTGTGAAAATTAGCAACATCCTCGCGGCGGGTTTCAAGCCTTTGATATTCGCGGCCCAGATCAATGCGATGCCACTCATAATGCCACCTGCCGTGCCAGAAATAGGCAGCATAGGTGTTTCAAGGTGGAAGAAGACTTTTCGAATTGGCCCTTGAGGTGAGTGCCAGCTCTCTCAACGGCTTTTCTTTGTCTGATATCCCTACACGGCCGTTTCTGATTAACTGAACCGCCTGATTCCCGGATCAGCGATGGCGGAACAAAGCGTGATCCCCACGTGACAGATTTGTGCCAATAGGAAACCTGCGTTCCTGCATCGGTCTGCAAAAGGCTACAATTACCTGCAAGCCGCGTCCCTTTGCCTGTTGCTGTTCTTATTGAGTTTCCGTATGTCCGGCGGTGGGACACCCTTCCCCAACGAAGGGCGCATATCTGTGAGGATACCATCAATGGTAATGACCAAACCGGCGACGCGGCCGGCCAATCCGCGTTTTTCCTCTGGCCCCTGTGCCAAACCCCCTGTCTGGAATCTAGATGCACTGCGCGACGCCCCATTGGGCCGCTCGCACCGCGCGTCTGTCGGCAAAGCGAAGCTGGCCGAAGCGATTGAGCTGACGCGCGACATTCTAGGCATCCCGGCTGATTATCGGATCGGCATCGTACCTGCGTCTGATACCGGCGCATTCGAGATGGCCATGTGGTCGCTCTTGGGTGAACGCCCCGCCGAGATGGTCGCTTGGGAAAGCTTTGGTGCAGGCTGGGTGACGGATGTGGTCAAGCAACTGAAGATCGAGGCGACAACGCACGTGGCCGCTTATGGCGAAATCGTTGATATGGCCGCACTGAATTACGATCATGATATCTGCTTTACCTGGAATGGAACCACATCTGGTGTACGTGTGCCAACCGGCGATGTCATCCCCGGTGACCGGGCGGGTCTGACCCTATGCGATGCGACATCCGCCGCTTTTGCGCAGGCTTTGCCCTGGGAAAAGCTGGATGTCACAACATTCTCTTGGCAGAAGGTTATGGGCGGTGAGGCTGCACACGGGATGCTGGTCCTGTCACCACGGGCAGTCGAACGGCTGGAAAACTATACGCCTGCATGGCCCCTGCCCAAGATTTTCCGGCTGACCAAGGGCGGCAAGTTGATCGAAGGGATTTTCCGGGGCGAGACGATTAACACCCCGTCGATGCTGGCTGTTGAGGACTACCTTGTCGCGCTGAAATGGGGCCGTTCGATCGGCGGGCTGGACGCCTTGATCCATCGGGCTGATGCAAATGCACGGGCAATTTGGAATTTCTGCGCCGAACACGACTGGATTGATAACCTGGCCGTAGATAAAGCGACACGTTCAAATACCTCTGTTTGCCTGAAGTTTACCGATGATCGGATCACGGATGGTGCCGTTTTTGCCAAGGCTGTTGCAAAACGGCTGGAGGCGGAAGGTGTTGCCCTGGATATTGGCGCTTACCGCGATGCACCCGCAGGCCTGCGGATCTGGTGCGGCGCAACGGTTGAGACCTCTGACATCGAAGCCATGCTGCCATGGCTCGCTTGGGCTTTCGAGACTGAAATCGCTGCCCTCTAACCCGAATTTTCTAGAAAATTCGGCCCCAGAACAAATTTCGCGAAATTTGTTCGCGCCGGGCCGACCATAAAGGACAGATAAAATGGCTCCTAAGGTACTTATCTCTGACAAGCTCTCCCCTGCTGCCGTACAGATTTTCAAAGATCGCGGCATCGATGTCGATTTCCAGCCCGATCTGGGCAAGGATAAAGACAAACTGCTCGACATCATCGGACAATATGACGGGCTTGCCATCCGCTCGGCCACCAAAGCCACGGAAAAGATCATCGCAGCTGCCGAAAACCTTAAGGTGATTGGCCGTGCCGGGATCGGTGTGGACAATGTTGATATCCCCGCCGCATCCAAGAAGGGGATCATCGTGATGAACACGCCCTTCGGAAATTCCATCACAACCGCCGAGCACGCCATTTCCATGATGATGGCCGTCGCCCGCCAAATCCCCGAGGCCAACGCATCGACCCATGCCGGCAAATGGGAAAAATCCCGCTTCATGGGGGTGGAACTAACAGGCAAGACGCTTGGCATCATCGGCGCCGGTAATATCGGTTCTATCGTGATTGACCGTGCGCAAGGGCTGCGGATGAAGGTCGTCGCCTATGACCCATTCCTGTCCGAAGAGCGGGCCGTTGAAATCGGCGTCGAAAAGCTGGAGCTGGACGAATTGCTGGCCCGTGCTGATTTCATCACCATGCACGTCCCCTTGACCGAGCAGACCAAAAACATTCTGTCTGCCGAAAACATCGCGAAACTGAAAAAAGGCGTGCGGATCGTGAACTGCGCACGCGGCGGTCTGGTGGACGAGGCCGCATTGGCCGACGCACTGAAATCCGGCCATGTGGCTGGCGCGGCCTTTGATGTGTTCGCGGTTGAGCCCGCAACGGACAGCCCGCTTTTCAACCTGCCTAATGTGGTTGTCACCCCGCATTTGGGCGCTGCAACGACCGAGGCACAAGAAAACGTGGCCCTACAGGTTGCCGAACAGATGTCAGATTACCTGCTGACGGGGGCCGTGCAGAACGCGCTGAACATGCCATCGGTGACAGCCGAAGAGGCCAAGGTCATGGGACCTTGGATCAAACTGACCGAACATCTGGGCAACTTCATTGGCCAAATGACGGATGAGCCGATCAAAGCGATCAACATCCTGTTTGACGGCGAAGCATCCGAGCTGAACCTCAAGGCCCTGTCTGCTGCGACAATCGCGGGCATCATGACCAAGGCGAACCCTGACACCAATATGGTCAGCGCGCCCGTGATCGCCAAAGAGCGTGGGATCAAAGTCTCGACCACAAAGCAGGATCAATCCGGCGCGTTTGAGGGTTATGTGAAAGTCACTGTGGTCACCGAAAAGCGGGAACGGTCGGTCGCGGGCACCGTGTTCAGCGATGGAAAGCCGCGCTTTATCCAGATCAAAGGCATCAATATCGATGCCGAGGTCGGCGCGCATATGCTTTACACCACCAATAAAGATCGTCCGGGTATCATCGGCACGCTTGGCAGCATCATGGGACAGAACAACGTGAATATCGCGAACTTCACGCTGGGTCGGTCCGAGGCGAATGGCGAAGCAATCGCGCTGCTTTATGTGGACGAGCCTGTTCCGGCAGAAGCCATCGAGGCGCTTGGGGCAACCGGCCAGTTCCAGCAGGTCAAGCCGCTTAGCTTTAGCGTGTGATCGCATGACGGAAACGGTTTATGCTATCGGCGATATTCATGGTCAGAAGGCCATGCTTGATCATGCACTTGCGCTGATCGAGGCCGATGGCGGGCCGGATGCTCAGATCATCTTTCTGGGCGACTACACTGATCGCGGCCCGGACAGCCGGGGCGTGATCGACACGCTGATAGGTGGCCTGAACGCAGGGCGTAACTGGACCTGTCTTATGGGCAATCACGACCGGATGTTCGCGCGTTTCGTCCGGGATGGTACGGAACATGACGCCCGGGTGAAATCCGGGCTAAGCTGGTTTAACCCCCGCCTCGGCGGGGCCGCCACCTTGGAATCTTACGGAGTGACATCCGATACGTTACCGCTGCTCGAGAAACGGCATGACGGACTGGAATGGCTAGTTGGCTATCCTATGAACGTCTACGTGCAACAACCGGATACTGTACACAAGCTTGCCAAATCAGCCGTGCCTGAAAGCCATCTGACATTTCTGGAAAAATTGCCACGCTATTATCAAACCGATGATCTGATCTTTGTGCATGCGGGGCTGCGCATGGAGCTGCCGCTGGAATGGCAAGACCCTGACGATCTGATTTGGATCCGCGATGGGTTTCTTGAAAGCCGGATCAATTATGGCAAGCTGATCGTTCACGGGCACACGGCACTGGATTACCCCCAGCATTTTGGAAACCGGGTCGATTTGGACGGGGGCGCAGGCTATGGACGCCCGTTGATACCCGCTGTGCTCGAAGGCCAAGATTGCTGGCTTTTGACGGATAAGGGACGCGTTGCACTGCGTCCATAGGCCTGCATCGGATCCGCCATGCCGTGCAAACTAGAACGAACCGCTGACGCAGTCGGTGCCATCAACGAAATTGCACATCTCATATGTCAGCGTAAACGTGGCCTCTTTGGTTGAGGTCCAGCTGGCATCGAATGTCCGCCGGACAACCCCATTTTCGGCCTCGGCAATATAGCCTTCACCCGAACAATCGGACCGCTCGGTATAGCGGATGACATTCCCGTCGCCGCCATTGCCCTCATAGGTCTCTGTTCCATCGCCTGCGCGGCTCCAAGACGAGGTTGTGACCGTGCCACCCTTTGTCGATGTCAGTGTCATATCATCATAGCTACGGTTCCCGACCACGATTGTATTCACCACACCATCCTCTTCGTCGATCAGGGTAAATGACAATCGTTCGCCGGTCCGGGTGACATCCTCAACCTTTTGACTGGCGCCGAATAGGAAATTCGTTCGGCAGCCCGTCGCATCGTAGGCCTCATAGGAACACGGCACCATAAGCAGTGGGACAAACGCATCATGGATCGCAAAGCTGCTGAATTTTCCCAAAGCCAAGAGATCCGGCAGATCTTCGGTGTCAAAATCACGGTCCATCTTTTCGGCGACAGCCGGATAACTATGCGCGCTGAAGATGATAAAGGGCGCATCATCGCTTGGGTCAAAATCCACGCCATGGCAGGCCCGCAAAGCCGCACTGCTTTGTGCTGCAGCCACTGTTGGGATGATGCAGAGAAGGCCAACCGCCTTGCGCAATATTGATGGCATTATCTTTCCTTTCATGTCGCGACTTGCGCGCCGTCCTAATCCCGCCTGATCACACCCGTCACAGCTGCGGCCCCAATCGCCGTGACAATCCAACCTAGCGCAATCAGCCACCAGCGCGCCCACCATAGCACCTGCCCCCATGGCCCGCGCGTCGTTGATGGCGCCCAGGATGCCTCTTGCCCCAGTGAAACAATCGGGACCACCAGATCAACGGCATAGGACAGGGCGTGGAAGGTTTCATAGTCGCGCCCGGGGGTCAGGATCGGCGTGCCATCAGCCGAGAGCATATATTTATCCGACCAGACCTGCGCGGGGTTCATGATCCGTTCATCTGCGGCCAATGCTTGCCACCCTTCGGACATCAGGATCGGACCAGCCGTCGGGGCGAAATCGCCCTTGTTCCATGCGTTGCTGGCCAGCATCCAGCCGATCAGCACAAGTGCGGCAAGCACGACAAAGCTCCGTTCAGGGCGGTGTCCATATCCGACAACAAAGCGGAGCACCCCATCGGCGATCACACTGCCGAAATGGCGACCGCGGCTACGGAAATTATGCCAGCGCTGCTCGCCCCGGAACTGCCGCTGGGCATAGGCCAGGGTCAGATCACCGACATCCAGATCAGCGGGGTTCTCGGGATGAAGCAGAACCAGACGGGCGACATTGTCGTCATTGGGCCGGCGCGTCTGCAAGCTCTGCACAGCCTCGGGACGGGCATCAGCAGGCATCTGGCTGGCCGCGAGCAAGTCACGCCGCCAGGCCCGTTCACGCGCCCAGCGGGTGCGCGAGGCTTTGCGCTGTTCCTGTTCCTTGGCGGTCATAATCGCGCGGGCATGCGACCGGTGGCCAGTGTCCCGCAGAAGCTTGGCCAGCTGCTCATAGGGTTGCGGATAAAACTCGCGGCGGGACACGGCACCTTGTTTGAGCCAGACCAATCGGTCGGGCACATCAATACCGCCATGCAGCACATCATAGATAAAGCCACTTAGAAACAGCCCATCACAAAGCGCCCAGCTTTCCGGATCATCCCACAGATCGCCGACATGGGCCGAGGTCAGATCCACGATCCCCGACACCCCCTTAATATTGCGCCAAATGAAGCCTTCACGGACAATCAGACGCTGCGCATTCAGCGCATTTCTGTCCGGGCTGCGCATCTCTGCATGGCCGCAATCCAAAACGCCGTTCACCTCAGCCCCCAAAAAGCTGACGTCACCCAAGGTGCTGACATAGCGCAGGGAAACATCGCCGCGTATCACCGCGCTTTGGGCGTTTAGCGCATGCGCACCCGGGTTATGAAAAGCCGCACCGGTGCAGACAAGCTGACCACCGATACGGGCGCCCAGAAGGCTGACCAATCCGGTCGCGGTTGTCCCTTCCAGCAGAACGCTACTGGCAACGTGCAAGCCCTGGGCTTTGAAGGCCGAACTTCCTTCATTGCGCAAAACTGCGTGGGTGCAGGACAGATGGCCGCGAATATCGCCCCCCGAAAGCGAGACCTTCCCGTCAATCCGGCTGCCATTGAAAGTGACGTTCCCCTTGATCTGAAGCCGGGCCGCGTTCAGCCCTGCGGCCAGGGTACATCCGACAAGCGCCAGCCCATCGGCATTCAACTGTAACAATTGCGGGGTCTCGGCGATGTAACAATTGAACAGATCGACCGGGCCGCGCGCGGTGGTAAAGCTGAGATCCAGGACACCGCTGATCCAGGCGCCGTTGACCGTAATGCCCGATGGCTGCGTGCGGAAATCATTGCACCCGCCCAGGATCAGATAGCGTAGCAGGGTCGCCCGGATCTGGACGGACTTGGCCTTTAAATTGGGAACGGTCAGGCTGATTTGCGCTGTTTTGCCTTGTTCTGCGGCCTCCAGCAGGATCAGCTCGGCCGGGGTCAGCAGGTCATCGTCGCGTAATTGAACCACCTGGGCCCATTTCGTGATCAAATGCAGGTCTTCAAAACTCATACGGCTAGGCTAGGCGGGGATCGCAAAGCCCGCAACGAAGAATTAAGTTTTGGCCTTGCATGATGACCTGCACGGCACGAGGACCCCGCACACACGAACGATCACTCCCGCGAGAGGCCATCTACGCAGACAGGGTCCAAGCGGTTATCCATTTTCCACGCACCCCGACTCAAAAGGAGACCCCTCGTGAAGTGGCTACTTGCACCCGCCTTTGTGGCGCTCAGCTCAACCATCGCCCTGGCTGGCGATCAATATGTTGACGAAACCGGCTTTGCCGTCTCTGGCTACGACGTTGTGGCCTATTTCGATCTGGCACAATCGCCCGTTGGCACCGCGCAACCCGAAGCGGTCCCCGGCAATGCCGATATCACGGCCGAATATAATGGCGCGACGTTCGCCTTTTCGACCGAAGAAAACCGTGATGCATTCCTGGCAAACCCTGCCCGTTTTGCACCTGCCTATGACGGGCACTGCGCCTACGGCGTCTCGCGCGGCGGCAAGGTTCCAGCAAACCCCAACCTGTGGCGGATCGTGGATGACACGCTATATCTGAACATTACCAAAAATGTGGTTGGGTTCTGGGAAGAAGACATTCCCGGCAACATCACCCTTGCCGAAGGCAACTGGGGTGGGATCGAACCTGACCCGGCATCAGAAAACACCATTCCCAGCTTTTCTTCCACGGCACCTTTGAACTAGGCTGCCATTATGATGCTTCCACGCCGATCGTTTCTCGCCCTTGGCGGTACTGCAACTGTCGGCGTGGGGGGCTACGCGGTCTTCCGCTTTTCCTTTGCAAGGGCAGAGACTGCAGCCATACTCACCCCGCCCGAGGCACTTATCGCCGCAACGGCGGGGGATATCCTGCTTGTCGATATCCGCCGCCCGGATGAATGGCAACAGACAGGCATTGCCGCACCCGCGCATCCTATTGATATGCGCGACGACGACTTTCTAGATCAGTTACGCACGCTTCGCACAGCGACAACACAGCCCATTGCCGTCATATGCGCCCGGGGCGTTCGCTCGGCCCGGCTGACGCGGCGCCTGGAAGAGGCGCAGCTTGGGCCCATCATTGATATTCCCGAGGGCATGCTTGGCTCGGTCGCCGGCCCCGGTTGGCTGGAACGGGGGCTTCCCACGCGAAAGGTGGATTAATGCGCAATTTCATTGCCGGAATCATCGCCGCGATCGGGTTTGGCACAACGGCGCAGGCCTGTTCTATCGACACGGCCTGCTCGGTCGGCGCCCGCGATTATTACATCGCGATGCCCGAACAAACGGGCGAGCCCGTCCCTGCCGTTGTCTATTTGCATGGGGCCGGCGGCAGCGGCGCAGGCGCATTACGTAACCGCACCATGGTATCAGCTTTTAACGCGCGTGGCTTTGCGGTGATTGCACCTGATGGGGTAGCGCGCGCCGGGCGTAATGGGCGCGGCTGGGGGTTTCATCCCAGCTCTGGCAGGCAGATGGATGAGGTCGCTTTTCTGATCGCGGTCCGGGATGATGCAATCGCCCGGTTTGGGCTTGATACGGATCAGATCGTGCTGGGCGGTTTTTCCATCGGTGGCTCGATGGCCGCTTATACGGCCTGCCTCGCACCGGATGCGTTTTCAGCCTATGCGCCCATGGGCGGCAATTTCTGGCGGCCACATCCGGTGGAATGTGAAGGGCCTGTGCGCCTTTTACACACCCATGGTTGGACCGATGGCACCGTCCCGCTTGAAGGGCGGGTTTTGAACAATGTGCCTGCAAATGATCCGGGTGCACGGGCGCAGGGCGATGTCTTTCATGCCATGTCGATCTGGCGCGAAACCAATGAATGCATGTATCTTAAGGCCGATCGCTTTGTCACCGAAGGCGCATTCTGGCGTCGCATCTGGGACAGATGTGCAGATGGTACGGCCTTGGAATTGGCGATTTTCCCAGGTGGGCACCGTGTCCCGCAAGGCTGGGCAGATCTGGTTGTTGATTGGTTTGAGGACCTCTGATGCTTGTGATTGCGATATCTGTCGTAGGCGGCGTGCTTGGTGCATGCCTTCCGCTGCGCTGGGGGCTGATTGGCTTTCTTAGCAGCGTCTTTTTGCTGTTTGCCCTGCAGGCCGGGATCAACGTGGCTGGCGGCTTTGCCGGTGCCTCGATTGAGGAAAGCCTGCTGTTGTTTAACGGCTCATACCTGTCTTATCTGGGGTTTAACCTGCAGATCACATATCGGGCCTTCACCGGGCCAATTCTGGCCCTGACCATCCCTTTCATATTCCGCCTATTCCGCCGCGATTGACCCTGGCCCAGCAGGCCGGTCCAGCAGGATCGCCTTCATCCAAGCCCGCTCGCGCCTGGCCAGTTTGACGATCTTGGGTTCAATCAATGTATGCGGGGTATCAAGCCGAATAACGCGCGATGCGGCATTCGCGACCGGTACCGAACTGAGCCTGGACAGCGGCACCGCAGCCGCCAGACTGATCGCGATGGGCAGGATCAGCAGCGACACATCCGCAAAGATCACACCGCCCAGCAGCGCGGTGCCGAACACCGTCTCAATCCAGTGAAAGCGCAAGCTGGCCCACCAGCCATAACCACCACTGCCGCGGTTTTGCGGGGACCACCCACCGCCCAGCCCCAGCAGCGCATGGAAGGTAGCAATCGTGTGCTGGACCATCATGATCGGCGCGTAAAGGACAGCTAGGAACAGCTCAATCATGATCGACCCGATATAGACCCGGCGCGATCCATATGCGGTCCGGGTGCGTGGCTGCAGGCCAAAAATGACGGCGCCGGCGATCTTCGGGAAAAGCAGCATGCCATAAACAAATAGCAAAAAGAACCAGGCCATATTCGTGGTCGCTTCGGGCCAGATCGGCATCAAAGGATTGGCCTGCGAAAAATAGCCGACCGCGCTGTCATCACGGACGCTGACAAAGGCCCAAAGGACAATGGCCGCCAGCCAGGCAGGCGACATCAAGAAGGCCAAGGCACCCTGCAACAAATGCACGCGCGATATCATGTGAAAGCCCCGCGCGGCCAGAATACGCAGATGCTGCATATTACCGTGACACCAGCGCCGGTCACGCAGCGCGTAATCGATCAGGGTCTGCGGGGTCTCTTCATAGCTGCCGGTCACGCGGGGCAACAAACGCACCGCCCAGCCCGCACGGCGCAGCATTCCGGCCTCAACAAAGTCATGGCTGAGCAACAATTGCGAGGTCCCGCGCCATCCGCGCAAATATGGCAACCGGGCGCTTTCGGCAAAAGCGCGGGTGCGGATGATTGCGTTATGCCCCCAATAATTACCCTCTTGCTGGGACCAGCTGGACAGGCCTTCGGCAACCAGCCAGCCATAGACCGAATTGGAAAACTGCTGCACACGGCCAAACAGGGTCTCGGCGCCAATCAGCATCGGGCGGCTTTGGATCAAACCGGCCGAGGGATCAGCGGCCAAAGCACTGGCCAAATGGCGGATGGCGCGGCCGCTCATCAGACTGTCAGCATCCAAAACCAGCATGGCGTCATAAGCGGCGCCCCAATTCTCAATCCAATCGGCGATATTGCCGACTTTCTTGTCGGTATTTTCGCTGCGGCGGCGATAGTGGACCTCAATACTGCCAGCCATGTCACGTTTGAGCGCGGCGAAAGCGCGCTCTTCCAAGGCGGCGATGTCAGGATCGCGTGTATCGGACAGAATGAACAGACTATAGCGCCCGGCGCCCGGACCATTGGCCAACTCGCGCAGCATGGCCGAAGCATTGCCGAACACATCCCAGGGCGGTTCATTATAGACGGGCACCAACAGGGCCACATCCATCTGGATCTGCGCGGGATCATGGCGCATCACCCTGCCCCGGGTCAGCATGAAACTGACCAGACCAAGACAGGCCGTCGTGACCGAAAAGATCAGCCAAAGCGACGTCAGCGCGACCAGCGCGACGACCGCCGCGTCGACCTTGGACACACCACCCTGGCTTAGATATTGGATCAGCCAATAACAAATCATCGCGCTCAGCACGATTGTCGGACCAAAAGCCGCCAGACGCCACAGGCGCACACCGGTCCGGCCAGGCGAGGCCCCGATATCACGCTTATGGGTGACCTTCGAAAAGGTCTGCGGCGACATCGCAAGCGGCGCGCGCGCAGGCATATCAGCGGCGGCATAAGGCATTATGCGGTCCACCGGTAGAGCCACACTTCGCTCAGCGGGGCGCCGTTCAGACGCAGCTGGGCGCGGAATTCGATCTGGGTCTCTTCGCCGGGTTCAAACTTGAACGCCAGACGCGGGCCGTTGGTTTCAGGGTTGCGCTGCAACACGCCCGATGACACCTCACCGGCGCTGCCTTGGACAACGATGTCCACCTCGCTCAAGTCTTCTGGTACCGCCTCGCCTGCGGCAAAATCAATCAGCACGATCGTGCCGCGATTTTCAAAGGCCGAGCCGATCATCGTATTCAGGACAATCAGCCCCTCACCGTAATTGACCTCTTCGCCCCAAGTCAGGCGATAGGAATAAGTGGCCTGGGCCCCGGCCTGCACCCCATTGGCGGGACGCCAATAGCAGACGATATTGTCAAAAATCTCAGACGGTGTCGGTATTTCGATCAGCGCGACCGACCCGCGACCCCAATCGCCTTTGGGTTCGATCCAGACACCGGGGCGGCGATGATAAAGCGCCTCCAGATCCGCAAAATCGCTGTATTCGCGGGCGCGCTGCATCAGCCCGAACCCTTTGGGATTGTTATCGACAAAGGCACTGATTTGCAGATTGGTTGGGTTGGCCAATGGGCGCCAAATCGTCTCGCCCGCGCCATTCATGATCTGCAGACCGTCTGAATCATGCACTGCCGGGCGGAAATCGGTAAACCGATGCCGGTTTGTCTGATCATATTGAAACATCGACGTCAGAGGCGCGATACCGACATTATCGATATCACGACGGGGGAACAGATGCGCTGTTACGTCCATGGTCAAAGGACTGCCGGGCGTGATCTCAAACCGGTAGGCCCCTGCACAGCTGGGGCCATCCAAAAGCGCATGCAGCACAAAAGTCGTGGCGCCCGGGCTTGGTTTTTCCAGCCAGAAAGACCGGAAATCGGGAAATTCTTCGCCATCGGGGCTGGCCGTATCAATCGCAAGCCCGCGTGCCGACAGCCCATAAATATTGCCCGTGCCAATCGCGCGGAAATAGCTGGCACCCTGAAAAACAGCAAATTCCTGATAAATTCCCTGTTTTTCCAGCTCGGCGCGCAGACGCAATCCTGAATAGCCCAGCGTGTCATCCTGCGGCAAATCAGGGAATTTGTCGGTCGTGTCGAAAACACCAAAATCAAAGCGCAAAGGACGCGCTTCGCCATTTTCGACAACCGAAATGTCAATCGGGAAAGGAAAATAAAGCCCGGGCGCAAACACATCCATGCGCAGCGGGGTTTCATCCTGATTTTGCCAAAGCGCGTTGCGGCCATCAAACCAGATGGTCTGATAATCCTCAAAGCTGATATTGGTCCATTCCTCGGGAATGCGCGCGCGCGGCTGGAAATCATGATCGGCCAGCATCCGGGCGAGATCGATCACATCATCAGGATTGAACGGAACACCGGGATCGGTCTGCAAACCCGGCTCTTCCTGGGTCTGCGCAAAGGCAGGGGTTCCCACCAAGGCCGCAAGACTGGCTACAAATTCACGCCGCAGCATTGCTCTGCCTCCTTGTTTTCCATGGTTGGGATTTAAACCAAGCCGCCAGATAGGCAATGCCGATGATCGCAGCAAATCCGATTGCGTTGACCAGAACCATCGTGGCATGCGAACGCCCCATCAGGTCAAACATCACGCCCATCAGCCGGGCGAAGAACATCGAGAAGACAAAGACAGCAAGCGATTGCTGACCCACTTTCATGATAACCGCCAGCACCATGGCCCAGATTTGCGCGCCGATACCGCCGCCCTCACGGGCCCTGATCCGCGCGCCCATTGGACCGGCCAAAAACCAGGCCACATAGGCCAGCGCAAGGAATTGGACGTAACGCAAAATCCCGAAATCGGATTTGAAGAACAGCGCCGAATTTGCACTGCGCCAATCGCGGGCCCAATCCAGATCCAATTCGCGCGTGCCGATATTGGACAGCGGAATATTCGCCAACACGACAGCCAGCGCGACCAGAAACAACCACCCCGCGCGCGGCGGCGCGGGCAGCCAGCGCATCATAAAGGCAAAGCCGGTGAAGAAGACCAGCTGCCAGCCGAACGGGTTAAAGAACCATGTGCGCTCTGACCAGGGCTCGGCCGGGAAATCAAGGGCGAAGGCCTCGAGCCCGATCATTTCCAAAATGCGGCCCTGCGCGAAGGCCCACAGGATGAACATCGCCGCAAAGACCAGCCCGACATGGGCGCGCGACAACAAGACCATCAGCGGCAGCATCGCCAGAATGACCAGATACATCGGCAAAATGTCAAAGTAATTGGGCACATATGTCAGGGTCAAAAGCCCCAAAAGGTTGGTCTGCGCGTTGTTGAAAAACGGATGCAGGTTCAACTGCCCAACATAATCGCGCCCATCGGGGAAGATGCCGTTTAGCGCGACCATCGTGGCCGCAATGGCAAAGAACAGGGCGATATGCGCCCAATAGACCTGCCAGGTCCGAAAAGCCACGCGCGCGGTGCCCATCCACATGCCCCGCTTGGCAAACACAGCGCCAAAAGCGATGGCCGATGCCATGCCCGAACAGAATACGAAAATCTCGGTCGCGTCCGAAAAGCCCCATCGGGCCGGAATCCAACGTGTGACCCAATTGCCGGGTGTATGCGCGATCAGGATGATAAACATCGCAATCCCGCGAAAGAAATCCAGCCGCACATCGCGCGTTGTTGCCGCCGGTTTGGCGGCGGCTGCGGAATGTGGCGTAGTCGCAGTCGTTGCGCCATGGGGCGCTGCGGTCCCTGCTGCTAAAGTCGTGGTCTGCACCGTCTTGTCCTGATACCGATCTTATTCTGCTGCGGTCGATTGCGCGCCATAGCTGCGAAGCTGGCCAAGCTGCTGCATCCGCGATGCGGCAAAGCTGTCTTCACACCCGGCGCGCAATGCCGTCCGGGCGCGCAATAGCACCTCTGTCTCAGCAAGGCGACCCGCCCGCAATCCGGCCTCAATTGTCAGACGCTCAAAGACGTCGCGCTGCGCATGGCTACCGCCCATGGCCTGAAAATCAGGCTTTGCAGTGCTCAGATGGGCAAAGGCCTCGGCATAGTTTGCTTCGCCAAAAGCGGCCAGACCCGTTGCCGCAGCCTTGCCCGGCGACAACATCACCTGCGCCATATCGCCATCCTTGCGGGCATTCTGGGCGACTTGCGCGGTCAGCCGGTCCGTTGCATCCGCGCGGGTGTCGCCGATCAGGGCCAGCATGTAATGCATATCGGCAAAGGTCAGGCAGCCGTCATCGGTCCGGCTTTCGGCCAGATCGGCCAGCTCAACCCAGCGATCACCGACATCGATCCCTTCCAGCTCAAGCCGCATCAAAAGCGAGCTGGCATTGGAAAAGTCGCGGTAATCATCGGTTTTTTCATCGCGGACCTTGCTGTCATACAGATCCAGAACCGTGGGAATGTCCCCTTGATCAAGATGCAAAAGGGCCTTGTGCCACCAGACGTGGAAGCGGAAATTGTTGCAATGGCTCCAGGCGGATAGATTGTTGTCAATCAGGCTGATCCCCTGATCCGTCCGGTGGGTCATGTCATAGACATGGGCAACCGCATGCAGACCCCAGGCGTCATCCTTGGCGAATTCCAAGCCGCGCAGACCGGCACGTTCAGCAGCCTCGTACTGGCCCATTTCCTCAAGGGCAAAGGCATGACAGCCCAGCACATAGCCATAAAGGGGATGGGCCGGATCATGGGCAGGCAGAACCTGCTCAACCGCGTGCAGCATGCCGCGATTATCACCCAGCATAAAGCGAATACCATGGGACAGTTTCATGCTGATCGTATCGGCCGGGTTCAGGCGCACGGCCTCTTCCATGCGGGTAATCGCAGCCGAAGGACGGCCTACCAGCCAATCATCAAGGGCAGCACACCACAAACACTCGCGCTTTGTGGTGCCGCCAAGGGCCAAGGCACGGGCCGCTTCAACCTGTGCGGCCTGTGCTGGGGCAATCATCTCACTGCGGCCAAGCATCAAACAGGCCAACCCGCGCATGGCATGGCCCATGGCAAAGTCGGGCGCATGTTTGATCAATGCACCCAGATGATCACCGGTTGACTGACCATGTGACAACACACCCAGAATGACACCATTCCAAGCGTCCAAAGCGGGCGCGCTGTCCAAGCTCACCTGGCAAGTGCTGATATCTGTCAACATGTTCATCGTCCTTTGACCAAAGCCGTTTTGATGGTCCATGTATAAAGGAACATCGATTACACAGGGATCACCCATCCGTCAGATCGCGAAAAGGTGAGGCGGGATGAAACTATCGTGATGAGCGGCTTTTCGCATGTTGCGCCAGCAGCGCATCTATGACTGCGCTATCTGCACCAAAGCGGGGTGGAGATTTTGCATATTGAACAGGCGTTTCGGACAATTTGAGTGGATTCCCCAGCAATTCGACAAATCCAGGTGCCGCATCGGGCGCAGGAACCTTGACAACAGCCCCGCGCGCCTGTGCCTGTTCTGATCGCAGGGCCTGATCAACCGTGTGAATTGGCCCGCAAGGCACGCCATTTTCCGCCAATGCGGTGATGATCTGATCTGCGGTTTTGGTTGCAAATGTTTCAGAAATCGCCTGTTCCAGCGGAACACGGTTCTGCAATCGCAGCGGATTTGTTGCAAAACGCGGGTCTTCAGCCAGGTCCTTGCGTGCAAAAATTCGGCAAAAGGCCTGAAATTGGGTATCATTTCCCACCGCAAGGATCAGATGGCCATCACTTGCTGCGAAAACATTATAGGGCGCAATATTTGGGTGGCCGTTGCCACGGCGTTCCGGGCGCTGGCCCGACGTCAGATAATTCGTGCCTTCATTAATTAGCCAGGCCATCTGGCTATCGACCAAAGACAGATCAATCTGCTGGCCTTGGCCGGTGGCCTCAGCATGGCGCAAAGCGGCCAACATGCCAACGGCGGCATACATGCCGCACATCACATCGGCGATGCCGACACCCACTTTCATGGGCGGGCCTTCCGGCGCACCGGTCAACGACATGATCCCGCCATAGCCCTGCGCCATCAGGTCGTAACCCGGACGGTCCCGGTGCGGGCCGTCTTGCCCAAACCCCGAGATTGAGCAGTACACAAGGCCCGGGTTCAACGCGCGCAGCGCCGGATAATCCAGCCCGTATTTTGCCAGACCGCCGGGTTTGTAATTTTCAATCAGGATCTGGGCTTGGCCCGCAATCCGCTTGACCAATACCTGCCCTTTCGGGGTCGACAAATCCGCCGCGACCGAGAATTTGTTGCGGTTTGCAGCCAGAAAATAGGCGCTTAGATCACTGTCGCCATCGGGAACATCCACATAGGGCGGACCCCAGCTGCGGGTGTCGTCACCGCCGGTTTTTGGATTTTCAATCTTGATCACAGTGGCGCCCAAATCACCCAAAAGCTGGGTCGCGGTCGGGCCTGCAAGGATCCGGCTCAGGTCCAGAACCAACACCCCCGCAAGGGCACCGGCATGGGGCGCGTCAGAATTTTCCATCGTAGGCTTGCCTGTCAATTTGCACCGCAATCACAGTGAATGTATCGGCGGTTTTGGCGGCCTCAAGCGCATCGCGCAACTGATCCGCATTCGACACATCGATGCCCTGCCCACCAAAGGCGCGTCCGATTGCGGCAATCTGGCTGCCGGTAAAATCAACACCAACATTGGTCATCTGGCGGCCGCGTTGTTTCAATTCGATCAGCGCCAGCGAGGCATCGTCAAAGACCACAAAAATGGTACGCAGGTCATTCTCGGCGGCTGTTGCAAGCTCGCCCACGACCATCAGGAAACCGGCGTCACCGCTGAAGGAAACAACCGTGCGGTCCGGTTCGACCAATTGGGTGCCAATGGCCAGCGGAACCGCGCAGCCCATGGTGCAAAACCCCGAAGATTGGGTCAGTGCGCGCGGAAAACGGCAGGTCCACATCTGGCTTAGCAAGATACGATGCGCACCGCTATCGGCGGTCGCCAAAGTATCCGCTGGCAACACCTCTTGGCACACGGCTATGGCCTGCGAAGGGCCCCAAGCGTCATCTGCCGCAAATGTGCTGGCCAGGGCCGATTTCGCCTGCGCAACCTGATCCCCCGCCCAGGTTTGGCTGGTCTGATCGGGCAGGATCGCCGCCACCGAGGCCGCACAATCGCCAATGAAACTATGGGTCGCGTGATGCATGTAATGATGGTTCGGCGCCGCGGTGATATCGATAATGGTCTGCCGCTCTGGATCCCATGGGGATTGCCAGCCGATGCGCATCTCAACCGGATCATAGCCAATCGCCAGGATCACATCGGCTTCGCGCACAAGCGGCAGCAGGATCTCATCAGCTTTCGGCGAAAGCCCAGCACCGCCCAGCGCCAAGGGGTGATCTTCGGGCAGCAAACCTTTGGCCTTATAGGTCGTGATAACGGGTGCATTCAGCCGTTCAGCGGCCAGTTGCACCGCCTTTGCGCCAGCGTCTGAAACTGCATCAACACCGGCAATAATCAACGGGTTCTTGGCCGCAGACAGCTGCGCCCGCGCCGCCTCGAGCCCCGTGCCAGCAGGCATCATCGGCAATGTATCGCGGCGCAGCACATCGCCGCCTTTGGATGGGGCATCTGCAACCGAAATGGGCACATCGATATGCACCGGACCCGGGCGGCCCTCGGTCGCGATCCCAACAGCCTTGTCGATGATCACATCAGCCGCGCCTGCATTCAGGGTGAAACTGGCCTTGGTGACAGCCTCAAAGACGCGGGTTTGGTCAAGCACCTGATGGGTGTAAACCTGTGCCGTTTCAGGATCGACACAGCCTGCAAGAACGATCAGCGGGACGCGGTCTTCACGGGCGTTTTCAACGACATTGATGCCATTCAGCGCGCCGGGGCCAACCGTGGCCAGCAAAATCCCGGGCGCGCCCGTCCGGTGATATGTCGCCTCGGCCATGAAACCAGCTGCGTTTTCGTGTCGGCACAGAACAAAACGGATGCCCACTTTGTTCAGCGCATCCAGCAGTGTCAGAACCTCGCCGCCGGGCATCCCAAACGCCCATCTGCACCCCTGCTCATAGAGCCTTTTTGCGACGACATCGGCTGCACGCATCTTTGAATTCTCCTGATTGCCTTCCCGTCCATGCCCGATGGTTTGGGGCAAGACAAGCGGACATACGAGAAGGTTATGCCCTGTAACAAATTCCAAACCAGAGTGCGTACATACAGGTTCTGTACGCTATATGTACGCCGTGCATACGGCTTGAAACAGCGTTGCGGCCCGGTTATCCCAAATCCCATGCCGATCACATTTCCAGACCTGAACGCGCTCTTGACCCATGGGTTTGATACGGTGATTGACGTCCGCTCACCGGCTGAATTCGCCCAGGATCATATCCCCGGCGCCATCAATCTGCCAGCGCTTGATAATGCGCAGCGGGCTGAAGTCGGCACGATTTACAAGCAAATCAGCCCCTTCGACGCCCGCAAAATCGGTGCGGGCATGGTGATCCGCAATGTCGCAAACCATATCGACGGACCGCTATCGGACAAAGACGGCAGCTGGCGCCCGCTGGTTTATTGCTGGCGCGGCGGGCAGCGATCGGGCGTATTTGGCACGCTTTTGTCCGAAATCGGCTGGCGCGCCCAGACCATCCAGGGCGGTTATCAAAGCTTCCGCCGCCTTGTGCATAGATCCCTTTATGATATTGATTTAAATCATAAATTAACCCTTCTAGACGGCTATACCGGCACCGCCAAAACAGCGATCCTGCCGCGATTAAAGGCACGGGGTTTGCAGGTGCTCGACCTTGAAAAACACGCCAATCATCGCGGCTCACTTTTGGGCGCATGTCCCGGCGGGCAACCCGCGCAGAAAAGCTTTGAAACGGCGCTCGCAGTCGCGCTGAACGCGCTCGACCCCACCCGCCCCGTGATCGTCGAAGCCGAGAGCAGCAAGATCGGGCGGCTGGTGTTGCCGCCGATGCTTTGGGCGGCGATGATTGGGGCGCCGCGGATCATTTTGGATGCCCCGCTTGACGCGCGGGCTGCCTATCTGGCCGGGGCTTATCACGATGTGATTGCCGATCCTGATAGCCTGGCCGAGAGGCTGAAACCATTGCGTCATTTGCGCGGTCATGCGGCTGTCGATCATTGGATCAGCCTATCTACGGAAGGCGAATTGCTTCGCCTTTCCAGAGCCTTAGCAGAAGAGCATTACGACCCCGCTTATCACAAGGCACGCCATGCCAAGCCGCGCGATGTGCTGGCCAGAATTACCGTGCCAAGCCTTGATGATGCGGGCCAGGAACAGGCGGCAGATGTGATCGCCGCTAAGGTACAACATGCATGTACATAATGCGTACAGAAGCTGTACAGATCCTGTATTGCTGCCACGCCTAGGAAGGGATCAGATGCCCCTGGCCCAGGGCCTGCAAAGCCCGCACCAAAGAGGCGTTTTGGATTTCCGCATAAAGCGCCATTTCATCGATCACCTTCGCGCCCAACGCATCCTCAAACGCGTCCTGGTTTGCATTGGCGGCGTAGTTTGATTGATCATCCGCCCCAAGATTTGACTGGAAAATTCCCGCCGCAGAGACGGGCAAAAAATCCTCATAGATTTGCGGATCAGCCGCCAGCGCGCCGGATCTAATCAGGGCCGCAATCGATGCCGCTTTGCCCTGAAACGTACCAGCCGCGCGGTAGCGGAAATAGGCCAGATCCTGTTCGCGCAAAGCCGCATCATCATCGGGGAAATCGGCAAAAGCCGCTGTGAGACATTGCACATAATCGCCGCCCCCTGCTGCATCAGCACGGGCCTTGGCCAATGTCTGATCATAAAGCGTACGGCCTGCGGGCGTCAGGGCGATGCCCCTTTGTTCAATCTCGCCAAAGCGGGCGGTGTGATGCCCGGGCTGACCCTGAAAGGTCACCTGTTCCTCGAGCGCCTTAAACGAGGTTTGCCGCAGCAGGATCGCAGCCTTGCGATGCGGCGGCCCCTCAATCACCGCTTTGGGATCGATACCGCGCGCTGGCATTTCCCGCTGAACGGCGTCGATATCCAGCGTGCGCGGCGTCAGATGGTTGATATGCGGGCCCTTGAAGCTGACCACATCGGCAATCAAGCGATGCGCGGCAACAAGATCGGCATAGGTCTGCCCGTCAACTGTGGCGTCGGCATGCCAGCGGAAAGTCTCAAGCGCCTCGCGTACAAAGGCCTGTGCTTCATCTTGGGTCAGACCGCCATGGGCCTCGGCGGTGGCGATCAGGTCTTGCGCCCGATCGGTGACGATTTGCCGCCCGCGCAGGATGCCTTCAGCCTTGGCGGCCAAAGCACGATCGGCGACCAGATCAAGCCGCAATAGAGAGGTGAACACCCGAAACGGGTTGCGTTGCAGCGCGTGTTCATCAACCGGGCGGAAAGCGGTGGAATGCACGGGGATGCCCGCCACCGATAGATCATAGTAGCCTACGGGGTGCATCCCCATCACAGCGAACATGCGCCGGATCAGGCGCAGCTCTTGGCCCGTGCCGAGCCGGATTGCACCGTGCCGTTCGATATCCAAACGATCCAATTCACCGGCTGCCGCAAGCTGGGCCCGCAATGCGGGGTCAGCCTGAAGGGTGGCGGCGTTCACATCACGCACCAATGTGATCAGGCTGCCATATTGCGGCACCTCATCGCGATACATGTCTGACATGGCTTGCGAGAACAGGCTGCGGATATCGTTAGGGTGATGAAATTGGGGCATCTTAATCTTCTTCATTGAGTGGCGCGCCAGCTTTGCATAGCGATGCATGCGCTGCTCCTCCGCGTCAATGACCTATCCGGCATTAGCGTAGTCGCAGGCTGGATCCGGCAACGATTTCGCCAATAATTGCAGCGCTATACCCCGCCTCTTGCAATTTCTTCAGAGCTGTTTCAGCCGTTTTTTGCGGCAGCGCCGCCAGCAAGCCGCCCGCTGTTTGCGGGTCGTATAGCAGATCACATTCCAGCCCATCGATGGGCCCTGCCCCGATTTTATTGTCTTCAAAAAGACTGGACCGCACGCCTGCATCCGACAGTGCAAGGGCGCCGTCCATCAGTGGGATTGTGTCCCGATCCAGCACCGCCCCAACCCCAGAGGCATCGCAAATCCCCCGCAAATGGCCTGCAAGCCCAAAGCCGGTTACATCCGTCATTGCATGGGCTTTGGCCAAAATCTCGGCCGCTTTGTCTTGGGGTTGCATCATCTGGTCAAAACAGCTGATCACATCCGCCCCGCGCGCGCGCCCGGTCATTTCCGCGGCCATGATCGTGCCGCTGCCAATGGGCTTCGTCAGAATCAGCGCGTCCCCAACCACGGCCCCATCAAGCCCAATCGGCGCTTTGGTCAGCCCTGTGATGGTGAAACCGATTGTCATCGTCTCGCCCAGCGTGGTGTGCCCGCCGACAACCTGCGCCCCGGCTTGCTCCATCACCATATTCGCTGTCGCGCTGATCTCTTGCAGGCTGCGTTCCTGAAGCGCAGCTGTCATCCGCGGCAGGATGATGTTGATCGTAGCCGCTTGCGGTTTGGCCCCCATTGCCCAGATATCGCCCAGCGCATGGATCGCGGCAATCTGTGTCATCAACACCGGATCATCTGTAAGCGCGGGCAGGTGATCGGTGCTGATCACCTGTCCCTTTTGCACCAGTGCCGCATCATCGCCAAATTGGCTGCCCAAGGCATTACGTAGCGCGTTGCGCCCCGCCTTGGCCCCGCACCCACCGCAGGGCGGCGCCTTGTCGACCGCTTGATGCACCCCAAGCGCGGCGGTGCGCGGGATTTGCGGTGGCTCCATCATCGGTAATGTATCAAACTGCGTCATGAATTTGCGATCGATATGATCTTTGAGCTTCCAAAGCAGCGGCCCGTGCCGGGCGGTGCCGAATTTTTCTGCCAGTGCCGATTTCCGCCCCAGCGAGATCAGCTTGAGGTAATCCCGTTGCGGTTTGTAGGGCCGCATATCCCCGCCCGATAGCACAGCCCGCAGATTATCAAACAGCACCGGCGCTTCGCGCACCGCATAGACCCCCGCCTTGGGCCTTGGGTCAAAGCTGAGATGTGCGCAATCGCCGACCGCAAAGATATTCGGATCGCTTGATTGCAGATTTGCGTCGACCGTGATGAACCCTTCATGCAGTGCAAGCCCGGTTTGGCCGATCCAGTCATGTGGTTTGGCCCCTGCCGCCCCCGTCGTGAAATCGCTTTCGATCCTCCGCCCGTCTTTCAAAAGCACCCCTTGGCCGAAAATCTCGGACACTTCGGCGTCTTCGATGATCTCAACCTTTTCCGCACCCAGCGCCTGCAGCATCTGTTCGCGTGCTTTATGCCCCAACGCGCTGAGCACCCGCGACCGGTCAAGCAGCCGGATCACCGGCCCTTTGCCGCGCAGCGCATGGGCCATGGCCATCGCCAGTTCCGCCCCTGCAACCCCGCCACCGATGATCACGATCTGCGGTTTGTCTGCCGTCGCCCGGAACGCATCCCAGCGCGAGGCGAAGATGCCCAATGGTTTGGCCGCAATTGCATGTTTTGCAAATCCCGGCAGGTTCGGCATTGTCGAGGTGATCCCCACATCCACCGCTGTGACGTCATACCCAATCGCCGGCCGCCCCGCGACGCTGATGGTTTTTGCCTGCCGGTCGATCCCGGTCGCATATCCGTTGATCAGCCGCGCCCCCGCAAACCGCGCCAGCCGCACCAGGTCGATATCCAATTCATCCCGCGTGTAATGCCCGGCCACAAACCCCGGCAGCATCCCTGAATAGGGCGCCGTTGGCCCGGGGTTGATCACCGTCAGCCGCACCCCTGGCAGCGGGTTCATCCCCCATTGCCGCAGCACGAGCGCATGGCTATGCCCGCCCCCGATAAGAACAAGATCACGCGTGAAGGGAAAATCAGTCATGGCTTTGTTCTATCCGCCCCATGCTTAGGGCGAAAGCCACTGCCCTTGCCAATGACGCGCACGTGAATAGCCCGCCCGCCGGTGCTGCGCCCCCAGATGCACCAGATCGATTGTGCAAAGCGCGCAATGCAGCACTGCAAAGCAATGCGGACCTGGCTTTTTCACATAGTCCAGCGCCTGTGCCAGCCGGGTCCCGGGCGCGGGCACAACCCCATAGGATTGCCGCGCGTGGTCTGGGATCTGGTCCCAAAGCGCCCGTGTGCTGGCCCCGGTTTCAATCGTTACTTCGGCCTGCAGCCGGATTTGCAGATCAAGCGTCGCGTCCCAGATATGCAACGCTGCGCGCGGGGTGCTGCGCAGACTGGCCATTTTGCCCGAATTTACATCGGTATGCAGCGTCAGCGCCGCATCGGCCCGGTCTGCTGATCGCAGCACCAGCGTGCGTGCTTCGGGCCAGCCATCGCCCCCCACCGTTGCAAAGGTCGGCCGGCGCGCGGGGTGTTTTGCGTCGGCCACGCCCTGGGTCAGGACTGTCCACATTTTGTCCAGCAAGCCGCTTTGGGTTTCGAACCAATCAGTCATAGCCTGTCATCTCAAGATATCCTGTACCCTCATGGCTGCCTGTCACGGTCACCGGCCCTTCCCAATAGGGGATCACGGTGGTCATCCATGCATTTTCATTGATCGCAGTGACGGTCACATCCAGATCCCGCTGTGGCAGCACAACCCGCCACTCAATGGGCACGTCTGCTGCGTTTTGCGCTAAAGGCGTCGCGCGTAGCGCCCCGTCCTCATAGGGTGTCGCCGTCCCATCTGGGCTGATCCACGTTGCCGATGTATAATGCATCCCATCGGTCTGCTGCAGCCGGAACCCCATCAGTTTCTCGCCTGTCTCAAAGGACAAGGAAAACCAATCCCAACCGGTTTGATTGTCCGCCAGAGGTTGCGAGGACCATTCCCGGTCAAGCCATGCCGCGCCGCTGACCGCAACCGGCCCCTCTGGCAAGGTCAATGTGCCTGCGATTTCAAAAAACGGTTGGGAGTAATAGTAAGAGGCCTGCCCCGAGGCTGATTTCACTGAATAGCCCGCATCGCCGTGAAACACCAAAGGCCCTTGCGCTGTGAGCGTCATGTCATAGGCAAAATCACTGCCACTGGCCGTCATCCGCAGGCTGTTCCAATCGCCCTGTAGAACCCAATCATCAATCCATGCCTCAAACGGGTCTGCTGTCACCCCGGCCTGCCCCACCCAGTCCCGCGCGAGCCGTTCGCTGACGTAGTGCTGGTCGGGTGTCGTGACAGCCGCGTGCCCCATCCAAAACTGCGGCGAGCTCCAATCGTCGCGCGTCTGCGGTGCCGCAGCTGAGCGAAACAAGGTCCATTGCAGCCCATAGGCAGTGCCGTCATCTGCTGTCAGGTTTGCGGTCAGATACCACCATTCGATCCTGAATTCAGGATGCGCCCCGTGATCGGCCGGAAAAGCAAAGGCATAGCCCCGCTCGGGCCGCGCGAAACCATCGACACCTGTTCCGAGCCCGGCAAAGCCTTGTGCTGCGGCGCTGATCGGCCAAAGAAACAAAAGCAGGATTTTAGCGTTCATTGGAAAACACCTTGAGCAATTCAGCAGGCGGCGTGCGCGCAAGCCGCTGCGCAGGCCAGAGCGCCGCAAGCGCTGCGGCCAGCAGCGAAAAAACACCAAGCCGTGCATAATCTGCCGGGAAAAAGTAGAGCGGCAATTTCCACCCGAAAGCCGCAACATTGACGATGGCCAGCAATGTCCAGGCCAGGATGAGCCCAAGCGGCAGGGCAATCACGGCGGTCAGCACGGCCAATATAATGGCCCGCAGCAGTTCCAACTGACCGATCCGCCGCCGGGTCATACCCATCGCCCAAGCCGGTGCCAATTGCGGAATACGCATTGTTGCCAGCGTGAGAAGGCTCATTAAAATGGCGAAACCTGCCACGGCCAGCGTCAGGATATTCAGCGCCGTGGTCACCGTGAAGGTCCGTTCAAAGACGCCCAGCGAAAAGGCTTTGATATTCGCCTGGTTGATCGTCTGTCCCGCCGAAAGACTGGTCTGCGCAGCCATGTCGGCCACAAAATCATCAACTGTATCGGGATCAAGATATAGCCCGAAATTATCTGGGCTGATATCGGGATAAAGCCGCGTGAAAACGGCCTCGCCAATCAAAGCCTGCCCAATGGGATTGCCGTAATCCCCAAAAGCACCCGCCACCGTGAAGGACACGCCCCCTACCGCAACCGCATCGCCGATCCCCAGCCCGGCCCGCCGCAAAAGCTGTTCATTGATCAGGATCGTCTCGCCTGCGAATGTCGTATCCCACGGGTTTTCAGACTGCTCTAGGAAGGTCCAACCGTCCCTGTAACTGCTGTGATCGCGCACTGCGTAAAGATCCGTGGGTTGCCCCGCGATTTGGATTTCCACCCGCTTTCGCGGAATGATCGCATCAACCCGTGGTCCAGCGAAGGCGACCAGTTCGTCTGCCTGCTCTGAGTTTTCGGGCCTGACGTAAAGATCAGATGATAGCCGCTGATCCAGAAAGTCCACAAAGGTCAGCCGGAAGCTGGACACCATTGTCGAGACCCCCACATTGGCCGCCATCGCCAAAAGCAATGCCATCAATGCCAAAGACAGTCCGGGCAGTTGCTGCCTTGTGTCCGACCAAAACCATTCAGCGGTGATCGATTTCGCCATCCGGCTGCTCTGCGCCAACACCAGATCAAGGATCAGTGGCAGCGCCAGTGCCGCCCCGATCAACAGTGTCGCCAATAATGCAAAGCCTCCGATCAGCCCCTTGGCCGTGAACATGAGTGCAACTGACACCGTTAAAAGCCCCATTGCCACATAGCCCTGAAGCCGCGCCCGTCGCCCGGCTGCCATGGCCATTGCCCGTGGCTGCGCCGCTGCAAGAAGCGGCATTTTCGCCAGATTGACCAGCGCCCCGCTGGCCGCCAGCGCAGTGCCCCCCACGGCGATGCCAAGTCCAGATAGCCACCAAACGGGCCGCAGCTGCAACGTGCCGGACACATCCGCCCCGTAAAGCCCCCGCAGCGTTGCAGCCACATCGGGCAGCAAGATCGCCGCGATCACATAGCCCAGCGCCACCCCGATCCCACCCGCCAGCAGCGCGAAGCACATCAGCTCGGCCACCATCAGCGCGATCAGCCGTCCTAGGGGCACGCCAAGCGCCCGGAGGCTGCGCAGAACGGGCCGTCTTTGTTCAAAGGCCAATCCGATGGCCCCATTCACGATGAAAATCCCCACCGCAAAGGACAGCATTCCAAACGCCGTCAGGTTCAGGTGAAAACTATCCGTCAGCTTGCCGATATCCGTCCCCCCTTGCGCCGGTTGCCGGATCAGTTGCGGTGCAATTTCCGCCAGCGGGACCTGGGTGATGGGTTGATCGGGCAGCACGATCAACGCGTCGATCTGCCCTGTTTTTTGCAGCAGCCGCTGCGCCACCCCAATATCGGTAATCGCCGTCCCGGGCGCCGTGTCTGCATCAATGATGACCCGCAGATCAAAATCCTGCAGGTTTTCGGCGGTTTCTTCGGCGGCAAAAAGCACCCCGTCCGCATCCAGAAAATCATCCAGTTCAGCGGTACCGCTTGCCGGATCCGGACCGATCCCGCCGGGTGCTGTCAGGGGCTCAATCCCGACGATCCGCACCCTGTTCAGCCGCCCTTGCACCACCGGGCTGACAAGCCAGCCTGCCCGCCGCAGTTGGACATAGGTGGCTTGCGCCATTGGCTGTCCATCGCGTCTTTGCAGCCGGTCATATTGCCCCTCGCCCAAGGTGGCTGCGGCTGCATCATAGCTGGCCCGAGCTTCGGCATTGACGGCTTGCACACCTGACCAAAGTGCCGTTGCCAGCGCCAGCCCCGCCAAAAGCGTGAAAAGCTGCAAGGGGTTGCGCCACCAATGCGACAGCAGGGCCAGCAAGACGGGTCTGGTCATGCAACAAGACCTGCCCGCAGATGCAGCCTGCGTGACAACCGGCCGGCCAGGTTTTCCGAATGTGTCACCATCAGCAGCCCCGCATTGGTTTCACGCACCAGTTCAAGCATCAGATCCATGACCGTTGCTGCCGTTGTCTCATCCAGGTTGCCGGTTGGTTCATCCGCCAGAACCAGCCGCGGTCTGGGTGCCAATGTCCGCGCGATGGCCACCCGTTGTTGTTGCCCCCCGGAGAGCTGTTCGGGGTATTTGTTCAGATGGTCCGCCAGCCCCATCCGATCGGCGAGCGTTCCGGCCCACTGCGCGTCATGTTGTCCCGCAAGCCGTGCTTGAAAGGCGATATTGTCCCGCACCCGCAAGCTGGGGATCAGGTTGAACTGCTGGAACACGACGCCCAATGTGCCCCGCCGCAGATGCGCCCGCCCATTGTCATCCATCGCCCCGATATCCTGCCCATCCACAAGGATTTGCCCCTGATCGGGCGTATCAAGCCCCCCGATCAGGTGCAAAAGCGTGCTTTTCCCGCTGCCCGATTCCCCGGTAAGCGCCAGTGTTTCCCCCGCTGCAAGCGACAGTCCGACACCGCGCAGGACCGCAGAGGGCCCGTCCGCGCTTTGATAGGTTTTGTGGATGTTTTGAACGTCTAACAGCATGGCCCCTCGCATTTGCCCAAGAGGTAACACGCCGTGCCCTAAAGGAAACGCCCCAAACCCGAAATCAGGCCCCGATCAGTGCGATCTGGTTGCCCGCCGGGTCGGTCAGAAGCAAACGGCGCACATAGTCCCGTTCGTTATCCCAACGCACATTCCAACCCGCGTCCGTCAACCGGATCGCGACCGCGTCAAGGCCGGGATAGACAAAAGCCGGCGGCTCTGCCCGTTTTTGGTAGGGGTTTTCGGGGCGTCCAAAATAAACCTGCCGTGTGCCGCAAACCGCCCAGAACCCATCTGCTGCATCCGCCCCATCGGGTGGGCGCATTTCGACCATGCCAAGCAAATCCAGATAGAAACCGCGCATCTCGGCCTCATGCTGGGGCAGCATTGGCACCGGGATCTGCCGCAGCCCCCGCCCCGTCCAGTTTTCGGTATTGTCCTGATGGTCGTACGGTTGCCCATCCCAGCGCAGATCATCCATCGTCGTGCTTAGCCGGGTCTGGTCATGTCGCGGCCCGCGCGTGACAAGCCGATAAACGGACCCGCGCGCGTTTGAAGCAACAAATCTGAGGCCCATGAGCACAAACCCCACCGCAATGGTCAGCATGGCCAGGATAAAATCGACCACTGGATGCCCTGTGACCGGCGCCAGACTGTCAAAAAGCGCTTCGATCATCGCTCAATCAATCCAACCTCGTTTCCGATGGGATCGGTCACGATCAGCCGGTCAACATATGGGTTGCTGCGATCCAGCATCGTCTCGTACCCCAATGCGGCGAGACGTTCAGACGCACCGCGCAGGTCCTCTACCGAGAATGTCGGCAATTCGCTGCGGTCGACGGGGAAATCCGGCATCGTTCCAAAATAGACCTGGCGTGTGCCGGTGATGGCCCAGAAACCGTCTTGTTCCAGATGAGCGTTGGGCGCGCGCATTTCCATCAGCCCCAATTCACCAAGGTAGAACTGGCGCAAGGTGGCGTCATGTTCCGGCGGCATCGGAATAAAGACCTGCCGGAGCCGCGTGTTTTGATGGGCCGGATCACGCCCCGCACTAAACGCCATATCGGGGCCGCGCCGCCTGCGCGGCACGTCGTCATAAAGGCTTTTGCGCCGCAGAAATGTTTCAAATAACGCAGGGCGCCAGTCAAAACTGTAAAAGGACCGGTCCACCCGCCGTCTTAGATAAATGATGAGAACAAAAAGCAGTGCGAGCCCCAAAATGGCGAAGGGCAAGATCACTTCAAAGGTCATATCGTTCATGTCAACTCGGGTCTTCTTTTAAAATTTCGATGCGGTTTTGTACGGGGTCATTGACGAAAAACCGCGTTACATCGGGCAAGCTTGTATCCCATTTTGGCGTGTGGCCGCGCGCGGTCAACAGGCTGTGCAATGCGTGGATGTCTTTGACAATAAAAGCGGGATGCGCTTTGCGCGCCGGTTGAAAGTCAGGATCGACACCAAAATGCACATCAATCCCGGGCCCTTGCGCCCAAAAACCGCCGCGCCCTTGTAGCGCTGTTGGTTTTGGGCACGCATCAAGCCTCAGCAGATCACAATAGAACGCACGCATGATCGTCTCGGAGCCTGCTGGAAGGGCGATTTGGATATGGTCGAGGCCGACAATCACCCGACGCGCCGCTTTCGCAAATTGTGATTGTCGTTCAACATACTGTCCCCCTATTTGTTTGTATACGTTGGTATACATTTGAGGTTGACCCGGCTGATTTTCAAGTCGTGCCGTGACGTTTTACTGTCTGTTTGCGCACAAACCGATATCTTTCAGACAAGTTAATCGGGAGGAACTTATGACTGATATTGTCATCTTGGCAGGCGCACGCACAGCGATTGGAACATTTGGCGGCGCGTTATCTGGGACCTCGCCGATTACGCTGGGCTCTGTCGTTGCTGAGGCCGCATTGGCCCGCGCTGATCTTGCCCCGGCGCAAATTGGTCATGTTGCCATGGGCCATGTGATCAATACCGAGCCAAAGGACATGTATGTCAGCCGTGTCGCAGCAATGAATGCGGGCGTGCCCGACACCACCCCGGCGATGAATGTAAACCGCCTTTGCGGATCGGGTGTGCAGGCGATCGTGTCGGTCGTCCAATCGCTGATGCTGGGCGATGCTGAATTTGGCCTCGCGGGCGGCACCGAAAATATGAGCCGTTCGCCCTTTATCATTTCGGACCAGCGTTGGGGCGCGAAGATGGGCGATATCCGCACCCAAGACATGATGCTGGGTGCGCTGCATTGCCCCTTTGGCACCGGCCATATGGGTGTCACGGCTGAAAACGTCGCGAGCGAACACGATATCACCCGGCAGGATCAGGACGCCTTTGCCCTGCAAAGCCAAGAGCGGGCGGCGGCGGCCATTGCTGCGGGCCATTTCGAGAGCCAGATCGTTCCTGTGCAGGTCAAGCAGCGCCGCGACATGGTTGATTTCGTCACTGACGAGCATCCCAAGGCAACAACCGCTGACGGCCTTGCTGCCCTGCGCCCCGTTTTTCAAAAAGACGGGACGGTGACAGCGGGCAATGCCTCGGGCCTGAATGACGGTGCGGCGGCGATTGTTCTGGCCACCGCAGATGCGGCTGAGAAAGCCGGGCTACGCCCAAGATTCCGCGTTCTTGGATATGCCCATGCCGGTGTGCGCCCCGAAGTGATGGGCATCGGCCCGGTTCCGGCGGTCCGCAATCTGTTTGAAAAGACCGGTCTGACCGCAGCTGATTTCGACGTCATCGAGTCGAACGAGGCTTTTGCCGCCCAAGCCCTGGCCGTTACAGAAGAGCTGGGGCTTGATCCGGCCAAAGTGAACCCGAATGGCGGCGCCATCGCCTTGGGCCACCCGGTCGGGGCAACAGGCGCAATCATCACGGTCAAAGCCATGTATGAATTGGAACGGACAGGCGCCAAGCGCGCCTTGATCACGATGTGTATTGGAGGCGGGCAAGGGATCGCCTTGGCGATTGAACGGATCTAGACCTGTTGCCCGCAGAACACGAAAATTAGCCTGTTTTCCTGCTGCCGCAATTTGAGCAACAAACCGGTCGATTTTTGACGTTTATGCACGAATAATGAACGCGTGGGGGTGGATATAGCGACTGACAAAGAGAGACGCCATGCCGCCGATTCTGAGACTATTCGCACTATCAATTCTGTGCTTTTCATCACCTGCCCTACAAGCGCAGGAAAAGCCGATCTATGAGCAGGTCGTCGACATTGTCGCGTCTGAAACCGGGACTGTGCGCCGTTGGGCCTATCCGCCCAAACTGACCATCATTCACGATGGTGATCCCCATCGTGAGTTGATCCATGGCCTTGTCGATATGGTCAATGCGCGCATCCCGAACTTTCCGGGCGTTGGCGAGGTTGAGTTTTTCGATATGACCCAGCTTAACCGCCGTCTGGCCGGAAACACCCAATTCCGTATGCCAACCCGGGATTTCAACGGTGTTGAGGGCTCTATTGTTCGTGCCTTGTTTCAGGGCGAGACTGAAGGCGACGATCTGTCCGTTACCGGCAGCATCTTTATCTTTCTGACCGGGCTTGAAAACGGCATCACATTTGGCGCCTTGACCCAAAGCACCAAAAGGCTGAGCCGCCAATTTGCCGAAGGGGGCGAGACCCGCTGTTATTTCAATCTGATGTCCAAGAATGACGAGTTGCGCGCCGGGTTCATCTTTATCAACAACGAAGATGCCCAGACCCCCGTTGCCGAGTGCATTTATGAAGAGTTCATGCAGACCTTGGGCTTGCTTAACGACTCGCAAGGGTCATCCGTTTTCACCTTCGACAATACTGGCACCGTGCGCCAAAACCGCGACCCCGATTTTCAACTGCTTGAGGCGCTTTACAGCACCGAAGTCTCGCCCGGGGATAATGCAGAAAAGGTCGCCGATCTTTTCCTATCCATCGCCCCCATGGGATTGGTCGAGGTTGCCGTTCAGCCTTAGCTTTCGGGATAATCCCGCAAAAACACCCATTTGTCCCCTTCCGACAGGTCGGGGTCAAAGCTGTAGCCGCCGGTATTAAATGATTTGATATCATCGGCCTGTTGCAACCGGTTCACCACCACATAGCGCGCCATCGCCCCCCGCGCCCGTTTGGCGAAAAAGCTGACGATCCGCGGCTTGTCATCCTTTAGCTCCATGAAAACCGGGGTGATCACCCGCAGTTTCAGAGCCTTGCGGTCCGCCGCGCCGAAATATTCCTGGCTGGCGCAATTGATCAGCGTGTCCGTTCCCACCGCTTCGGCCTGCGTGTTCAGTGCTTTGGCGATGGTGTCGCCCCAATAGTCATAAAGCGATTTGCCCCGGCGCGTCTTTAGTTTGCTGCCCATTTCAAGCCGGTAAGGCTGGATTGCATCCAACGGTCGCAGCAGCCCATAAAGCCCTGAAAGCAGCCGCAGATGGTCCTGCGCCCAAGTCAGATCATCCTCGGACAGGGTCTTGGCCTCAAGCCCCTGATAGGTGTCCCCGTTAAAGGCAAGCGCTGCGGGCTTGGTCGTCTCAGGCGCCGGATCGGCAGCGAAGGCTTTGAACCGGTCTCGGTTCAGCCGTGCCAAATCATCGGAAATGCCCATCAGGTCTTTGAGTTGTCCCAATGTCAGATTGCGCGCTGTCTTCGACAGCCGCACCGCATCCTCCTGAAAATCGGGCTGGGTCGCGGTGATATCCACCGGCGCCATATCAAGTGATTTTGCGGGAGAGACGACAACAAGCATGCGCAATTTCCTTTTCGGGGCTCCGACAAGGATTTAACACGCTGAACCGCGTTGACCAGACCCCGGCGCGCAAACACCAGGTCCTTTAGTTCAACTGTACCTGCAGGGGATATTGCCCGTCTTCAAACGGCCCAAAAAGGTCGTCCAGATCGGGATGATCGACCGGCTCGCCCGAGTGATCGGCAACCAGGTTCTGTTCGGAGACATAGGCCACATAAAAGCTTTGGTCGTTTTCCGCGAGCAGATGATAGAACGGCTGGTCTTTTTCGGGCCGGCTGTCTTCGGGAATCGCGTCATACCAGGCATCGGTGTTCGAAAACATTGCATCCACGTCAAACACAACACCCCGGAAAGGATGTTTACGGTGGCGTACGATTTGCCCCAGATGATATTTGGCGTGCGTTTTGAACATTTGTCTCTGCCTTGCCCCTAGCATATGGGTGCTGCAGGTGCAAAGTCTATGCCCAAACGCCCGAATTGAAGGAAACAGTCTGTGAACCTCGCCCTGACAGTGCTGAACATTACGGCACCCGTGTTCCTGTTGGCCGCCGTTGGGTTTGCTTGGGTCAAGCTGGGCTTTGAATACCGGGTTGAGTTTGTCACCCGCATGGCGATGACCCTTTCGGTCCCTTGTCTGATCTTTGTCGCCCTCATGCGGATCGAGGCTGAGCCTGAAGCCTTAGCAGCATTATCGCTTGCCGCGCTGAGCGCATACGGGATTGTAATGATTGCCTGTTTCGCGTTGGTCAAAGTGATGCGCCTTGACGTTCAAACCTTTCTTGCGCCGCTGATCTTCGGGAATACGGGCAATCTTGGCCTGCCGCTGGCGCTTTTTGCATTTGGCGAGGTTGGACTGGGCTATGCCGTCGTTGTCTTTGCTGTGATGGCGATGCTGTCCTTTACCATCGGCATTTGGATCGTCGCTGGGCGCGGATCGCTGAAACGTGTGATCCAAGAACCGCTGGTCGCCGCCACTTTGCTGGGCGGCGTTTTCTTGTGGCAGGGATGGCAGACTCCGGAGTTCCTGACCAACACTATCGATCTGATTGGACAGATGGCGATTCCCTTGATGCTGATTACCCTCGGCGTGGCCGTCGCCCGCCTGGAAACCAAGGCGATGGCGCTGGCGGGTTTTCTGTCGCTGATCAAGGTGGTGATCTGCGTTGGCGCGGCATGGCTTGCGGCCACATTCTTTGGGCTTGAGCCTGTCGCTGCTGCCGTTTTAATCGTGCAGGTCGCCACGCCGGTTGCTGTGACGTCCTATCTACTGGCCGAAAAATACGGCGCGGATGCGCAGCCCGTCGCTGGGCTGGTTGTCGCCTCAACCTTGCTATCGGTCATCGCTTTACCGCTGATCCTTGCATTTGTGATCTAACCTGCACCGGTTTGGGATTCCCAGCGCCTGCCGTTCCGGTTATGATGACAAAAAACAAAGATAAGCGAGAGGCAGATGAGCAGTTTCTTTCGCGCCATGATATGTGTGCTGTTGCTTGGCAGTTGCGGATCAAGTTCGGGGAATTTTTCCGCCCCGCGTGATCTGGACGACGCCTGCAGCATCGTGTCTGAGCGCCCCGAATACCTAAGGGCTTTCCGCCGGGTTGAGCGCCGCTATGGCGTCCCGGTCCCATCGCTGATGGCGATCATCTATCAGGAAAGCAAATTCATTGGGAACAACCGCCCACCCCATCAATATGCATTGGGTGTCATTCCGATTGGTCGGCAATCATCCGCATTGGGCTATTCGCAGGCGCTGGACGGCACCTGGAAGGAGTACCAGGACGAAGTTGGCGGTCGCCGTGCCAGCCGCGAAGATATTGACGATGCCACCGATTTCATGGGCTGGTACATGATCCAGACCGTTGAAGAGACGGGCGTGCCAATCACAGACACCCGCAACCAATATCTGGCATATCATGATGGCCGAACCGGGTTTAACCGCGGCACATGGCGTTCAAAAAGCTGGCTGATCCGGATCGCCGGAGAGGTCGAAGCCCGCGCAGCCCTTTATGCCACACAGCTGCAATCCTGCGGCAGGCTGTAACAAAAAAGCCCCGGATGTTTGATCCGGGGCTTTTCTGATTTCTGGCGTGCGACGTCTAATAACCGCGTTGCCGCATCTCAGCGACGATATTGAACTGGATGTCGCCGATCGCACCGCCGGTTTCCAGATCGTTCAGAATAACTGTGGTTTCGGTGCCCAGTTCATCTGTGATGATCCACTGACGCAGCTCAACCGGGTTGGCCGTGAACACCAGCTTGATATTCCCATATTGCGGGTTGTCCGGGTCTTGCGCCGTAATGGTCGTTGTTGTCCCATCTGAGACGATATTCGTCACCATCCGTTCCCGGTTAAGATCAACATTCGCCTCAAGAATGATCCCAAGCGGGGTTTGATTAAGCGGATAGCGGTCCGGCCCAATATTGGAACGTGGGTCAAACACGGCCAATTGCCCGCCCCCGGCCATAACAAGCGCGTCATTGGGCGCATTGTATTCAAAACGGATCCGCCCCGGCCGCTTGATATAGATCTGCCCGGTCGAAATCGTGCCATCTTGGTTGATTTGCGTGAACCCACCCTGCGCGGTTTGCAACTGGTTGAGATATTGGGACAACTGCCCCAGCGATAATTGTTGCGCCGACGCAGCGCCCGCATAGATCGCGAGCGCCATGGTCAGCACCATAAAGAGGATACGTTTGCTCATTTGCCTTACCTATGTATTTGGCGGGATGTTTGCACCCCTTGGACATGTTTCACAACAGCACGCATGCCGATGTTAGGCGATATCACGCCCGTTGTTTCTTGATATCTTGGGTAGTTGCAGCCTTAAAAATAGCGGCATTCCTAGAGGCAAGACCCAAAGAAAACACCCCGGATGGGCCGGGGTGCTTGAAGGTTTTGCGATGTTTGGCGATCTAGCGCGCCCAAACCTCAACCCGGGTTGGCGTTGGGCCCGAAGTCTGGCTTTCATAGCAGGTTGCCGGTGCCAGCCCGCCAAACCCATAGGACGACAAGGTCAAATCATTATCCCCGATCACATCCCCGGCGATTTCACGAAATGCGGCCTCTATTTCAGCTGCAGCGCGCTGGGATGCCAGACGTGCGGCCTCGCCGCCGGCTGCGCCATCCCCGAGACCAACAAAATAGATGTTCCGCCCCGCAAATCCGCCGTCTGCCACCAGATCAATCAGATCAAGCATCATCGCCCGGTTCCACGCTGCTTCCGGCCCACTGGTTGGCCCACCGACCATGCTGGGCGACAAACGCTCGCTTGCGAAGAGAAGTTCAAACATTTCGGCGGCGGTTGCGCGCGCATCCTCGTTGAGTGCTGCGTTCAGCAAGCTGCCCAGCCGCGCGCTTTTGGCGTCACCGTCTTGGGCAAATGCAGTCCCATCGACGAAGCCTTCGCGTGCAATAAGTTCCTGCGCGGTGTCCGAGGTCGCGAAGTCAAACAGTTCGGTCACCAACGATGTATTCGGCGCCCGGTCATATGTCGCCATGATCGGCCGCACGAGCGGGTAATCCCCTGAGACGATGTTGAAAGCGTTCGGCGTCACCGGGACCCCGCAGGCGCCAGAGACCGCGGCAATGTTGCTACCATCGGCGTTTTCAAGACTGACAACGCTGATGCTGCCCGGAAATTGCCCCACGGAGCCCGCGATGCTGGTCTCATCGCCCATTGTCAGGATGCTGTTGCTGATCGATTTGCCTGCAGGTTCCATCACCAATGTGATCAGTTCAGAGCGGAGTGGCGAATCCACCGGAAGCTGCAACGGTAAGATATTCTGGTCCGCCCCGCCAATCTGCGACCAATTGGTGATTTCACCAGCATAGATGCCTGCCAACTGGTCCATCGTGATCATGTCAACCGCAACATCTGCCGCAATGATCACCGCAAAAGCATCAAGCCCCAAAAGCTGATATGGCGGTGTGGACGTTGTCGCCCATCCACCAGATGCTGTAAATGCAGCCGATTGCGCCCCCCGAAGAGACTGGGTCGCAACGCGCAAATCCGAAGCGGCATTGCCTGTCGCCAGCGCCACGGTCGCAGTTTCATTACCCGTGTCATTCTGGAGCGACATTTGCCCTGCCGCAGTCAAAGCAACGGTGGACGTTGTTTCATTCGACACTGCAAACGCACCCGCAATCGTCCGGTAGAGTGTATTGAAGGAAGGCGATGCAAAGCTGATCACATAATCATCGGATAGGTCTTCAAGGATCACCGCTTCGGCAATGACCACATCTTCAAAATCATCTGCAGTCAGCCCAAAATTGTTGCTTGCCAAGATCGCGCTGCAACCTTCGCCGTAGCAGATCACTTCTGAGGCGGGGACACTGACCTGCCCCACCAGCGTGTCGACTGACACCATTACGCCGTTAAAACCAACAATTTCACCGGCTACGCTGATAAACGCATCAGAGGATCTAAGTTCGACTTGCTGTGCCAAGAGCGCCGTCGGCGCAGCAGTACACAGCAGGAATGGGATGACATTTCGCAGCATTATTTAATCTTAACTCCAGTCTTCAGTCGGCATACGGGCGGTCAAAACAATCATAACTTTGGACGATCCGCGCAACACACCACAGCAAATATCTGCATTTAGTGTTACAATCGAAAAATGTCCTGGAACCAATACCCATTGGGACAACCCAATTTCAAAGGAGACTACACCCAAAAACGCGCATAACAATCACGGATCGGCATCATTTCAAAGAATTTTGGTGGTTTCTTGGTCAAAAGCACAGTTTTCAAGCGAACTTTCCGCCAAAACATCGCCCCATGCGTGACCTGCGCAATACCGTCCGGCCGCAGCCAAAAGATACATTCACCTATCACATCACGAAATTTCAGGCCGAGTCGTTGCCTTCATTCGCGACCAACCCGGCAAAATCAAATAGCTTGGGATCCAACAAATGTGAGGGGCGTGCATTCATCAACGCCCGGAACATCACTTGCCGCCGCCCGGGGCTGTTTTTTTCCCATCCATCAAGGATTTGCTTAACTTGTTGACGCTGAAGGCCGTCCTGGCTTCCGCACAAATCGCATGGGATGATGGGGTAGTTCATCGCCTGTGCAAATTTTTCGCAATCCACCTCGGCCACATGGGCGAGCGGGCGGTAGACGAATAAATCTTTTTCCTCATTCAGCAGTTTGGGCGGCATCGTCGCCAGCCGTCCGCCATGAAAGAGGTTCATCATGAAGGTTTCCAGAATATCATCGCGGTGATGCCCAAGAACGACGGCAGAGCAGCCCTCTTCACGCGCGATACGATAGAGATTTCCGCGTCTTAATCGCGAACAGAGCGCACAGAAAGTGCGGCCTTGCGGCACTTTATCCATCACGATTGAATAGGTGTCCTGATATTCGATCCGGTGCGGCACACCCATTTTTTCCAGAAACGCGGGCAGAACGGTTGCGGGAAAACCCGGCTGCCCCTGATCAAGATTGCAGGCCAAAAGCTCAACCGGGAGCAAACCGCGCCACTTCAATTCATACAGAACCGCCAACAGAGTATAGCTGTCCTTGCCACCCGACAGGCACACCAGCCATTTTGCATCGCGTTCGATCATGCCATATTGCTCAATCGCTTCGCGCGCGTAGCGCACGATCCGCTTGCGGAGCTTCTTGAACTCGGTCGTTGACGGCGCACCATAAAAGAGCGGGTGAATTTCAGTTTCATCAAGCATAGCTGCGATATGCCAGAATGCGCGAAGCCTGCCTAGGGCTAGATCATCACCAATCTTTCGCCATTTACCTCAACCACCGGCGCATCGGTGCCAAAGACATCGCGCACCAGCCCGGCATCTACAATCTGCGTCGGGCTGCCGTGGCGGACGATTTGCCCCCCCTTCATGGCGACAATCATGTCGGCATAGCGGCTGGCGACGTTGATATCATGCAGGACAATCACAATCGTTTTGCCATGGTCGCGGCACATATGCTGCAAGGTCCACATCAACGATCGACTGGCCGCGATGTCCAGATTGTTCAGCGGCTCATCCAGCAGCACGTAATCGGTATCCTGCGCAAAAATCATCGCGATCTGCGCGCGCTGGCGTTGGCCACCCGATAGCGCCTCAAGCGGCCGCTGCGCCAGCTCCGACAGCTCAAAAACCTGCAAGGCCCGGGCGACTTGTGCGTCATCCTCGGCGCCCGGACGCCCACGGTGGTAGGGATAGCGCCCGAATGCGACCAGTTCTTGCACGGTCAGGCGCGGGGTCTGCGCGGCCATTTGCGGCAGGATCGACAAATGCTGGGCCAGCACCCGGTCCGCACAATTGCCGATCTGCATGTCATCGACCCAGATCGCCCCGTTTTGCAGCTGTTGCAGCCGCGCGATCAGGGAAAGTAACGTCGATTTCCCCGCCCCATTTGGGCCAATCAACGCCGTGATCCCACCCTTTGCAATATCGACCGAGACATCTGTCAGAACTTGGGTGCCATCAATTTCATAAGACACATCTTGCACGCGGATCATCGTCTGGTCCCCTTTAACAACAGGATGAGGAAGATCGCCCCGCCCAGCAAATCAATCACGACTGACAGGGGTGTTGAAAGCCCCAGCGCACGCTCCATCACGGTCTGTCCCCCGACCAAGGTAATGGCCGAGATTAGCCCGGCACTTGGCAGCAAAATCGCGTGTCTTTCAGTGGGCGTGATGAGCCGGGCGAGGCTAACAACCAACAGCCCCAAAAAGGCCACTGGCCCCACCAATGCGGTTGAGACGGCAACAAGCACAGCGATCAGGATCAGCGCCTCAAGTTCAAGTGGGCGCGGCGGCTCGCCCAATGTGGTTGCGCTGTCTTGGCCAAGCGTCAGAACATCAAGCCGGTGCCTGATCCACCATGCACGCCCCAGCGCGGCGCCAGCGATCAGGGCGGATATGCCCAGCAAATCTTTCTCAATCTGGGTGAACCGCGCGTAAGAGGCAACCTGAATGACCGTGAACTCATTGGGGTCGATCATCCGCTGCAAGAGGCTGGTCAATGATTGAAAAAGAGCCGCAAAGATGATCCCTGTCAGGATCATGCGCAAAAGATCACCCCGTGCCCGGTGCAAAAGCGTCCCGAACAGGGCCAGCGCAGCCAATGTCAGCGCCCCTGCGGTTACAATGAAGCTGACATAAGGGGGGATTTGCACCACGGTCATCGCCCCCAGAAAAAAGACGGACGCCGTCAATAGCAGAACATAAAGCGCATCAAATCCCATAATGGATGGCGTCAAGATCCGGTTTTGACTGATGGTTTGAAAAAGGACTGTTGCGGTCGACACGGTTGCCCCCACAAGGATCAGCGCAGCCAGCTTTGTCCCCCGGAAGGGTAAAATAAAGCTCCATGATCCGCGTGCGCCCAGCACCATGAAAGCGATACAACAGAGCACCAGAAGAATGGCCATGATCCAAAGCCGCCTAGCCATGCTGCGGCTTTCGATAAAGCAGCCACAAGAACAACACCGCCCCGATGACGCCCAGAACGGTGCCCACGGGGATCTCAAAAGGAAACCGGACCAGACGTCCGATAATGTCGGCGCTCAGTGTCAAGAACGCCCCCAGGATCACGATCAGCGGCAAGGTTCGGCGCAGATTATCCCCCGCCAGACGCGAGACAACATTGGGCACGATCAGCCCCACAAAAGGGATCATCCCAACCGTCGTGACCGTCAGCGCCGCGACGATTGATATCCCCACCAGCCCCAGCAAGACAACCTGCCCATGGTTCAGTCCAAGATTGATCGCAGCCGTCCGGCCCAACCCGACAATCGCGAATTGATCGGCAGCAAAGTAGATCAAAACAGCAACCCCGGCGGCCAGCCAAAGCAGCTCATACCGCCCTTGTAGCACGCCAGAAAACTCACCATTCATCCAAATGCCGATATATTGCAGCAGGTCTGCTTGATAGGCGACAAATGTCACCGCCGCCCCGATGACCCCACCATAGACAAGCCCCACAAGCGGGACCAGCAGGGGCTGGGTGGGCGGCAACCGGTTTACAATCGCCAGAAAGCCAAGGCTGGTTGCCATTGCCGTCACAGCCGCAAGCGCCATTTTGGTCAGAATAGACGCCGTGGGCAGCGCCATTGTCACGATCAAAATACCCAGCGCAGCCCCCTGCCCTGTACCTGCGGTCATCGGTTCAACGAAGCGGTTGCGCACCAGCATTTGCATCACGGCCCCGGCTACCGCCAAAGACGCCCCGCAAATCAGTGCTGCGGCGGTTCGCGGAAAGCGGCTGATCGCCAGCAATTGCAGACCTTCAGGATCGGTAAAGATATCGCCGACGGATAGCTCAATCACCCCCACAAAGAGGGATAGAAAAGACAAAAGGGCGAGCCCGACAAGGCCCGCCCAAATCAGCATATGCCGTGACAATCAGCTGTCCGAAAAGGCTTGGGTAAATTGGCCAAGCGTGCTGATCATCGATTGGATACCGCCGCCCGCGATGTAGATCGACGCGCTGTCCAGATAGATCACATTGCCCGCTTTCCAGGCATTTGTTTCCTGCACCAAGGCATTATCCAATGTGGTGGCAGCTGCTTCGCCATCTTGGCCGATCGCAGCGGCCCGGTCGATCACAATCAGGATGTCAGGGTTGGCGTCGCGGATGAACTCAAAGCTGACAGCCTCGCCATGGGTGGTTGTTTCGACGTCTGCAATGGCCTCGGGCAGATCAAGCGCTGAATGAAGCCAGCCAAACCGGCCCTCGGCCCCATAAGCGGACACTGTTGGGCCATTGGTCATCACAATCAACGCCTTCCCCTGGTCCGCAACGGCGCCCTTGGCTGCCGCCAAAGCGGCGTCAAAATCAGCGCGCAGGGCATCGGCTTCTTCTTGTTTGCCAAAAATCGCACCATAGGCTTCGAGCCGGTCAAGACCCTGACCGACCGTGTCTTCCCAGATCGTCATGTCAATCGTGGGCGCAATCTTGGCCAGATCAGGCGCTACCCGCGAAGAGCGGCCACCGGCAACCAGCAGATCATATCCGCCTGCGGCAATTGCCTCATAATCGGGTTCAAACAGCGAACCGACGCTTTCGGCCCCTTCCGCAGCACCGGCGACGTAATCGACATATTGCGGCGCAACGACGCCGGCCACATCGACGCCAAGCGCATCCAGCGTATCAAGCGCGGCGATATCAAAGACCGCAATGCGGGCAGGATTGGTTTCGACCGATGCTGAGCCGGTATAAGTGTCGATGGTGACAGTGTCGGCCAGTGCTGGCGTCCCAGCCAAGGCAAATGCGAATAGCGCATGACGAAGCATAATCAGTTCCCCTTAAGTGATGGCGTGGCTGACCGTCAGGGTTGGCTTCGCAGATTGGGACCTTGACTAATGGGCGGGCACGGACGAGTCCAGCCTGACCGACAAATTTTGTCAGGTTTTACGCACGCGCCGACAAAGACGTGTTCCACCTGGCACGATACCTTCAAAACGAAGACGCTATTTGGCGACTTCGTCTTCAGGGGTCAGCACCAGGGCCTCTTCCACGTCTGTTGTGACGGTCAGGGCCGTTTCGGGCTGCTGGCCGACAATAAGCGGCAGCATTTCGGTGCCGGCTGGCATAGCGACGTCACTTGCGGGCGGGGTTTTCCATGACAACGTATCAAAAGACCCGCAATTGCTACAGGTCGCGGCCCAGGCCGTGTGAATATGCTGGCAATTATTGCAGATCCACTGGGGACCGCGCGGCGCTGTCAGGGCGCGGGTCAGCCAGCCCCGCACAACGGAATCCTCTGCCCCTTCCCCACGTTCAATTGCAGCCATCAGCGTCAGATTACGGGCCGTTGGGGCGGTTTCAACTTGATCACCAAGGGCGCGCTTGGCCTCTGGAAAATCCTCGGCTGCGATATGCAATTCGGCCAAGAGCATCTGGGTTTCGGGATGATCCGCGGTGGTCTTGGTCAATGTCCGGAACCGTTTCAGCCGTTCTTGCGGAGTTTCATCCGGCGCAATATCGGCAAAAGCAGCGGCCAGGTCAGGATGCGGCTGTGCGCCCCATGTTTTGGCAAGAACCCGGGTCGCATAGCGTGGATTCCCGTCCGCAATATAGCCGCGTGCGGCCATCACGGCGGCAGGGATCAGATCCGGTGATAATCTGTTGGCTTCGATTGCGGTTTCCCGGGCCTCAATCGTTTTGCCACTGTCCAAAATATCCCGCGCCTCGGACAGGGCAAGCACGGCATCCCGGCGTTTATGCACATCGCGCGGCAGACCGCCCGATTTCAATTTGGCCGCCAGCGTATCGCGCGCGCCAGCCCAATCCGATTTCTCGGCCTGCAATTTCAGCAGTACGTCCTGGGTTTCTTCATGCGCAGGCTTGAGCGCAAAAGCCTTTTGGGCCAGTGCAAGCGCCGTTGTCGTATCCCCTTCGGAGAGTTTTTGCTTCATGATCCCGCGCACGCCAACAAAGCGGGTTTTGTCATCCGAGAGCAGCTTTTTATAAGTGTCTTCAGCCTTGCGCCGGTCGCCTGTCATCTCGGCCGCCTGGGCGGTCAGCAAATTGGTCAGTTGAGGCTGTTTGAGATATTTATCCGCCCGCGCAGCTTTGGTCATCGCCAGATGTCCTTCGCCAGATGCAAGGGCCATCATACCTTCGGACAAGGCTTCATACCCTTTGCGTTCGCGGTTGCGGTCCAGATAGCGCGAAATGGCTGTTTCATCACCGTTGAGGAATTTAAAAAACGCGACACCAAATGCCAGTAATTTCAGTCCCAGCCAAACCGCAACGCAGAGCGCGACAAAGCCAAAAGCCATTTCCAGCGGGCTAAGTGTGAATTCACTGCCCATCACATTGACGGTTGCACCGCCTTCAACCTGCATCAGCAGCGTGCCACCATAGGTCAGCACGGTGACGGCTGCGACGAAAGCCAGGATTTTAATCAAAGACCAGAGCATATGTTTCGCCTTCAGTTATCACTTAAAGAGGTGGACAATATATCAACAGCGGCAATGGCATCGGCACGAAGCTCTGCCTGGGCAAGCCATTCGGACAGTTCGGCGCGCGCCACTTCCGGCAAGGCCCCGATTTCGGCCAGCCCGTCAGAAAGCCGCCCTTCGCGCACCGCAAATTCCGCCCGTGACAGGATGGCATCAACGCTGGTGCCCTCTTGCGGCGTGACCGAACGGACATCAAATTGATTTCTCAAAAATCCGCCAAAACCGCCCGTATCCTCACCCGATACGCCTTCGCGTCGCGCCGTCGCCAATGCAGCGCGCGCTGCATCGGGAAATCCATCTTGCAAGCTGGCCAAAGTCGGCACGCCATCTTGTGCAGCCAGCAGCGCATCTGGTGCGGGCGCGCCCAGCGCATCTTCAAGATCGGCCAAAGCGGCCCCCAATGGCGCCCCGTTTTCCATACCCGTGCGCAGACGCGCCAAGGCGGCACGGCCCGCCGCTGCCCGCGCAGCAGCTTCGGCATTTTCCTCGATTGCCGCGGCCTCGGCACGGGCGGCGGCCAGTTCGGTCTGGGCAACACCGGTCATATCGGTGATTTGTGCGCGCAGCGCATCAAGCTCAGCCTCATAGGCAGCAATTGCCGGAACCGATCCGACGCCTTCCCCGCGCGGCAGGTTTTCCAGAGCCGTCAGACGCGCATCAAGATCACCCATTTGAGCGGTCAGATCTGTCAACGCGGCGGCCTGTTCCGTTTGTGCCGTCTGCAAACCGCTTAACCCGTCGACCTGCGCCTCAAGCGCGGCAATACTGCGAGCCTGACTTGCGAGTTCAAGTTCAAGCGTATCATCACCTGCGGGACGCGTCAGATTAGCCACGGCAAACCCAATGCCACCGGCCAAAACACCGCCAAACAAAAGCGGCAAAAAGATCGATTGCCGTTTTGCAGGCGCGGCTGGTGGCGGTGTTGCAACGGGTGCCACAGCAGGTTCTACCGGTTGCGCCGCAGCGGGTTTGGCTGGCTCAGCGGCGGGTTTTTCAGTTTTTGGGGTGTCGTCAGCCGGTTTTGTCAGATGCTCGGCCGGAATTGCATCAAGCATTAGCTTTTCTGGCTTCGCCGATTCGCCTGTCGCTTTGCCGCTTTGCGTGGTTTTTTCTGGTTTTGCTGGGGGTTTGCGCCCCTTGGCTGGCTGTTTTGCCACTGTTTCACCCTTTTAACGCCCGCACCGGCAAATTGCTGGTGTCAGGTTATGCTATCGCGGCGGCGGGGAACCCTCAAGCGACCCGCCCCCTAAACGCGACGTTCTGTCAGCCCCTGCAGCACCTGCAGGCTTGCCGCAATCATTGCCGCCTCATCCGGTCGCGCCGCCAAATGCAGACGTGATGCTGAAAACCCGACCGCATCAATGACCGCTTCGCTCATCGCGATAACATGTGTTTGCGCAGCGAAAGGCCCTTGATCAGACAATATGGTGGCGGATCGCGGAGAAAACAGGGGGAAAAGCACAGGTTCTTTGCCCTTCACGGCATTTTTAGCCTCATTGCTCAATATAAGGGCGGTCTGGTCATAGGCGGGAATATCAATGCAACGCAGACCCGCATCTGTCAGGCGGGCGCAAATATCGCCCCGCGCGTGTTCCCCCCGGATATGGGCACATATGCCATTTGGCGCAGCCGCAAGGATCATCGTCACCAAGCCATCCGCATCACCCGGCCCGGTGATGGGCAAGAAACCGGCCGCGCGCGCGGCAGCAGCCGTTTTTTGCCCTACGCACCACGCAGTCAACCCCGCCAGCAAACCAAGGCGCTGTGCGGCGGCCACCCCATGCACCGAAGTAAAGATCAGATCGGTCACGCCCGTCAGATCAGCCCTGACCAAACGGGGCTCAATCGCAATCAAAGGCGATTGGATGATACGCAGAGGGGCGCTCCATCGGGATGCAACGGCCCTTGCAAAAGCCCCTGCCTGTAGCGCGGGCCGTGTCACGATTAAAACCGGGTTCATCAACGCCCCATTGTTTGCACCTGCCCGCAATGTTACCTGCGATGGACGAACACGCAACCGGACGGCACATGACAAAAGCCCTGACAGTTCTTGGGATCGAAAGCAGTTGTGATGACACGGCAGCCGCCGTTCTGCGCGGCAGCGATATTCTGGCCTCTGTGGTTTATGGACAAACCGCGCTTCACGCTGATTTTGGGGGTGTCGTCCCCGAGATCGCAGCCAGGGCCCATGCCGAAAAGCTTGATCATTGCATCGAAGAGGCGATGGGCAAGGCGGGCGTTACGCTGCAGGATATCGATGGGATCGCCGTGACAGCCGGGCCCGGTCTGATTGGCGGGGTCCTGTCGGGGGTGATGTGCGCCAAAGGTCTGGCGGCAGCAACCGGTCTGCCATTGATTGGCGTCAACCATCTGGCCGGACATGCGTTGACACCCCGGCTGACCGATCAGGTTACCTATCCCTATCTGATGCTGCTTGTTTCGGGCGGGCATTGCCAATTCTTGATCGTCTCGGATTACGACAGCTACCAGCGGATTGGCGGTACGATTGATGACGCGCCGGGCGAAGCTTTTGACAAAACGGCCCGTATTCTGGGTCTACCCCAACCGGGCGGGCCATCGGTTGAAAATGCCGCCAAGCGGGGTGATCCCAAACGGTTTAACCTACCTCGTCCGCTCTTGAACCAGCCGGGATGCGATATGTCCTTCTCGGGGTTGAAGACGGCGATCTTGCGGGCAAGGGATGCGATTATCGCCGAGAAAGAGGGGCTGACGGTGCAGGACCAGGCCGATCTATGCGCCGGTTTCCAGGCCGCAGCTTGCGATGTTCTGACGGAAAAAACCAGGCGGGCGCTGGATATCTATCTGGGGCTTAATCCGGCTGTGCCAACTTTCGCAATTGCTGGCGGCGTTGCCGCAAATACCGCCATTCGCGCAGCGCTGATGCAGCTTTGTTCTGAGACAGACACCCGTTGGGTGGCGCCGCCATTGGCGCTGTGCACCGACAATGCCGCGATGATTGCCTATGCCGGGCTTGAACGCCTGCAGCACGGAGAAACCGACGATCTGACCCTATCCGCGCGACCACGCTGGCCGCTCGATCAAAGATCGACACCGATGTTAGGGTCCGGCAAAAAGGGGGCGAAGGCATGAAAATCGGGATTGCGGGTGGCGGTGCGTTTGGCACAGCCTTGGGTGTTGCACTTGCGCTGGACGGCAATGATATTCAGCTTTGGGCACGCAGCGCTGATGCGGTCAAAGCAATGGAAAGCACTGGCGAAAACAGCCGACTTCCGGGCGTAAAGCTGCCCCCAAACCTGCAGGTTTCATCGGACACCGGACCGCTTTTTGCCTGCCAGATTATTCTGCTGGCCGTTCCGGCTCAGACCTTGCGGGACTTCCTGCAAACCCATACGGCCGCGTTGGGTGGCAAATATCTTGTGGCCTGCTGCAAAGGCATTGACCTAGAGCGGATGACCGGCCCGGCCAGCACGATCCGTGATCTGGTGCCCAGCGCGATCCCCGCGATGCTCACCGGCCCTAGCTTTGCCGCAAACATTGCACGCGGGCTGCCCACCGCACTGACCATTGCATGCCCTGATGAGGCCGCAGGCGAGATCCTGCAAACGGCGCTCTCAACCACAGCGATGCGGCTGTACCGAACAACAGATACGATCGGGGCTGAGCTGGGCGGTGCGTTGAAAAACGTGATGGCCATTGCCTCGGGTGTGACGATCGGGGCGCAGTTTGGCGAAAGCGCGCGGGCGGCGCTGATCACCCGGGGATTTCCAGAGATGCAGCGCCTTGCGGCCACATTCGGGGCGCAGCCGGAAACGCTTGCCGGGCTGTCGGGTTTTGGCGATCTGGTACTGACCTGCACGTCCGAACAATCGCGCAATTACCGCTATGGGCTGGCCCTGGGCCGGGCAGAGCCGTTCGACAGCGGCACAACCGTTGAAGGGGCGGCAACCGCGCGGGCAGTGCGCCAATTGGCCCAAAAGCTTGACCTTGATATGCCGATCTGCAGGGTTGTTGCAGATCTTACAGACGGCCAAACCGACGTGCCAACCGCGCTGAACGCGCTTTTGTCACGCCCATTGAAGGAAGAATAAATGCGTGTTGCCCTGATGACCAAAGACAAACCCGGCGCCCTGCAAACACGCCTGGACAACCGCGATGCCCATCTGGCCTACATCGCCGACACAGGCGTGGTCGAAATGGCGGGGCCCTTTCTGGATGCGGACGGGCAGATGTGCGGCTCGCTGATCGTGCTGGAAGTCGAAGGCATGGCCGCCGCCCAGGCCTGGGCCGATAACGATCCATACGCCAAGGCGGGGCTGTTCAGTGAGGTCACATTACGTGCTTGGAAAAAGGTGGTTGGCTGATGGCCTATTGGCTTTTCAAATCCGAACCCGATGTTTGGGGCTGGGACAAACAGGTCGCCAAAGGCGCAGCCGGCGAAGAATGGGACGGCGTGCGCAACTATCAGGCGCGCAATAACATGCGCGCGATGAAGTTGGGCGATCAGGGCTTTTTTTATCATTCTCGTCAAGGGCTTGAGATCGTGGGCATTGTCGAAATCTGCGCCGAGGCGCATCCCGATAGCACCACAGATGACCCCCGCTGGGACTGCGTTGATATCAAAGCCCTGCGTCCGATGATCAAACCGGTCAGCCTGGCGCAAATCAAAGCCGAACCGCGCTTGGCCGAGATGTCATTGGTCAAAAGCATGCGGCTTTCCGTCCAACCTGTCACGGACGAAGAATGGACCATCGTCTGCGCGATGGGCGACACGGCCCCCTAAAAAGACAGGCGTCTGGCCCGTAACCGTGTTACACGACGCGACACACCGGTGCGCTCTTGATGTCGCAGCCTGAGCTGTGCCAGTCATGCCATGCTAATTTGGGTACTCAGTTCATCAACCGTGATTGGGACGCAGCATGAACCTTCAGAACATGCAACCACTATGAACTTCTTTTGGCTATTGAAACCCGAGAAGATCAGGTGGACGCGTCGCGGTTCCCCGCCTTCGTGTTCGCGGTATGAACGACGGAGTGGTCGGCCAATAGTAAGCGTTACATCTGCCCTCCAATCAGCCTCTGACACGACAAAGCCCGTGTCATTACATACTGCTGCAAAACAGTACTAGGCGGTAGTCAGGGGCGAATTCCCGCAATACTTCTGAGTCCACGGCTTCACCATTGAAGCCCACGCTGGCGGCCGGTGGGTCTGACCACCCAGCTTCAAACGGTTCGTGAAAGGTAAGCTCGACAGAGGCGAACCGGTTGTCGGTGTTAAAGCGACAACACCATTGCCATTTACTGGTTATGAATCCCGACCCTCAGCACTCAAGCAGTTTGCGGCACCGGCTGCATAACTGTGTCCGCAAAATACTTCACCTTAAGCCCGATCAAATTTGCGATGAATTCCTGGGCGGTCGCACTGGCGACCGCCCTTTTTAGTTCAGACTTCGTGTTTATTGAAGCGGAATAGTTAGTCCGGCAAAGATTGACGTGGACGAGACATCGGCAAACTCATCGCCTTCATCAAATGCCAAAATATTGCCGTGCTCTACGACATTGCGCGTGTCGATAATGCCAGACAACAGCTTGTAGCTGAGGCCAAATTCCATAGTGGCTCCGTCGCCGGCCCATGCGGCATTCATCATGACCGATGGTGTCAATTCGAATGTCGTTACATCAATAGTGTCTTCGTATGACGCGTCCTGTTCATCATTGAACGAACCGCTAGATGTCTCGAGATCGTTAATATCCATTGTGCGGTCACCACGATACTGTGCGACAAAGCCTTCGATCTGAACAGTCATTCCGTTTTGCAGCGGGATCTGATGGCGCGCCCCAATTTTCAAACCAAGGCCTGAAAATTCGGTGTCGCGTGAGACAAAGTTTTCAAACCCCCCTGGATATAGATATTCTGCATCAACTTCGTTTTTAAGAGCAAGGTATGAAAGTCCTGCGAGCAGTTCTGTCTGGCCAGAACCAAGTGCATACCGACCAAGAGCAGAAACATCAGCATATGCCGTCATGTTTTCCGTATCCGCGCGGTCTTGGCAATCGTCGAGAAGTCCAAGGTAGGTCGTAATATAGCAGGAGTTATCCAATGGATCGCCGCTATCGTCATTACCGGAAAGAACACCGAACTGAAGGCTTAGATCCAGCCCAAAGTTGTTATAGACATCGTCCATACGGTAGGTCGCTGACGCCATTCCGCCCAGGCCGTAATCGGTGCTGATCGGGGTAGTTCCGTCAGCTTCGTCGAGTGCATACACATACTCTTGCTCGAAACCTGATGCGATTCCGCCGCGCAGCGTCAGCTCATCCGCACTTGCAAATTGCGGCAGTACAATTGTAGCGGCCAGTGACAAGGTTACTAGTCTGTAAGACATAATCGTTATCCTAGGAAAATTGATGTAATAAAGGGGAGACGCCACAATATCGAATTGACGTCAATGGCGATTAACTCGCACGGCCCTAAATAATTCATAGCCAGTCAACATTGTTGCACTAAAGACCCAATCTACATTTCTGGCGGTTCTGTCGCAAATTTTCAAGTGACCGGAAAAACTAGAGTTTTGTTCTTCCGCTCCCCGATTTAGCTGACTGAATTGGCCAGAAGGGGGCTCAATTTGTCGAATTCTGAGCTTTAGTTGGCAACTTTGGCGGAAGGTACAGGCTAGGCTAAGGACAAAATGCAGATTGATGCTGCTTTGGGATGAGCAGTTGTTGTAAATCTGATTAAATTTTGCTCATTATGTTCTTTGGCTTCTGAGCCTGAAAGATCCTTTCGTAAATTTTATTTTGATTTTGATGAAAAATATGAGGGTGTGCGTCCATTGATCTCATGCAAGGAGCGAATTTCCTCCTACATCCGCGTTGTACTTTGCTTTCACTATTATCAAGCACAGCGCCTAAAAATGTCGGGGAACCGCACCAAATGTTTCCAAATCATTGATCAACTTTCCTGCCAATAACAGGCTGGTGGCACTGGTCACGCAAAACTCAGGTAGGATGAGCCATTCAAGCGCCCATGCTTGCCCGGAGCGAAACCCTTCGTGGCGTGCCGACCTCGTCAGCCCTGACTGCAAGCTGCTGGCCAAATCAGCTAGAGAGATCAGCGCCTCAGCCTTGATCGGGTTGTTCTTATGCGTCATCGCGGATGAGCCGCCGCCGACTAACGTGATCTGTTCAGGACCCAATGCGGCCATCAGTGCGATGTCTTTCCCGATCTTACCCATGGCGATAGTGATGCGCGACAGGATGCCCCCAACGCTGAGCACAATGGTGCGATCCGTGTGCCAGGCTTGACCCGGATCGTGCATGTTCAGATTGTGTGCAAAGCACACCCCCAGCTTATCGGCGTTTGTATGATCGCGTACCCCAATCGGTCCGCCCCATTGGATTTGGCGCAGGTCCGTTTGGCAGTGCGCAAGATCGCTTAGCAGCCGGGGCAAGGGTTGCCGCCACCGCCCGATCAGCTCTTGCGCGGTGGTTTCAAGGGCAGGCTGCATGCGCGTATAGGCCATCAGCCGCGCCGCGCCAAAGCGGTCTTGCAGCGCGGCCAATTGTTGATCCAGCGCCTTAAGCCGCCCGATCAACAGTTCTGCCACCTGTCCCAGAACCATCATCAGGCTGGTATCCATCACATCCTGCGATGTCAGCCCGCGATGGATGAGGGCGTCATTGCCAAGTTGCCCCTTCAAAGCCTTTACAAGCGCGGGGATGGGCAGCCCGTCGCGTTCTGTTCCGCCCCGCAAAACCTGCGTTTCGATCACGGCCTCTTCAATGCCTTTGGCCACAGCTTCGGCATCTTCGACCCCTTCGACTGTGCCCAGCGCGCGGGTCCATGCGGCCTCAATCTGAAGAAAGCGCTTCAGTTCTGCATCTGCCGAAAAAAGCGTTGTGCATTCGGCATCCCCGAAAAGGCCGCCCATCCACGGATGTTCGCTGAGGCTGATCATGCGGCGCGCAAACCCAATATGTCCCGCGCCTGGGCTGGTGCTGCAACGGGCCGTTCGTATTTTGCGCAAAGCTCTGCTGCTCGTTTGATCAAAGCGGCGTTTGAGGGGGCCAAGGTCGCTTTATCAAGGCGGACATTGTCTTCGAGACCCGCCCTTGTATGCCCACCTGCCGCAATGGCCCATTCGTTCACAACCAACTGACCGGCCCCGATCCCGGCTGCGCACCATTCTGCCTTGGGCGCGCGGCGTCGCATGGTTTCCACGTAGAAATCAAAGACCTCTTTATCGACGGGCATCGCATTCCTTACGCCCATGACGAATTGCACATAAAGCTTGCCGTAAAGGACGCCGCGTTTGCTGAGGTCAATCGCTTGCAGGATATGGCTCAGATCAAAGGCTTCGACCTCTGGCGTGATCTCATACTTCTGCATCTTGGCGGCGAGCCAGTCGATCAGATCGGGCGCGTTTTCATAGACGCGCGTGGGGAAATTCGTGGAGCCAACCGAGATTGACGCCATATCAGGGGCCAAAGGCAACATTCCGCCCCGCTCGCGCCCGGCGCCAGAGCGTCCGCCGGTTGAAAACTGGATGATGACGCCGGGGCAATGTTTCAATAACCCCTCTTGCAGCGCTGCGAATTTTTCGGGGTCGCTTGTTGGGGTCTCATCATCATTGCGCACATGGGCGTGGATGATCGACGCACCTGCCTCGACCGCCGCATGGCTGCTTTCAATCTGCTCTGAGATCGAGATCGGCACCGCCGGATTATCGGCTTTGCGTGGCAGTGATCCGGTGATTGCACAACAAAGAATGCAGGGTTTCCCAGCGATATCAGACATCAAAGAACACCGTTTCCTGAGGGCCTTGAAGGTGAATGGTATGGGCGTAGCCCGATGGTGCTTTTTCCGCAATCAGCGTTCCGGCGCGTGTTCCGGCCAAAGCCAGCACCGGGTCTGACCCATTGTTTTCATCTGGAAAGTAGATCCGCGTTGTCAGCCCCAAATTGATCCCGCGCGCCACGATCCAGACAAGGATATGCGGTGCCTGGTTCGCCGATGCCGGGGGTTTGATGGTTTCAAAGCGGGCCAACCCTGTTGAAAGATCGGTCGCCTGACGCCCCCAGTTGGAAAACCGCTCATCCGCCGCATAGCCGCCATCCGCATTGGCTTGCCAGATTTCAATCAGCGCGTCTTTCACCAGATCGTCCGCCCCGTCGCGCACAGTAAGCATCAAATCGATCTTCTCTGCGGTGTCACTGCGAACCATGTCGCGCCCCAGTTGCGGACCCATGCCGCGTCTTTCAAGACCGGCGGTTTGAGGGGCGCAACCGATATGCACATAGGGTCCTGCCGTCTGGGATGGGCTTTCCTTGAGGCGCATCAGGTGCCCTCCATCTGGTTTTCGAATATGGTGGCGTTCCGTCCGCGCAAGACAATATCAAAGCGGTAGGCACGAATATCCATTGGTATCGTCCGTTCCATATCCAGCCGGGCGACAAGCCGATCAATGGCATGATCATCCGGGATCGCCTGTACAATGGGGCATAGCGGGATATGGGGATCGCCTTCGAAATACATCTGCGTGATCAGGCGCTGGGCAAACCCATCCCCAAAAACAGAGAAATGGATATGTGCGGGCCGCCAATTGTTTCCCCCATTGGGCCATGGGTAAGGCCCGGGCAGGATTGTGCGGAAACTGTAGCTGCCATCGTCCCCCGAAAGACAGCGCCCGCAGCCGCCAAAGTTGTCATCAAGCGGGGCGAGGTAGCCGTCATTCACATGCCGGTAGCGACCGCCAGCGTTGGCCTGCCACACCTCAATCAGCTTGCCGGGGACAGGCCGGCCGTCTTCATCCAGCAGCTTGCCATGCACAATGATGCGCGGCCCTTGCGCCATCTGCCCGCTGGCGGCGTAATTCAGGATCAGGTCGTCGTCCAACGGGCTGAGATCCGCCTGCCCAAAGGTTGGCCCCGTCAGTTCGGTTTTGGTCTGCGGCATATGCAACAGCTGTTGCTGCGGCGCGCGCAGATGCGTTGACCGGTAATCGGGATAGAGGGCGGGAGGGTGCCAGCTCAGGTCCCGGGGTTTGAAAGCCTGTTCAGTCATCAGCGGCCATTTCTTTTAGCGTTTGCTTTGCCAGTTTCAGCGCGTGATTGGCTCGCGGCACGCCCGCATAGATCGCAACATGCTGAAAGCACTGCGCGATATCGCGTTCGCTGGCACCGGTACGCCGGGTGGCGCGGATATGCATCGGGATTTCTTCGAAATTGCCGGTGGCCGCCAGAAGCGCGAGCGTCAGCATGGACCTCTCGCGCGCTGAAATATCGGGATTGGCCCAGACCGTGCCCCATGCGCCTGATGTGATCAGCGACTGAAACGCGGCATCGAGCGATGTGGTTTGCGCGACGGCGCGGTTCACATGCTCGGCCCCCAAGACTGATTTGCGAATGGTCATCCCGGCATCCGCTTGGTCATCCGCTGCCGGGTCGCTTTGCACGATCAAACGCGCCAGTGTTTCTGGCGCCTCTAGGCAGGGTAAGTGGCCAATGCCCTCGATGATCTCCAGCGTCGCATTCGGGATTGTTTGCGCCAAAGCCTGCACGGCGTCTGGCGGAACGGATTGATCGTGACTGCCGCCAATGCAAAGCGTGGGTACGGTGATAGAGACCGCGAAATCGGTCAAATCGGCATCCCGGATCGCGCGGCAGGCGGCTGTATATGATGTGTCCGGGGTGCGCCCGACCATCATTTGATGCAGCGCCAAGTGATCCTTCTGTGCAGTATAAGCGGGACCGAACCACGCGCCGACGATGTCAGCGGCGATGCCGGCGACCCCGTTTGAATCTACTGCGGATATGCGGGTTGCCCAGCGCTCTGCCGTGCCGATCTTTGGTGCGGTGTTGCATAAGACCGCGGCCCGGATCACATCGCTGCGTTTGGCGGTCAGCACCTGCCCGATCATGCCGCCGATCGAGACACCGCAAAACAGGATATCCTTTAAACCCAGCGCATCAATCAACTGACTGACATCGTCAGCCAACCCTTCGATTGTTTCTGCCAACCCGTCGCTTTGGCCATGCCCGCGCAGATCATAGGTCAGCACCCCATAGCCGCGGGGCAAGGCGGCGATGACCTTGTCCCAAATGCTTTGATCGCTACCCAGAGAATTGGCAAATACAACCGTCCGACCAAGCCCCGGGCGATGACAGTAGGCGATATGCGCCTCGTTGATTTTCAGGACATCCATCAGGCTACTCCAGCGGCAGGCCAACATAGTTTTCAGCAATCACCTGTGATGCTACTTCGGACGAGGCGATGTAATCAAACTCAGCCCGCTGCATCCGCCGCTCAAACGGGGAATGGTCCGGGAACTGGTGCATCAGCATCGACAGTTGCCAAGAGAAGCGCTCAACTTTCCAGACCCGTTTCAGCGCGACCTCTGAATAGGTTTCAAGATAGGCGCCATTGCCTCGGGTGAAGTGTTCAATCAAGGCCCGTGACAAGAGCCGTACATCAGCCACCGCCAAATTCAGCCCCTTTGCGCCGGTTGGCGGGACGATATGTGCCGCATCCCCGGCCAGGAACAAGTTTCCATACTGCATCGGTTCGGCCACGAACGACCGCAACGGCGCAATGGATTTTTCAAATGAGGCCCCGATCTGCAGCTTTGCGGCCGTGTCTTCACCAAGCCGGGTGGCAAATTCATCCCAAAACCGATCATCGGACCAATCGGCCACGTCATCACTAGCGTTGCATTGGATGTAGTACCGGCTGCGCGTTTCTGATCGCATCGAGGCAAGGGCAAAGCCGCGCTGATGGTTGGCATAGATCAATTCATGGCTGACAGGGGGTTTTTCGACCAAGATGCCCAGCCAGCCAAAGGGATAGACCCGCTCAAATGTCTTCAGCACATCCGCCGGGATCGCCTTGCGGGACACCCCGTGATACCCATCGCAGCCCGCCACAAAGTCGCAAGTGATCTCATGGGCCTGCCCGTCGTGTTGAAAACGCACTTTGGGGGCGCCAGAGGTCAACGCGTCCAAGGTCACATCTTCGACGTTGAAAAAGAACTGCTGGCCGTCTGCGGTGCGCGCGTCAAACAGGTCTTTTGTGACCTCGGTCTGCCCATAGACCATCACCGATTTCCCGGTCAGCCCTTTAAGATCGATCCGGTGCCGGTCGCCGTCAAAAGCCAGATCAAACCCGTCATGCAGCAGCCCTTCGGTATGCAGGCGGTCTGACACCCCGGCCTCGTCCAGCCCGGCGACGGCCCCCTGTTCAAGCACCCCGGCCCGAATGCGTCCCTCGATATAGGCGCGATCCTTGCGATCGATGACAATGGTATCAATTCCGGCCTTTGCGAGGAATTGCGCAAGCAAAAGCCCGCTGGGGCCAGAGCCAATGATGCAGACTTGCGTCTTATGTGATCGGGTCAAAAGATCACTCCTTACAAGACATGTGGAAGATAAAGGGACAGGACCGGCAGTAGTACCAGAACGGCGACCCGGATCAATTCGATTCCAAAGAAAGGCGCAACCCCGCGAAAGATCACGCCAAGCCCGGTATTTGGCGAAAAGGATTTGATCACAAAGACATTCAAGCCAACCGGCGGTGTGATCAAGCCTAATTCGACTACAATGAGCGCAAGTATTCCAAACCAGATCCGCAGGTCATCTGTGCTCATCCCGAAAGCAGCATCATCAGCGCTGACCCATTCACCGCCATTCAACTGAATCAGGACCGGCCAGAAAAACGGAACGATCACCAGGATCATGGACAGGCTTTCCATGAAACAGCCCAGAACGATCAGGATCAGCAACATGGCCACCAAGATCATGTAAGGCTCAAGCGTCGATGTCGCCGCCCATTCGCTGAGCCATGCGGGCAGGCCTGTGCGTGCAAAGAACCCTTTGAGAACGTCCGCAGAGAACAAGATGAAGTAAATCATCGACGCGGTTTTTGCGGTCGCCAGCAAGGCCGCTTTCAGCCGCGCCCATGTCAAACCCTCATCGGATACCCATCGCAGAATAAGCCCGTAAACAAGGATCAGGAACACGCCGACACCGGCGGCAGGTGTCGGGGTAAACAGCCCCATGCCCAGCCCCAGAATGATTGAGCCAAAGATCAGTCCAACGGGCCAAAGGCGGCGGATGGCTTTTCGTATCTCGGCCTTCTCCATTTCCTCTGGGATGGGCGCAAGCGATGGGTTGCGCGCGATCCGGATACGCACGACCACAAGGAAAAAGAGGACAGCCAGAATGCCGGGGATGATCGCGGCCTGGAACATATCTATGATCGGCGCTTCGACGACGATCGCGTAAATCACCAGTGCCACAGAGGGCGGGATCAAAATGCCCAATGTACCGCCAGCGGCCAGCACCCCTGTTGACAGGCCCTCATCATAGCGAAGCCGGCGCAGTTCCGGCAATGCCACCCGGCTCATGGTTGAGGCGGTTGCGATAGATGATCCGCTGACCGCGCCAAAGCCCGCACAGGCCAGAATCGTCGCCATCGCGACGCCGCCGCGGAACTTGCGGGTCAGGGCACTTAGCCCTTGAAACAGATCGCGGCTTAGGCCCGTTTCGGCCGCCAAAAAGCCCATCAGCACAAACAACGGCACAACCGACAGATCGTAATTCGCAACCGAATTCCAAAGCGCAGTTTTGAATTGCAGCATGTAAGGGCCGAATTTGATGAAGGGTGAGAACAGGCTAAGCACCCAAGTCCCAACAATGCCTGTGATCAGCATGGCCAATGCAACCGGGATACGCAGCACGATCAGGACAAATAAAGCGCCAAGTCCGTAGACGCCGATTAGTTCACGCTCCATCGGCGGACTCCATGGGTGAGGTGATGTTCAGAATGGCTGCAACAGCCCAAAGAAGGCATGACACGACAGCAGAGGGCATAAATATCCAGACAGGCCAGCCCAAAACGGTTGTCTCGATATTGTCTGAACGCACCTCAAGCGTGCCGATGCTGAGCATGTAGGCCATCCAGGCCGCGATCCCCGCCAGTACAAGCCCCGAGGCAACCATCACAACGCGATTGGCCCAGTTCGGCGCATATTGCATGAACACATCAACCGCCGCATGTGCGTTGTGTAGCTGTGCGTAAGGGAACATGGCGAGCGCAGCAACCCCGACAAACATGCGCACCGCATCTTCATAACCGGGCAGCCCCGAGACGTTTCCGTCCCAAAGCCGTGCAATCGCATCACCGGTGAATCCGGCCGCATTTATCGCGGTCACAAGAACAATCAGCAAAAGCAAAGCGCCGCCCAACAAGGCCCAAATGGTTATGATTTTGGCCAGAAAAGCCTTGATGGACATTTACGGTTCTCCTTACTGGCTGTTTGCCGCAATCGCAGCCCGCGCTTTTTCCAAAAGCGCCTCTGCATCAATGCCGTTTCCGGTCGCCTCTGCAACCCAACGCGCAACTGTCGCATCGAAAGGGGCCGCAAATTCGGCAGATACTTCGGCGGACAGCTGCACCACGGCTTTGCCCGCATCCAGCGCGCGTTGTTTGCCGATAGGTTCGATGTTGTTCCAAGCCTCGCCCATTGCGGCAGCGATTGCCATGCCGGACCGCTCATCAATGACTTGCTGCAGATCAGCGGGAAGTGAGTTGTAGCTGTCCTTGTTCATGGCGAACAGGAAGGTCGCCGTACCAAAACGGTTCCCACCATCAAGTTCGACCGAAACGTCCGTCAGATCAGCAAGCCCCAGTGGAATCGCGACCTCAAACGGAACAAGCCCAGCGTCAACCGTCCCCCTGGCCAGAGCCTGCGGTAAATCCGGAACGGGCATCCCGACAGGTTCGGCGCCCAGCTCTTCAAGCATCCATGCACCGGTGCGCGATGGGCTGCGGACTTTCAAACCCTCAAACTCAGCGGCATTGACGACTTCGGCATTCGCCACATGCAGCGCGTTTCCGGTATGCACATGGGCCAGCAGCAAATGGATGTCTTCGAAATCGGCGGACAGATCGTCCATCATGTCCTGAATGGCCAGATTGGTTGCGCGTGCGTCGCCACCGTGAACGCCTGGCAGTTCAAAGACCTCAAGTCTTGGGAAAATCCCCGGCGTGTATCCGGGCACCGTCCAGACGATGTCGGCAACGCCGTCCCGAACCTGGCTGTAAAGTTCGGGTGGCGCGCCACCCAATGCCATTGCCGGGAAAATTTCGAACGCGATGCGCCCGTCCGAGGCCTCTTCCACCGCTTTTGCCCACGGCTCAATCAGCACCGTCTGCGCGGGCGCTTGCGGGCTAAGAAAGTGCTGTATGGAGAATGTGAATTCTTGCGCCTGTGCGGATGACGACAACAGTATTGTGGTCCCAACTGCGCCTGCGCGGCTACGTACACTTTTTGGATATGTCACAACGTCCTCCCTTAGTTTTGAAGCAGGATAGAAATTTAAAGGATAGTCAGAATGAGCAAAATGCGCCAAGTTTTGTACTATCCGATCATTTTGCCAATTGTGACCTGACGCAAATTTCGAGATGGGTGTATTTCTGATCTGTTGTAGCGCAGTAAAACCGTATCGCTGTCTCACCCGGGGCGACCCGCCGCGAAGTCAACATTTAGAATAGTAGAGAAGATCATTGAACTATTCGCGTGAAACGGCCTGCCATCGCACGCCCCAGCTTTCGATTAAGTCAGCCACAACGGCGGCGCGACCAAAATGGTCTAACCATTTGCTGCAACGGCGACCGCCTGTTGATGTACTATAAGACGATGGGTTGCGACTTCAGAGACATTCTGACACCCGCAGGGATCGCCGTCTGTCACGTTGAAATCGACTTTGACGTCAGGCAAGGGAACCAGCTTAAACGGCGGGCAGACGATCCTCACAAGCTCAGTAAGGCCTTCGAAATCTGGAACGCGGCAAAGCCTGTCAGCGGCACCGCAGGCGCGGCTTATTTGCATGGGCCGGGGAACTACGTGCGTAACTGCCCGCAACCTTACGTAGGGCGGATCATCTTTTTCAAGACCCTATGTCAGGGATAATTCGATCGCCGGTCCTCGCGCCTGAAGCCCCTAATAGGTCAGCCCCCCTCTTAACTTGTCTTCTGACCCTCATGTTCTGACGGTTATTGCCGGTTTGAGGGTTGAAGAAATCCAGCAGAACATCGCTGATTTCATGCAATCACGCGCAAGCCAAACCATCGCAGCCCAACCTGATCTGATTGGCTTACTGTCCGGTACGGCGCAGGATGGGTTCAATTTGTCGGCGACACAAAGCGATGGTAGCTTTGATGTTTCGACCGGTGCAGGTTACCCAGTATGGGGCCGTTTGCAGGGTAGCTGGGCTGAGTCCGGCGACGCAGAAAACAGCTACTTCTTTGGTGCTGCAGGTGCCCACTACGCAATTACACCCGATGCGCTGGTCGGTGTCATGTTGGAGTTTGATAGCGCCAGCCAAGACAACGAGGATGTAACAACGGAAGGTACTGGCTATCTTGTTGGCCCTTATTTCGTGGCGAAGCTACCCGAGCAGCCGTTATATTTTGAGGGTCGGTATCTTGTGGGTAAGACCGAAAATGAGGTGAGCGCGGACGATACGACTGTTGCTGAATTTGACACCGAGCGGACCCTAGCAAGTGTAAAGGTTGCGGGTGCACTGGAATACAGCGAGCTTACTTTCACCCCAAGTCTATCTGCAACGCAGCTACAAGATGAACAACTGTCTTTTGTAGATGCCGCTGATCGCGAAATTGCGGCCCAAAGCATCACCATGACAGATGTAGCTCTTGGCGTAGATTTTGCGATGCCATTGTCAGTTACTACTGGTGAGTTCATCTTGACGGGTGGTCTGTCGGCCGTCATGTCCGAGACATCAGGCGAGGGTTATGCTGAAGATGTCATTCCAAGCTTTGAAGGGGAACGCGGTCGTGTTCACGTTGGTGGTCTCTATACACTTATGACCGGTGTGGTTTTAAGTGCCGGTGCCAATTATGATGGTATCGGTACCAATGACTATCAAAGCTGGGGACTAAGGCTAGGTTTTGACATGGAGTTCTAGTTTTAGATGACTTGAAAACGGAAGGGTGGCCAGTGTGCCGCCCTTTTTTGTGCAAATACGAGATTTATTGCGCGTTACTATTAGCGTTCGCTGTGACTGTCCTGCCGGAGGGGTGCCAGGATAGGCGGCGGGCCTTCAGGGCTAGTGAACACCGTCTTAAAATAGGCGGGGTAGCAATAAGCCCAAGGGGGGTGAAAAACCGCCCAGACGCAAAAATATCACGATAGCAACAGCTACTTATTTAGTGAAAATGGTGCCGCTGATAGGACTCGAACCTACGACCCCATCATTACGAATGACGTGCTCTACCAGCTGAGCTACAGCGGCCAACCCAACGTCTGATAACATCGCAGAAAACCGTGGAAAAGGATTATCTTCGCCCTTTTTCAAATCAGAGCAAATGCCCTGACTTGGCCGCTTTCGTCGCCAGATACGCAGTGTTGTGCTGGTTCTCTCCGACTTTTAGCGGCACCCTTTCTGCCACTTTGATCCCGCTTGCTTCCATCCGTTCGACCTTGGCGGGGTTGTTTGTGAGCAATCGGACGGCAGAAAACCCCATCCGTGCGAGGATCTCGGCCCCGATCCGAAAATCCCGTTCGTCATCTTCAAAACCCAGGCGGTGATTGGCCTCAACCGTGTCAAACCCCTGATCCTGTAATGAGTAGGCCCGCATCTTATTGGCCAGCCCAATCCCCCGCCCCTCTTGATTAAGATACAACAGCACACCGACACCTTCGGCCCCCATCTGGGCCAGAGCGCCGCGTAACTGCGGCCCGCAATCGCATTTGAGCGAGCCGAGCAAATCGCCGGTCAGACAAGCCGAATGCAAGCGGGACAGAACGGGCTGGCTGCGGTCTGGGCTGCCGATCTCAACAGCATAATGTTCTTCCGCACCATCATCGGGGCGGAAAATATGCAAACGGCCTGCTTCGGATACCTCAAGCGGCAGCCGGGCATGGATAATACGACGCAAAGTGCCACGCTCTGCGTTCAAAACGGCCTCGGCCGATATCAACGTCAAATCATGCGCGGCGGCAAAACCTACCGGATCACCGATATCGGCACTGATCACGGCCGGTAACAGACGGGCAGCCTTGGCCAAAGCGATTGCAGCGCGGTGCGGGCCTGCCGACCCCTCACGCAATGTCTGCAGCGGGCCTTTCATCGGATGCGCCAGATCCCCGGCAGGATCAGCGACCGATTGCACCCAATTCAACCCCATATTCTCCGGGACTAGAACCCGGGCGACATCCCCATCATATGCGCGCGCTTTGAGAGTTTTGGCCCGCCAGCCGGTAATACTCAGCACTGGCGCACCATTTATTGTGCGTAAATGCGCAAATCTTTCAGAATCAAGCGTTTCGACTGCAAGGACGATCAGCCCTTCAGACAAAACAATCGGGACGCCCATGCGCAAATCCGACCGGGCGCGGGCCAGCCGTTCTGTAATATCGGGAGAAAATCCCATGGGCTTCACCTCTCATTTGTTTCATCAAATAGCCGTTTCGGCGGCAAAGTGAAACAATTGCCGGATAAATCACACGTCCGTGTGAAACTGCGCAGGAGATGGTTGTTCTAAACGTAATAGAGGCACAATTCTAAGAAAGAACATAAGGAGCATGTCATGGGACAACTCAAAAAGATTTTGCTCGTCGATGATGACGATGATTTGCGCGAAGCACTGGGTGAACAGTTGCTGATGACCGAAGAATTTGACGTCTTCGAAGCTGACGACGGGGCCAGCGCGCTCGTGAAGGCGAAAGAAGGCCTCTATGATTTAATGATCCTTGATGTGGGCCTGCCCGACACCGATGGGCGCGAGCTTTGCCGCGTGCTGCGCAAGCAAGGTGTGAAATGCCCGATTCTCATGCTTACCGCGCAAGATAGTGACGCGGACACGATTTTGGGTCTCGATGCGGGCGCCAATGATTATGTCAGCAAACCGTTCAAGTTTCCGGTCCTTCTGGCGCGTATCCGCAGCCAGCTGCGCACCCATGAACAATCCGAAGACGCGGTCTTCCAGCTTGGGCCTTATACCTTCAAACCAGCCCAGAAAATGCTTGTCACAGAAGACGATAAGAAGGTGCGGCTGACGGAAAAGGAAACAAACATCCTGAAATTCCTTTATCGTTCAACCGAAGGTGTGGTCGCCCGCGACGTCCTACTTCACGAGGTTTGGGGCTATAATGCGGGTGTGACCACGCACACATTAGAGACACATATTTACCGTCTTCGCCAAAAAATAGAACCAGATCCGTCCAATGCCCGCCTTCTTGTGACCGAATCCGGTGGTTATCGATTAGTGGCGTAGTAGACTGACCCGGTGGCTTTTTTCCTCCCAGTTTTGGCCACCGGGTTCGCGAGTTCCCGCCGGAGATCGGGTTATATCTCCACCTCCCTGTTGGACTGGCCCGGACTTCGTGTCCGGGCTTTTTTTCTTGGCGGCGCACCTGACCCGCCCTACCTTTGGTCTGCCAATCAAAAAGGAGGCCCCCATGAAATCCGCCAAGACCTATCTGGAAGATGCAAACGCCATTGTTCCACGCATCTCTGCGCAAGAGGCTATTGCCAAACATACTGCAGGCGGCGCCACTTTTATTGATGTACGCGATAGCGCCGATATTGCAAAGACTGGCACAATCGCAGGGGCACACCGCATCCCGCGCGGCTTTATGGAATTTGCGGCCGACCCCGACATGCAATTCCACAACCCTGTTTTGCAAAAGGACGCGGCCCTTTATCTCGTCTGCGGCGCTGGCGGACAGGCGGCGCTCGCGGGGAAGACCCTGATGGATATGGGCTATAGCAACGTCACCAATGTTGGCGGCATCGGCGATTGGAAAGAAGCGGGCGGACCGACTGAGGAGTAACCAAGTAGCGGCTCTGGCACAACGCGGTGGGGTACCTAACGCTGTGACCAGGGCCATTAAGTGTTTCAGACTGAAGCAGATGTTGAAGGCTATTTAGGGTAGGGTCTGGCTGGGCGGGACAAAACCGCCATTCCACATTATGCTTGCTCTGGCCGCTTTGGCGCAATTGCAACAATCAAAGCTGCGGTCATGATCATCGTCATACCGAACCATCCCAACGCGTTTGGCAATGTTGCGAACAAAATCAGGTCAAAGCCCAGAGCCCAAATCAAGCCAGTGAAATCAAATGGTGCGAGTGTGCTCACAGGTGCCCGCGCTACTGCTTCGCTTGACGCAATATGCCCCGCTCCGCCCAGGAAACCAGCCAGCGCAAGCCATCCAAAGGTCGACCAATTCAGCGGAGCCCACCCGAATGGGAGCGTCAGAAGGCCGACGGATGCGGATACGATGGCAAAGAAAAAAGCAATTGCCGATGCGCTTTCGGAGTTTGTCATCTTCTTGATGTGGACGCGCACGAACGCCATCGTCACCGCATAGCCAAGCGCAGCGGCAACGCCAATCCACATTCCGTCTTCAGGAGCTTCAAGCGCGTCCCAAAGGAGAACGAGCACTCCGAGAAACCCCATCGCAACGCATACAATAAGCCGCCCTGACAGGCGCTCTTTCAACACGAGAGCCGCAAGAGGAAGCGTCAGAACCGGTGCAAGATACGCGATGGCTTGTGCGTTTGCGACAGGCAGATACGCCAAAGAAATGAATGACAGCGCCATAGAAAGCGCGCCGAATAGACCACGCGTGATATGTAGACGTGGATGTTTCGGTCTCAATCCATGCGGAAATGCTCCCAGTACCCATACATACAAGCAAATAGGAAAAAGCGCCAAAGCCGAGCGCCAAAACATGATTTGCCCCACCGGAAGTGTTTGGGCCGCTCCGTGGACTGCGGCAGACATCGCTGCCATTAGCGCAACCGACAGCAAACGCAGTAGTATGCCCGAAGACTGATTTGTTTTCATCATAGGCCCAAACTCCCGAAAATACATCGTTAGCGCTAACATATATTTCGTAAGAGGATTATGACGGGTCAAGAAGTACGCTATCTGCCATTCGCCCACGGCGCAGCATTTGAAACATTGGGCTCATACCCGCAATTCGCTGCAGCCAGTGCCAACGACCGCTTCCCGGTTTTGGCAGCATTCACGACGCGACGCCCAACCCTCGCATCACCCGAGCGCTTGGTCCCAATCGCCGATCAGGTCGTCGATGTCCTCAATCCCCACAGAGACACGGATCAGGTTTTCGGGGATACCTGTGTCAGGTTCAATCGTGTGGCGATGCTCGACAAGGCTTTCCACACCGCCGAGCGACGTCGCCCGAAGGAAGAGCTCAAGCTTGCCAACGACCTTTAGCGCGTCCTCGCGCGCGCCGGTGACCAACACCGATAGCAAGCTGCCAAAGCCGCCTATCATCTGCTGTTTGGCCACTTCATGTCCGGGATGCTGCGGCAGCCCAGGGTAAAGTACTTTATCGACTTTGGGATGCTCTGACAGGAATGTCGCCAATGCCAGCGCGTTTTGCGACATGCATTTGACACGCAGCGGCAGCGTCCGCATTGCCCGGGTTAGAAGCCAGGCTTCGAACGGGCCAAGGATCGCACCGGCCATTTTACGATCGGCCAGGATGTCCTGCCATGTCTGGCTACCTTTGTCTGCGGTGGACAAAACACCTGCCAAAACATCCGAATGTCCGTTGATCGCCTTGGTCGCCGAATGCATCGCAATATCGGCCCCATGGTCCAATGCACGGGTAAGAATCGGTGTCGCTGCTGTGGCATCCACCACCAATAGCGCTTTTGTCACCGCGCGAAGCGCGGCGATATCGACTGTTTTCAACCATGGGTTTGATGGCGTTTCGACGAAAACAAGATCAATATCTATCGCCACGCAAGACGCGATCAATTGGTCCGCATCCACCTCTGTCAGCGTGATGTCCCGCCGGGCGCAAAACATCCGCACCCAAGCCGTCGTTCCCCAATAAATCCCCGATTGCAGGATAACCTTGGCGCCATTGGGCAAGGTCCGAAACACAGCTGCGATAGCCGCCATACCAGACGGAAAAAGCAACGTTTCATCCGCATTTTCAAGGCGTTGCAAAACGGCTTCAGCCTGTCGCAAATTGTCAGAGTTATCACGCGAATAGATGTTATCCGTTCGAAGCAACCCGTAATCGGCATCTCTGACAAAAGTTGTTGCGGGTTGCAATGCAGGCACAACACCGCCCGATTGAAGGTCAATGGCACCTGCTGCATGCGCAGCGATTGTCGCGGGTTTTACGGTCTTTTTCATGCCTCCTATCTGCATTGTAGATAGGCACAGATGCAAGAGCGCGGAACAGCATCTTGTGATCAACACAAGCATATACACCAAAAAGAACTGGTTAATGGCGCGTTAACCTTTTAGTATGACGCCGGGTTAAGTAAGCTCTGACACCCTGTCGACACCGACCTAAAGAGCACCGAATAACCAGTAATAGGCAGTCCAAAGGGAGTGGGCGCTGTGTTTCTTACAAACTCTGTTAACAATTTGGCGCTACCGTTCCGTTGTGACATGACGACAGGTCACGACCTGTCTTTTTGTATAGATGCATATACTTCGCCCAATTGCGGTCCAGATTTTCCCAGATATCTGACCGCACACGAAGGAGAGAATTAATGTCGACCAGAAATCGGGCGAATGCCGCTGACGACGCTGCAGAAGCGTTCTATGGACAAAGCGACACAAGTTTTGTCAAACAAATCGGACAAATCTGCGCTAGCGACCCAAGACTATTGCAGGTCTTCATGCGCACCCGCGAATTCTACAAAGAACAGCAGGCCACCAGAAGCTGAACGTCGATCGCCGGCTTTAGGTCACAAACGCGTCCCGACTATAGCCTTGGATAAACAACAAGGCCGTCAGGTCACCATGGTTAATCCGAATATCGCATTCAGCTTGCACCGTGGGTTTGGCATGTAAAGCAACCCCAGTCCCTGCGCGGCCAAGCATTCCCAAATCATTGGCCCCATCGCCCACGGCAAGCACATCCTGTTCGTCAATACCAAGCTTGGCGGTAATCTCTTCCAGCGCCTGCACCTTGGCAGCTTTTCCCAAAATAGGTCGCCCTACCGCGCCGCTCAGCTTGCCGTTTTCAACCAAGAGCGTGTTCGCACGGTTCTCGTCGAAACCAAGCGCTGCCGCCACCCGCTGTGTAAAGGCGGTAAATCCACCTGAAACCAGCGCAGCATAACCACCCTGCGCCTTCATCGTGTTCACCAGCTCATATCCGCCAGGCATATAGGTGATCCGCTGATCCAGAACCTGTTCGATGATCTCAACGGGCAGGTCTTTCAGCAGACCGACCCGTTCGATCAGGGCCGCCTCAAAATCCAGTTCGCCATTCATAGCGCGGGCCGTGATGTCAGCAACCCGCGCACCAACGCCCGCCTCTGCGGCAAGCTCATCAATGCATTCCTGCCGGATCATGGTGCTGTCCATATCGGCCAACAGCATCTTTTTGCGCCTTTGATCCGTCGGCTGGACGACCAAATCCACACATGCGTTTTGCAGGTCCGCCCAAACGTCCCATTGATTGTCCGGGACATTTGCGATCTCAAACGCTGCGGCTTCATCAATAGCCAACCAGCTTATGTCCCCGCCGCCCCAGGCATTGCGCAGATTATCGACCAGAGCGCTGTCCAAAGACCGTTCGGTTGGGCTTGTCAGTAATGTGACTGTCAGCATGTTTGGCTCCCTTGCGGTATCCCAGATGCGGTAAAATGCATCGGTACAGGCGGTCTATAGCGAAGTTGTTTTCCACCGCAACCGCATGCAGCACATTTGCGCCCGGCCGTCAGACTTTCGCGGCGGGGTGCCCGTTGTCGATAAAAATGATAACGTCACAGCACCAAATGCGCGAGGAAACACCATTTGTCAAAGCAGGCCCGCAAAGGATGCTGCGCCCCGGTGAGGGGACAAAACACCATCCACACCACGCATGCGGCACTCCGATTGTCCGGCGCGCCAGAGGTGCTGGAAGCCGTCGATATCCCGGGTGGCAAAGCACTGATCGGCACCAATGCACCCCTCATCCCAGATGATGGGGAAGGTCCAATCCGCGGTAAGACACTACGCCCGTTCCGCATGATGAAGCGGGTTGTGACCAACGCCGATTTTGCACGCTTTGTGGACCAGACCGGATACATCACCGAGGCCGAGCGTTTTGGCTGGTCATTCGTTTTTCATACGGACGTCCCAAAGGACATAATCCAAACCCAAGCCGTCGCTGGCATCGAATGGTGGCGCAAGGTCGACGGGGCAAATTGGCGCCAAGTCAACGGTCCCGGCACAGAAAACACCCTGCTCACAGATCATCCGGCTGTGCAGATATCTTGGAACGATGCGCATGCCTTCGCCCGCTGGTGTGGTGGCCGTCTTCCGACCGAGGCCGAATGGGAACATGCCGCCCGTGGCGGTCTTGGCGATATCCGCTATCCTTGGGGCGATGATGAACCGGATGATACCGGCTTTATGCCCTGTAACATCTGGCAAGGGCGATTTCCCGATGGCAATACAGGCGCAGATGGCTGGATGGGCACCGCGCCTGCGCAGTCTTTTGCGCCCAACGGGTACGGGCTTTATAACATGGTCGGCAATGTCTGGGAATGGACTGCCGACTTCTACCGGATCAAATCCCTCAAGAAGCGGGTGAAGGAAAAACTGAATGCAATGAAGGGCTTCAGATTGCTCAAGGGTGGATCATATCTTTGCCACCAAAGCTATTGCCACCGATATCGGATCGCCGCACGTACCGGGAATTCACCTGACAGCACGACGCCCCATCAGGGTTTTCGGGTGGTTTGGGACATAAACCGCTCTGACGGCGTGTCCGAAACATGAAGGGGCGCGACGACCCAACGATCGTCGCGCCTGCGGCAATGCCATTGGTAGCCGATTACTCTGCCGCAAATTGGTTCATCGTGTTTGCGGCCCCGCCCGCTTTGAGCGCCCGATCACCGCTGACCATTTCTTTGAACGAATCCCCAAGATCAGAACCAACTTCATGTTGATGTTTCACCGCTGAAATCCCGCGGCGGATCTCTTCGCGCTGAACGGTTGCAACATATGCAAGCATCTTGTCATCGCCGAAGTAACCACGACTAAGCTCATCGACAGATTTCGCGGTCAGATGGAAGGTCGGCAACGTAATCAAATTGTGGAAAACACCGGCACGGGCGCTGATATCGGTCTGGAAGTTACGCAAACGCGCATCCGCTTCGCGGCCAAGTTCAGTGTCATCATAGTCAGCAGACATAAGCGCATTGCCATCGGGGTAATCGGTTTCTGCGATCTTACCTTCCGCGATCCAACCGTCGCGCACCTGTTTGCGCAGGTTCAAGGTCCAGTTGAAGCTGGGTGAATTGTTATAGGCCAGCTTGGCGCCCGGGGCCTTGGCGCGGATTTCAGCGACCATCCCTGCAATTTCATCAACATTCGGTGTATCCGTTTCGATCCACAACAGATCAGCCCCACCTTCGTTGATTGACGCGATGCAATCTTCGATCACCCGTGCGCGACCGGTATCTGGCTGGAATGGGAAAAGGCCGTTTGGCAAACGTTCCAGCCGCATAAAGGTGCCGTCACGATAGAGCGCTAAATCATTTTCAGCCATCGGGTCTTGTGGCGTAATCGGCGACGTTTTCAACCACTTGGTATATTCCGCAGCTAAATCACCGGGGGATTGGCTGACAGGAACCTTCTGCGTCAACCCCGCACCCAAACTATCTGTGCGGGCAACAATGACACCGTCCGTGACGCCCATTTCTTCAAATGCCAAACGGCAGGCACGCAGTTTTTCGATAAAGTCTTCGCGTGGAACGGTCACTTTACCATCTTGGTGACCACATTGCTTGGCATCCGAGACCTGGTTTTCAATCTGCAAGCAGCAGGCGCCAGCTTTGATCAACTCTTTGGCCAGAAGATAGGTCGCGTGTTCATTGCCAAAGCCGGCATCGATATCCGCGATGATTGGCACTACATGGCTTTCGAATGTGTCGATCGCCGCGATTGCGGCAGCCCGCTCTGCCTCGGTCTGCGCGGATTTCAGATCTTTGAACAGGTCATTTAAGGCGACTTCGTCTGCCTGACGGAGTGACGTGTAAATCTCGCGGATCAGATCGGCGACTGCCGTTTTTTCATGCATGGACTGATCAGGCAGATGCCCCCACGTGTTGCGCAGCCCGGCCACCATCCAACCTGAAAGATAAATGTAGACGCCCTTGGCCGTCCCTTTCATGCGTTTGACAGATTTGATCTTTTGCTGCGCATGAAATCCGCTCCAGCATCCCAGGCTTTGGGTGAATTTTGATGTGTCTTGATCGTAGGCGGCCATATCCGCGCGCATAACTGTCGCCATGTCCCGCGCGATATCGAGATGTGTGTCAAAGGTGTTCTGGATTTTCAGCTGCACGATATCATCGATCGCTATGTCAGAGACTGTGCCGTGGGGCAGACGCTCGGCGACTTCAGCGTAGGTTTCTGTATATGTTTTCTGCATCGGTATGTCCTTTTTGGGCAGAGTTCGACTGGCAGCAGCCCATGACAATGGGCCACTGTATTTTTTGCTGTTTTTGTGCGTTGACTAGTCCAGGACGTTGAGCACGTCGTAGGCTGGCAATGTGATAAAGTCGGGCGGTGTGTCGGCCATAACCGCATCACTCACAATTCGGATCGCCGAAGCATAATGACCGCGATGAAACCCGGCGGGCCCATCCACCGCAAGAATGCGCGCGACCTCAGCCTGAACGAGCTCAGAAAACCAGGTCGGGTCCAAGACACGCGTGCGCCCCTCCTCTATTTCGATCTGGGCGCTATGGTGCAGCCATTGCCAAAGCTGCATGCGGCAAATCTCTGCCGTTGCGGCGTCTTCCATCAGGCCATTAATGGGAACAGCCCCGCGACCACACAGCCAATGGCTGAGATATTCGACCGCGATATGCAGATTGCTTTGGACACCTTGCAACGTGATTTTGCCGTTATGGGGCGCCAGCAATTTCGTCTCTTCAATGGCGTAGTATTGGCGCGGTGCCTTGATCTGGTTTGACTGCGGCATGTGCTGGTCAAACACGGACATGGCAACGGAAACAAGCGCTGGATGCGCGACCCATGTGCCATCATGTCCGATCTCAACCTCGCGCAGTTTGTCAGCACGCACCCGGTCAAGCGCGACCGCCATCGCATCAGGATCGTCCTTGATCGGAATTTGCGCAGCCATCCCGCCCATCGCATGAATACCGCGCCGGTGGCATACCTTGATCAAACGCGCCGCATAGCTGGCAAGGAAAGCCGTATCCATCGTCACCACATCACGGTCCGGCAGCATAGCAAACGGATGCGCGCGCATTGTCTTGAGGTAGCTAAAGATATAGTCCCAGCGCCCGCAGTTCAGACCGACAATATTTTGTCTGAGCTCCCAGATGATTTCGTCCATTTCAAACGCCGCTGGCAGCGTCTCAATCAATGCGGTGACTTTGATACATCCAGAAGGCAGGTCCAGCTTGTCTTCGGTCCAGGCAAGAATAGCCGCCCAAAGACGCGCCTCTTGGTGGTTTTCCAACTTCGGCAGATAAAAATACGGACCCCGCCCCGTATCATGTAACGCCTTGCCATTGTGGAACATATGCAACGCAAAATCGAACAGCGCGGCTGAGGCTGATCTGCCCCCAATCAGCACATTCGCCTCTTCCAGATGAAAACCCCTGGGACGCACGATCAATACGGCAGGATCGTCGCTGGTCGCATAATGCGTTCCAGTCGTCGGATCATCGTAGGTTAGCGTCTCATCCCGAAAATCCTGAAGATTGACCTGGCCTGCAATCATCGCAGCAAAACGCGGCGCTGACGCATCTTCAAAATCGGCCATGAAGGCCTTGGCCCCAGAATTCAACGCATTGATCATCATCTTGCGATCAACTGGGCCTGTGATTTCAACGCGGCGGTCCTGCAAATTGGCTGGTGCAGGCGCCGCCGTCCAGACACCATCGCGTATATCCTTCGTTTCGCTCAGATATCCGGGGAGCTGCCCAGCATCAAAGGCCTTCTGCCGCGTGCTTCGTGCCGTCAGCCTTTCCTGCAATTGCTGGGAAAAGGCATCGTGCATGTCGCATAGAAACGCGAGCGCCTCGGCCGTCAGCACACGATCTGCGCCCGTGACATCGCGCAGCACCATGGGCTGAGCTTTGGTTGATTGACTAAGATCCAGTGGCATTGTCGCACCTCGTTCCGCAGCGTTTAATCTGTCATGACAATATATCTCGTTGTACAAAATTGTAATAAGTATATGTTTTAAAAGGGTAATGATGTAATTATTGTTATGCCGCGACGCAGTAACTTGTCACTTTTGTTATGAAACGAAAGCAGGTCGACCATGGCACCAAGAGGCGCAAAGATAGTTATCGGGGCAAAGCTAAAGCGGCTTCGACGCAGTCTGAACTTGACCCAGGCGCAAATGGCCCAGGATCTGGACGTGTCCCCGTCTTACATTACGCTTATTGAGGCGAACCAACGGCCAATCAGTGCACGTCTGCTTGTGAAGCTTGCGCAGATTTACGACTTTTCCCCGGGCGACATTGACAGCGGCATCGATCTACAGCTCCAATCTGAAATCGCAGCGGTGGTCAAAGACCCGGTCTTTGGTCAGACGGTCCCAAGGGCCGAGCTGGAAGAGGTTGTTGGGGCATCTCCGGCTTTGGCGCGTGGGTTATTGGCGCTCTATGGTCGGTATCGCGATCTGGCAATGGCTGCATCTGCCGATGACACGCCATTCGCCGACCGCGAGAAGGCAGAGCTTTTGGAACAGACAGCCCGGCCTGTCGAAGATGTGCGCGAACATTTCCACGCCCGTTCCAATTATGTCGCAAATCTTGATAGCATCGCAGAGGATCTGGCCGCAGAAATAGGTATTGCGCGCAACGAACCGCAGATCTTGCTGAGCGAGCGGCTGAAGTCAAAATACGGATATGACGTCCGTATTCGGACCCAGGATTTCCTGCCCGGCCAATTGCGGTTATTTGATCCGCACCGCAAATGTTTGAATTTGTCGGAAAGGCTTGATCAACCCGGACGGCGTTTTCAAATCGCACTGACACTGGCCAAGCTTGAATATGCTGATGCGATCGAAGACGAAGTATCGCAGGGTGAATTTACCGACGAAGCGCGCCCCTTGGCCCGCGAAAGCTTTGCCAGCTATTTTGCAGCGGCTTTGTTGATGCCCTATGGGCGGTTCTTGAACGCCGCCGAAAACGAACATTACGACATCCAGCTGCTGTGCCAGCGCTTCGGTGCCAGTTACGAACAGGTGGCCCACCGGCTGACGACGCTCCAACGCCCGTCGGCAAGGGGCGTACCCTTCTTTTTCGTGCGCGTTGATCAGGCGGGCAACGTATCAAAGCGGTTCAGTGCGGGCAGGTTCCACTTTTCACGCTTCGGAGGGTCCTGCCCGCTTTGGAATATTCACGATTGTTTTGACGCACCCGACCGCGTGCATACGCAAGTGATCGAAATGCCGGACGGCACAACCTATTTTTCAATCGCAAAATCTGAGCTGCGACACGGCGCGACCTTCAGCGCCCCCGCCGCGCGGCTTGCCATCGGATTGGGCTGTGATATCGCCTATGCCCCACGGCTGATCTACGCCAAAGGCCTGATCCCCGATCAGATCAAACCAGCCCATATTGGCGTGAATTGCTACTTATGTGAGCGGCAAAGCTGCGCATCGCGCGCCTATCCACCGCTGAACAAGGCTTTCGCCTTCTCAGATCGCATCCGCGGCATTTCAAGCTTTAGTTTCGATCCAGACTGAAACTTGAATGAGCCGCAGCGCTTATAGCCCCTAAGAGCACCTGGAGATCGCCAATTTGATTTGCCAAAATCAGGATATGCGCCCGCCCGATCTGTTTGATGTCCACGCGGCGCTTGGGATGCGAATGCTTTGCTCATGTCAGCGCTTTCACTTCTTGATCTATGGCGCCAAAGATGGAATTGCCCTGGGCATCTTCCATCCAGATTTTCACGCGATCGCCCGGTTGCAAGAATGGTGTCTTTGCCGCGCCCGAGGTGATGGTTTCAACCATCCTTTGCTCGGCGATGCAGGCATAGCCACGCCCGCCTTCCGCAATTGTCTTGCCCGGGCCGCCATCCTGATCGCGGTTCGAAATGGTGCCCGACCCAAGGATCGTGCCCGCACCCAGCGGCCGGGTCTTGGCGGCATGGGCTAGCAATACGCCGAAGTCGAAAGTCATGTCTTCGCCCGTTTCAACACGCCCAAAAGGCGCGCCGTTCAGGTCGATGCGCATCGTCCCGTGCAATTTCCGCCCGTCCCAGCCTGGGCAATCTGCCGCGGCGACGGCGACAGGCGAAAAGGACGAAGGTGGTTTGGATTGCACAAATCCAAACCCTTTGGCCAGTTCGGCCGGGATCAGATTGCGCAACGAGACATCGTTCATCAAGACGATGTAGCGGATCGCTGCTGCTGCCTCCTCTGCGGTCGCCCCTTGCGCAATAGCATGGGTGATGACGGCGACCTCTGCCTCAAAATCGATCCCCCAGCGCGGATCCCCTGCGATGGGCTGATACGGCGATAGAAAGCTATCTGACACACCTTGATACATCAGCGGATCCGTCCAAAAATGTTCGGGCATTTCAGCACCGCGTGCCTGGCGCACAAGCGCGACGTGATTGACGTAGGCCGAGGCATCAAGAAACTGAAAGGCGCGGGGCAAAGGGGCGGCACAATCTTTGATCTTGAAAGGCGCGGCTTCGCCCACAGCGCATAGATCGTCGCGGTCGAGGGCGTCTTGGAAACTGGCCGTATCCGCCGGCTGACATGTCGTCAGATCGTCCGAGACGACAACAAATGCGCCGCCGATTCGGGGGGCTTCGGGGCTGAACAGTGTTGCAACTTTCATTTTTTGCCCGGCGTCCCGTCAAATTTCTTTTCGATATCGTCCCAGCAATCGATGTAGTCGTCCTGCAATGGGGCCTCTTTCCCCGCGAATTCGGTCAGATGTTGCGGAAAGCGGGTTTCGAACATGAACGACATCGTCTGGTCCAGCTTGTCGGGGCCCAGATTGGCATTTGACGCCCTTTCAAACGCGTTTTTATCCGGTCCGTGGGGCAGCATCATATTATGCAAGCTGATCCCCCCGGGCACGAAGCCCTGCGGTTTTGCGTCATACTGGCCATAAATATTACCCATCAATTCGGACATGATGTTCTTGTGATACCAGGGCGGGCGAAACGTATCTTCGGCCACTAGCCAGCGTTCGCGGAACAGAACAAAGTCGATATTGGCGGTGCCTTCTTGACCGGATGGTGCGGTCAGGACTGTAAAGATCGATGGGTCAGGATGGTCAAACAGGATCGCGCCAACAGGGCAATAGGTGCGCAGATCGTATTTCATTGGCGCGTAGTTCCCGTGCCACGCAACCACATCAAGCGGCGAATGCCCGATCTTAGTCACATGGAACGCGCCGCACCATTTGATTGTTACCGTCGATGGCACCTCGCGATCTTCAAATGCAGCAATAGGGGCCTTAAAGTCACGCGGATTGGCCATGCAATTGGCCCCGATAGGGCCGCGCCTGGGCAGTTCAAATTTCTGACCGTAGTTTTCACAGACAAAACCACGGCACGGCCCGTCCAACACTTCAACCCGGTACAAAAGCCCGCGCGGAATGATTGCGATTTCCTTTGGTTCAAGATCGATAATGCCAAGTTCCGTATGGAACCGCATCCGCCCGGCTTGCGGAACCACCAGCAACTCAGAATCCGCCGAATAGAAGTAATCATCGACCATGCTTTCGGTGACAAGATACACATGCGCAGCCATGCCCACCTGCGTGTGTACATCGCCTGCCGTGGTCATCGTGCGCATACCGGTCACCCATGTCAGTGGCGCGTCACCATGTGGGATAGCATCCCAGCGATATTGGCCCAAGGACACAACATCGGGCACCACGTTCGGCGCCGATTTCCATAGCGGCACGTCGATCTTTTCATAGCGATGAGAATGCTTAACGGATGGACGAATGCGGTAACACCATGTCCGTTCATTCTGTCCTTGCGGGGCGGTGAACGCCGTCCCGGACAACTGTTCACCATACAGGCCGTAATTGCACCGCTGGGGCGAGTTCATTCCCTGCGGCAAGGCATCGGGCAATGCCTCTGTTTCGAAATCATTGCCATAGCCGGGCATGTAGCCTTGATGCGGCCCAGGAAGGGATTGCGCCTGTATGATATTCCGCGAACCAAGATCTGTCATTGCCCTGTGCTCCATAATTTGGTTTGAACAAAGTAAGAGTTACATTTGTAACTAACAACAATCTTCTGCAACAAATTGGCCCCGGACATGTCCCAAGATCTTTCTGAATTTTTGCCCTACCGGTTATTTCAAGCGGCGGAGGTCACCGGTCGAGATTTTCAGAAAATATACCAAGGGCGTTATGGGATGCTGCGCACGGAATGGCGGGTGCTGTTTCACTTGGGCCGTTCAGGCGACCAAACAGCCAAACAGATTTGCCAGCGCGCCATGCTGCATAAGACCAAAGTCAGCCGCGCTGTCAAAGCGCTTGAGGCAAAGCGCCTTCTGACGCGGAAAACCGTTGAAGGCGACCGGCGCTCAGAAATCCTGTCGCTGACAAAACAGGGGCAAGCGGCGCTTAAGGACCTCACGGGCATTGGCGCAGAATACGATCAGGGGCTGATCGACGCATTGGGCGAAGAAAAATACCAAGCACTGCTGGCAGCGTTAGAGATTTTGAACCGCAAAGCCTGACATATTCAACTTATGTATGCCCCCCGAAAGGTTTTCTGATCAGGGGCCATGCCAGGTACGTCTACAGGATCACACCAGCAGCGCCCGCGCCTCGTCTGGTGACAGGGCGGCAGGTCGGTCGCAGCTTGTGGTTAGCGTGATGAACTTGCGCGTCTCGCCAGCCTTCAGGATACTGGTCATGACATCCACCGCATGCACCGCCAGATCGATATTGCAGCGATGTGGCCGGTCATCGGCGATCGCCGCAGCCATATCTGCCAACCCCGCACAACGATAATTCGCGCGTGTATCCTGATTGGGCACGCCAAACGGATGATCCCATGTGGGCATTGTCTTGATGTCCTGATTTTGGCCGCTGATCTCAACCTCGCCGCCAAAGAAGTTCGGGTCGGGCAGGAAGATCGATCCGTCTTCACCGTAAAGCTCCATATGCCCATGCCGATGCGCCCAGACATCCCAGCTCGTCCCCAGCGTCACGGTTGCGCCATTCGCGAATTCCAAAAGCGCGTGGATATTTGTTGGTGTGTCCACCGGAACCGTCTCGCCCAGCCGGTCGCCATTCCCAATTGTCCGCTCGCTGAAAGTGGCCGTCGCCAGCGCCGCGACGGTTTTTACAGGGCCGATCAGTTGGATCAGATTGGTGATGTAATAAGGGCCGATATCCAGCACCGGTCCTGCGCCGGGTTGAAAGAAGAAATCGGGGTTGGGATGCCAGCTTTCCATGCCATGGCCCATCACATGGCATGTCCCGCCAATGACCTTGCCCAGATCGCCCGCATCAATCGCTGCGCGCGCCTGTTGATGGGCGCCGCCGAGGAATGTATCAGGCGCAGATCCGATGCACAGGTTCTTAGAGGCCGCCAGCGCCCTCAGCTCTTCGCCTTCTTGCAGTGTCAGTACCAGCGGCTTTTCGGAATAGGCATGCTTGCCCACCTCCAGGATGCGTTTGGTCACTTCAAAATGCACCGCCGGAATGGTCAGGTTGACGACAACATCAACATCCGAAGCGCGCAGCAAGTCGTCGACCGTATCCGCCCGAATATCATATTCCGCCGCCCGCGCACGCGCTGCATCCATATTGATATCGGCCACCGCGACGGGCTTCAACGCTTTGAAAAGTGGGGCTAAATCCAGATATGAGGTTGAGATGTTTCCGCATCCGATAATGCCGACGCCAAGTTGTGCCATGTGACCAATCCTTAGAATTTCTGAACAGAGGCAAAGCTGCGCTGCGCGAAGCGCGCGTCGTCGCTGGGGTTGTCATGTTCGAGCACGTAGTGATCGATGCCAGCCTCTTGCAGCGCGGCATGGATCGCAGGCCAATCCATGATGCCGTGGCCGACATCGGCCCAACCGTCCTCATCAGTGCACTCGCCTTCTTTGGCAATGTCCTTGATGTGGACCGCGCTGAGACGGCTTGCGTATTTGGTGATCCATGCCGCCGGGTCATGCCCGGCGATCCGAACCCAGCCCAGGTCAAGTTCCAGCGACAATGTGCTGGCTGCCTCGGCGATCAGATCAAGCGGCATGTCGCCGCTTTCGGTCGCTGCAAATTCAAATTCATGGTTGTGCCAGCCGAATGCTAAACCGGCGTCCTGCAAGGGTTTTCCCGCCTCGGCAAGCCGTTCCCCAAAAGCAAGCCAACCCGCTGTATTTGTTGGTCTTTCTTCCGATCCGATAAAGGGCACAAAGACTTTTTCGATCCCCAGTTTCTGGGCGATTGCGATGGCTTTGGCAGGGTCCCCTTCAACCAGGTCGAGCCCCATGTGACTGCTGGTCATCCGCAGCCCGTTAGTCTCAAGCCCCGCGTGAAGACCATCGAGATCGTCGAACAAACCGCCGAAACCTTCGACCTCGGCAAAGCCTGCGTCGCTAAGCATTTTCAGCGTTTGCGACAGCGGTGGAAAATTGCGTGAGCAGTAAAGCTGGTATGAAATTCGGGCCATGATTTACGTCCTTGAGGCATCAGCGGCGCGCAGCGCCGCAAAAAGAAGAAGTGTTCTGCCGGGCCGCAAAGGTCCGTACAAATGAGGTGCAAGATCGCGTACAGAACCTGTACATACGGCGTATGTACAGGGGGCCACTACAGGCGGTCCTCGGTGGCTGTATCAAAGAGCGAGGCGCGTGATGGATCGATCCCGATCGTAATGGTCTCGCCCGCCTTGACTGTTGCCTGCCCGTCCATCCTGATCCGGAAGAAATGCTGACCAAGCTTAGCGTAGACCAACGTGTCGGACCCCATGGGTTCGACCAGATCGATATCAACCTCAAATGTCAGCGGCGCGTTGCGCACCAGCTCACCGGTGATCACGTGTTCGGGCCTAATCCCGATAGTCGCCGGACGGTCGGCTGTTTGCGGGGCTGCAAATTCATAGCCGGTCATCGGCATGACCATGTCATCGACTTTGAACGCCCCGCCTTCCAGGTGACCCTCGATAAAGTTCATCGAAGGCGAGCCGATGAAGTCGGCCACGTAAAGATTGCGCGGCTGGTTATAAATCTCATCCGGGGTGCCAAGCTGCATGATCGCCCCGCCCTTCATCACCGCGATCCGGTCGGCCAGCGTCATCGCCTCAACCTGATCATGGGTCACGTAGATCATCGTGTTTTGCAACTGGTTGTGCAGCCGCTTCAGCTCAACCCGCAGATCGACCCGCAGCTTGGCATCGAGGTTGGACAAAGGCTCATCAAACAGGAACACATCCACATCCCGCACCAGCGCCCGCCCGATGGCCACACGTTGCCGTTGCCCACCCGAGAGCGCCCCCGGTTTACGGTTCAACAGTGGTTCGATCTGCAGAATTTCGGCGGCGCGCGCGACCCGCTTTTCAATCTCGTCCTTGGGCAGTTTGGCGTTTTTCAGCCCAAACGACAGGTTCCCCTTCACGGTCATCTGCGGGTAAAGCGCATAGGATTGGAACACCATGCCGATCCCCCGCTCGGACGGTTCGGCCCAGGTGACGTTTTTATCCTTGATGAATATCTGCCCGTCGGTGACCTCAAGCAAACCTGCGATGCAGTTCAACAAGGTGGATTTCCCGCACCCCGATGAGCCGAGCAGCACAAGAAATTCGCCTTCGTGGATATTCAGGTTCAGCCCTTGCAGAACCTTGACGGCACCAAATGCCAGATCAAGTTCTTTGATTTCGACAGAGTATGTCATTCTCGTTTTTTGTCCTTTCCGGCGCCGTGCAGTGGCCCGTCGCGTTCGTTCTTTGAAAGCCGGCAGCTTTCATTTTGCTGCGCAAAACCAGTCCTCACCCTTTCACAGCCCCTGCTGCGATGCCGCGGACGAAGAGTTTGCCTGAGGCAAAGTAGATAACAAGTGGCACAAGGCCGGTGAGAAGGGTGGCCGCCATATTGACGTTGTATTCCTTGATGCCCTGCACCGAGTTCACGATGTTATTGAGCTGCACGGTCATCGGATAGGTGGCCGGTTTGGTGTAGATCACCCCGAACAGAAAATCGTTCCAGATACCTGTCACCTGCAGGATCACCGCCACCACAAAAATCGGCAGCGCCATGGGCAACATGATCTGGAAGTAAATCCGCCAGAACCCGGCCCCGTCGACCCGCGCTGCTTTGAACAGCTCTTCGGGCACAGAGGTAAAGTAGTTCCGGAACAAGAGCGTCAGGATCGGCATCCCAAAGATTGTGTGCACCAGCACCAACCCACCCAGATCACCCATCAACCCGATTTCCCGCAGCATAATCACGATCGGGTAGATCATGGTCTGATAGGGGATGAACGCCCCGATGATCAGGATCGTAAAGAAGACCTCAGACCCTTTGAATTTCCAGTTTGAGAGCGCGTATCCATTGACCGATGCAATGGCGATCGACAGCAGAACAGATGGGATCAGAATGTTCACGGAGTTCCAAAAGCCCCGGCTGAGTCCATCGCAATTCACGCCCGTACAGGCCTCGGACCAGGCTTTCACCCAGGGTTCGGTGGTGATTTCCAAGGGCGGCCCAAAGATATTCCCCAGCCTGATTTCCGGCATACCCTTCAGCGATGTCACGATCATCACGTAAAGCGGCAGCAGATAATACAGGCTGATCATGATCAGCGTGCCATAGATAAAGATATTGGTCCGGCTGAACCGTTTCTTTGGCTTCGGCCCGCGCGGCCCGGTAAGTGCGATATCAGCCATATTACGATTGCTCTTTGATAAAGCGCAGATAGGCGATCAATGCCCCCGCACAGATGATAAACCCGCCCAGCGGGAGAAGAAGTGACAGCGAAAATGACCACGCTACAACCACCCAGACAAAAGCCGCGATTGCAGATAGCGCCAGCCCGATCAGCCCAAAGAAGGTCCAAAGCCGCATGCCTTTGCCAAATTCCAGATAGGCCCAAGGGATCAGGATCACGACAACAGAGACCAGCATCATGGTTGAGGCTGCAAACCCCTGCCCCAGGTTTTGCGCCCGGAACATATATTCGATCACGTATTTCGCAGGCACTTCGGAACTGATCCCCGGCCCCCCGTTGGTTTGCGCCACCACCAGGTCATAAAGTTTGATGATCCCCGATGCGATCAGTACCAGTGACGTGATGAACACAGGCCGCATCATCGGGATAATCACCCGCACATAGGTTTTGACTGTCCCGATCCCGTCGACCCGCGCTGCTTTCCAGATGTCTTCGTCAATTCCGCGCAGCCCGGCCAGCATGATACACATAATCAGCCCGGACCCTTGCCAGATCCCGGCGATCAACAGCCCGAACATCACAATGTCCGGGTTGTTCAGCGGGTCAAAAGCGAAGCTGTCCCAGCCCCAGCTTTGCACCACCGCCTGCAGCCCCAGATCGGGGTTCAGAATCCATTGCCAGGCCAGCCCTGTCACCACGAAGGACAGCGCGAATGGGTATAGAAAGATCGTCCGAAACACCCCTTCGCCCCGGATCTTCCGATCTAGCAATGCTGCCAGCACAAAGCCGATGGTCAGCGTCAGGATCAGTGAGCAGATCCCGTAAAGCGCCAGATTTGAAATCGAGATCAGCCAGCGTGGTGTCTCCCACAGCCGTTCATATTGCTCAAACCCCACAAAGTTCAGCTTGGGTAGCAGTCGTGACCCGGAAAAAGAGTGGACGATTGTCCAGAGTGTCCCGCCCACAAAGACCACAAGCGCCGTCAGGATCATCGGGATCGAGGCAATTTTGGCCATGGGGTTTCGCAAGAGCCGTATCGGGCGCTTTGCACCGGTGGAGCGTTGCACCGGTCCGTCTTCGACCACTGACATTGTGGTTCTCTCCTGTTGGCGGGATGGCCTGGTTCGTGCAGGCCTTGTTATCAGCCCAAACGGCCCACCTGAACTCAGGCAGGCCGCTTGGGTGGTGAGTGGTGTTAGTCAGCCGCTGCGATCAGCGCTGCGTAACGCTCTTGTGCGTCAGCAGCGGACATGTCGCCCGACCAGAACTCAGCCATCAGATCTTCGATCTGTGTTGTTGTGTCTGCAGACAGGTTCTGATCGCCTGATGGCAACACGTTGCCAGCCGCCAGGATTTCCAGACCTTTCTGCATGCAGTCATTTGCCGCGGACAAATCAATGTCGCCCCGTACTGGCAAAGACCCTTTGGACAGGTTGAATGCCACCTGTACCTCTGGCGAGATCAGCAATGCGGCCAGTTCTTTTTGCGCTGCTTCGATTTCCGGATCGTCGATCACTGGGAAATAGAACGCGTCACCACCTGTATCGAGCACCTGGTTCACGCCCAGACCTGGCAGGCAGGTGTAGTCTTCACCCGCGACAGAACCGGCAACGGAAAATTCGCCTTGCGCCCAGTCACCCATGATCTGACCGCCAGCTTCACCTGTGATCACCATGTTGGTCGCTTGGTTCCAGTCCTGCACATTCGTGTTGGCAGCCATTTCACGCGCTGCAACGGCAGCTTCGAATACTTTTGCGTATTCGGGGCCTGCAGCAACATCCGCATCTTTATCGGCATTCACGGCCAACCATGCGTCCTGCCCGGCAATCGCCACAGCCATCACGCCAAATGCACCATTTTGCTGCCAGCCTTGCTGACCCATGGCGAGTGGCACCTTGCCTGCCGCCTCAAGCGCGTCTGCGGACGCAACAAATTCGTCCCAGTTCGAAGGCACATCAACGCCAGCATCGGCAAAGGCCTGATGCGACAGCCACATCCACTGGAATGAGTGAATGTTCACAGGCACACAGTAAATCCGACCATCCAAGGTGCAGCTATCAAGCAGCGAGGACGGGTTCACGATATCGGCCCAACCACCGGCTTCAGCAACATCGGTCAGGTCCAGCATCAGGCCAGCTTCGATCAGCTCTTCGGCCTGACGGCCGTGGTTCAGCTGCGTTGCCGCCATCGGATCGCCGCCCAGGATACGGCTGATGATGATGGGGCGCGCTGTGCCGCCCGAACCGGCGATTGCGCCGTCAACCCATGTATTGCCTGTCGCGTTCCATGCCTCTGCAAACTTGGACACGGCGGCGGCTTCACCACCCGATGTCCACCAATGTGTCACTTCCAATTCGACTGCAGATGCAGCGGACGCACTGACGATCGCTGTTGCCGCGAGTAGTTTAGTGGTCAGTTTCACGATTCTCTCCTCCCTGGTTCTAAATCGTTGTAGGAAATCCTATAACGTTTTAGATTGACCTCGCAAGACAAATTAGGCCAATATCTACCACTAAAGAACAACTTCCCACTAGAACGTTGTTTTTAAATGTGCTTTTGCCCTGATCGCACCCTTCATAGCGGTCGATGCAACAATCACGAAACTGGCAGCAATGCCTGGAGACAAACCAAGATGCCCCAGAATAAGGGACAGCCAGAAATCGCAGCGCCGACCCTGTCGTCGGATGGAAAACCAACGCTGAAAACAATCGCCAAGATCAGCGGTCTTGCCGTACCCACGGTATCGCGCGCCCTGAACGATGCGCCAGACATCGGGTCAGAAACCAAAAAGCTGATCCGCAAGATCGCCAGTGATATCGGCTATGTGCCAAACCGCGCTGGCGTGCGTCTGCGCACCGGGCGCACAAATGTCATCGGTCTGGTCATGTCCACCGAACATGATTTGATGAGCCACACCGCCCGTCTGATTGCATCCGTTGCCGGCGGTTTGCGCAATACGCCCTTTCATATGGTTGTCACCCCGTTCTTTCCCGATCAGGATCCGATGGACCCGGTGCGTTACATCGTCGAAACCGGATCAGCCGATGCCATCATCATGAACCAGATCCAACCCGAAGACCCGCGTGTTGCCTATCTGATGGAGCGTAACTTTCCGTTCGCCACCCATGGCCGCACCGATTGGGCCGAGCGTCACCCCTATTATGATTACGATAATGCCGCCTTTGGCCGTATCGCCGTAAAGCAATTGGCGGATCGTGGGCGCAAGAAGGTTCTGCTGATCGCCCCACCCAAACAGCAAAACTACGCCCAACATATGTGCGCTGGTGTCACCGAGACGGGGCCGCAACATGGTTTGCAGATCACGGTCGCAGGCAGCGTCACCAGCGACTCGCTCAGTGACGATTTGGTCGCTTTTGTCCGGCAAACCTTGCAGGATGATCCGTCCATTGATGCGATCGTCTGCGCTTCGACCTCATCGGCGATGGCTGCTGTTGCCGCGCTTGAGCAAACGGGCGCCACGGTTGGACAAGAGATCGATGTTTTCGCCAAGGAGGCGATCCCGTTCCTAAAGCTGTTCCGCGCAGACATCTTGACGATTTCAGAACAGGTGAATACGGCCGGTGATTTTCTGGCAAAAGCCGCTATTCAAGCCATCCGAGAGCCAAGCAAGCCCCCGATGCAATATCTTGAAGTGCCCTCTGAAGAGACGCCGGAGGCTTAGTTCCCGCTCGCCAGCCACGCCGGTCCTGTGCTTAATTGCGCCCTATGAAACCTGCAGACCTTGTCCTGACCCCGACACATATCCGCTTTATGAACCGCCGCTTTGCCTGCACGATCGGGCGTGGCGGTCTGACATCCCGCAAGTCCGAGGGCGACGGCGCAACCCCGCGCGGCACGCATCGCATTGTCGGGATGCTTTACCGCCCGGACCGCATGGCCCGGCCCGCCGATTGGGCCCTGCCCGTGACCCAGACCGATCTTTGGTCCGATGACATCAAAGACCCCGATTACAATATGATGGTCCGCGCCCCCCACCCTTACGGCCATGAGCGCCTGCACAGGTCCGATCCGATGTATGATTTGGTGATTCTGACGGATTGGAATTGGCCCTACCCTGTCAAAGGTCGCGGCTCGGCCATTTTTATCCATCAATGGCGTGGTCCGGGCCGCCCAACGGCTGGATGCGTGGCTTTCCGCCGTGATCATCTGGCTTGGATCGCCCGGCATATCCGCTACGAAACCCGGCTTGTTATCGTATAACGAAGGCGCCTTGGGCTTAACTTGTACCAACTTGAGAGGTACAAATTATGAAACACGAAGGCCCATTCATGACACCAGAAGAAATTGCGAAATTGCCCTATCGGCCCTGCGTCGGCGTCATGCTGATCAACCCGCGCGGCCATGTCTTTGTCGGGCAACGCATCGACCGCGATACTGCCGCCTGGCAGATGCCTCAGGGCGGTGTCGATAAGGGTGAAAAGACCTGCGATGCTGCATTTCGCGAATTGGAAGAGGAAACGGGCATCACCCCCAATCTTGTCACGCTTGAGGCCGAGAGCGCCGGTTTGATACCTTATGATATCCCGCAAGAGCTGGTCCCCAATATCTGGAAAGGGCGCTATCGCGGACAGGAACAAAAATGGTTCCTGATGCGCTATCACGGCACACCGGATCAGATCAATTTGCAGACCGAACATCCCGAATTTTCCGCCTGGAAATGGGTTCATCCTGATGATCTTGTTGCGGGAATTGTTCCGTTCAAGCGCGCCGTCTATGAACGCGTTTTGGCCGAGTTTCGCCACAAGCTATGATCAGCTGGGCCGCAGCGCCCTGTTATGCTATAACCAAAATACAGGGAGACCGAGATGAAACCGTTCTTAATCGCAGCCCTTTTGGCGATGATTGCAGGCCAGGCCCACGCGCTTAGCTGCCGCCGCCCTGATCCGATTGATACCTTCAAGCAGGTGGCTGCCGCGCCCGAGAGCTATTTCGTGCTTTATGGCGAGCTAACATTTGACGGCCCGGTTCCTGCGTCCCCGGCCACCATCCCGGCCCAGTTCCGCGGCAAGGGTCTGACCCGCGAAGGCTTTACATCGGATTATGTCAGCCCGGTGAACTTGCAAATCGAATGTGTGGCCTCTTGGTGCGGATCGGCCCGCAGCGGCGGTGATGCGCTGTATTTTGTTCAGGCAACCGAGCCGCCCGTAACCATGGTCGCGGGCGCCTGTGGCGGTATGATTTTCCCTGATCCGTCGCAAGCCGTTTTGGATATGCTGACTTCCTGCATGCAGGGCGGTGCCTGCTCAGCGCAACCTCTCGAGTAGCGACACCGACGCGAACCCGTCTGCGGGCAGCCCCACGCTGCGCTGATAGGCCCGGATCGCCGCCTGCGAGTTCGGCCCGATCCGTCCATCGACCCCTTGCGTCGAGAACCCGGCATCCGTCAGCCGCTGTTGCAGCTCAACCCGTTCGGCCCGCCGCAATTGCCGCTCGCCTGCCGGGAACGCCACCCGCAATGGCCCCATCCCCCGGATCCGGTCCCCCAGATGCCCGACCCCGATGATATAGGCCTGCGCATTATTGTACCGCGAAATCGTGGTGTAATTGGCGAAGGTCAAGAAGGCGGGCCCGCCCGCCCCTGTCGGCAGGATCAGCGATGCCTCGCCGTAATTGGGCACCACTTGCCCGTCAACGCCGCGCACCCCAAGCTGTCCCCAAGCGGCCGGTGATCGGCGCCCGGTTTGCCCATAGTCAAACCCGCGTGGCAGGATCACTTCGACACCCCAGGGCTGGCCCTTGCGCCAGTTGAACCGCCGGAAATACGCCGCTGTTGAGGCCAGCGCATCGCTGGGATCATCTGCCCAGATATCCCGCCGCCCATCGCCGGTGATATCAACGGCGTAAGCCTCGTAAGATGTCGGAATGAACTGTGTATGCCCCATCGCGCCGGCCCAAGATCCGGTCATGTTGCGCGGCGCCACATCACCGTTTTGCAGGATGCGCAAAGCGGCGATCAATTGTTCTTCGAAGAAACGCCCGCGTCGCCCGTCATAGGCCAGCGTCGCCAAGGTCGAGATCAGCGGCACATCGCCCCGGCGCTGGCCGTAATTGCTTTCCATGCCCCAGACCGCTGCGACCACGTGGGGTTCGACATCAAATGTCGCTTCGATCCGCGCAAAGACATTGGCAAACTGCCGCACCATCGCCCGCCCATTGCTGACCCGCGCGTCCGAAACTGCGGTGGACATGTAATCGGCCAAGGGGCGCACGAATTCGGCCTGATTACGATCCCGGTCGATACTGTCTTGCAGATAGCGCACATCGGCAAAGGCCGCCTGAAAGGTCCGGTCCGAGATGCCTGCTGACCGTGCACGCGACCGAAACCCATTGATCCAATTCGCAAATCCCGATGATTGCGCATGCCCCGCATTGCCCAGCATAATGGCCGAGATCCCGGTGCCCATGAATTGCCTGCGTTTCATTGTCTGCCTCCGATTTATTATTTTGCCGCAGTCTAACGCAAATCGCAGGCGGGCGAAATCAACTCTGCGCGGGATCGGGGCTTTTTGCCACCATGGCCGATCCTTCTGGCCAACAGCTTGAAAGTTCTTCGATTGCGGCGCGCAGCATGGGCACGCGGCGGGGGCGGAAACTGCTGGTCGTGACCCTTAGGTTCTGCATCCGGTCGAGCCGGAAATTCCGATAGGCCTGGCGCAAATGGCACCAGGCGATCAGGCTATGTGTCTCTTTCAAAAATACGATGCTGAGCGGGTCCACCCGGCGCGTGCTGCTGTCACCATTGGCATCGATATAGTCGATCTCAACCGTGCTTTCATCCCATGTGGCCTGCCGCAGGCGGCGCACGTCAATCGTCGGCTGCGGCGGGCGTTTGATCCTATCGGCGGCGAGAACCGCATATTGCAGACGATGCGCCTGCGCATCCGGCAAGCGCGCCTGCAATTTAACCAGCGCATTGCGCGCCGCACCGGCCAGATCGGGGTCGGCAATCGCTTGCACCTCGCGAAGGCCAAGGACGATTGCCTCGATCTCTTCGTCGTCGAACATCATCGGCGGAAGGGATGCATCTTCGGTCAGCGCATAGCCATAGCCTGCCGTCCCATCGATGATCGCACCCAACCCGCGCAACGCTTCGATATCGCGGTAAAGCGTGCGCAACGACACACCCGTGTCATCGGCCAGTTGCTGCGCAGTCACCGGCGGCGCATGGCGGCGCAGCGATTGCATCAACTGAAACAGGCGGGCGGTACGCGACATGGGCCGCAGCCTATCACTGCTGCCGGAAACTGTCAGTAGTGTTGTGCATAAGGTCCCTGACACATAGGAGACCGCGATGATCACCCTTATCACTTACGAGGCCGGGTTTGGCCAACCAAGCTTTAGCCCCTTTTGCGTCAAAGCCATGTGGCTTTTGCAAGCGGCAGACGCGCAATGGCAGCGCGAGGATAGCAATGACCCCCGCAAATTCCCGCAAGCAAAGCTGCCGGCTATTCGGGTGCCCGAAGGGATCATCGGGGATAGCCACAATATCCAGATCTATCTGGAAGAACGCGGCGCGGATTTCTGGGGCGCTGTCACCGATAAGGCCAGCGGTCATGCCTTTATCCGCATGGCAGAGGAACATATGTATTTTCATCTGGTGCTGGATCGCTGGGCCAATGACCAGCTTTGGCCGATCATCAGGGAAAATTACTTTGCCGCCATACCGAAACTGCTGCGCAGACCGATCACCAGCAGCATTCGCAAAGAGACCTTACGGGGCATGAAAGCGCAGGGTCTGGGCCGCCTGACCCCCGAAGAAAGGCTGAAACGGATCGCGCCGGATCTTGCCGCCATCAAAGCCCGTCTGGATGCCCATCCCTACCTGATGGGCCCCGAGATCAGCTTGCCCGATTATTCGGTTGCCGCCATGTTGTGCGCCATGATGGCCACGCCACTACCCACGCTGCTACAAGAACGCATTACCGATGACCCGGTGCTGAGCGCATATGCTATGCGCGTTGCAGAAAGGATGACCCCGGCATGACCCGCCCGTTTGCCGATGAAAAAGTGAAAGCGGCCTATGATGCCTTCCCAGGCGAGGGCCGCGCCATGGCTTTGCAACTGCGCGATCTGATCTTTGCGGTGGCCGCAGACAACCCCGCGGTGGGCGCTATTGAGGAAACTTTGAAATGGGGGCAGCCGTCTTATCTGACCCCACAAACAAAGTCAGGCTCAACCCTTCGGATCGGGATGGCGAAGCAGGGTGGTGCGGCTCTTTTCGCGCATTGTGCGACGGACATCATCAGCACCTATGCCAGCAGCTTTCCCGGAGCCGATCTGATCGAGGGGAACCGCGCGGTAATCTTCGCAAGCCCCGACAAAATCGTACCAGAGCGGCTGCGTCTTTTGATTTACCATGGGCTTACCTATCATCTAAGAGATCGAGATTCTTAGGATCGGCGCGGAATGGGGCAAGAGCGTGTCAAAGGTCGTGCGTGTTTGCGGCAAAGGGCAAATGCGGTGCATTATCGGGTTCCATGCACAATCCTTGCTGCCGCATGTTTTGAGAACGTATGACGCATGGTAAGGTTGAACCCACACCTACTCTTTGGCGCGTGTTGCGAAGGCGTCTGATCTCGGCTGAATGAAGGCAGAGAATTGCGGTCAAATCTGGCTTCCCCAAGGGTGAGACTGCATGGCGGTCGCGACGGGACTCGAACCCGCAACACCCGGATAGACAATCCGGTGCTCTCCCATTGAGCTACGCGACCGCAATCTGCTTGGTAGGGCGTACGGGAGTCGAACCCGTGTTCTTCGTTAGAAAGACGAATGTCCTGACCACTAGACGAACGCCCCAAAAGCAGATGTGAACTTCATACATCCGGATCGCGAGTAACGTCAAATAATTATTTTAAAACAATAACTTAAATCATATCTTCTCTGTTCATTGCCCAATGCGGCAATGCTAGAACAGAACGCTGGTGTCGTATGCGTGAAGGTGAAATCAGGGAGACCGCGCAGCCGAGCGGGGTCTCCTCTGTATCGTCAGGTTCTTCCAACTGCTGATTGGACACAGCTTTGATCTCCTTGTGTTTTTGAAACAAAAAAGGCGGCCACCTGATGGTGCCGCCCTGACAGAAAGGTTCTTGTGAACCTAACTTTGGATGATGCGCATACCTAGTCCACGCACCCCCATAGGGCGTTGGTCCAAGTATCTCGTTCTGAAAACCAAACTTTCATCGTGCGCTCCAACTTGCTGGCCGATTATCAGATTTGCGCCTGAATACACAAGAAAACAATTTAGCAAGACATCAACTAAACCGGACAAATGACAGACCACCAAACCATTTACTTGGCACACCTCTGGGCCCACGTATTTCCGGCCCTATTTCCGCCGCCGCTTGACCTTGCGCGCTGTCTTGGCCGCCTTTTTCCTTGCTGATCCTGCCTTGCGCCGCCCCGGTTTGCCCCGCCCTTGTGCGGGTCCGCGCGGCATGATCCGGTCGTCCAGCGACACCAGTTCAACAATCAGTCCGCCCGTTACCGGTGCCGCTTCGGCCAGTTTCACGCTGGCCCGCTGCCCCAACCCGATGACCAGCCCTGTGTCAGCCCCCATCAGCGTTTGGCTTTCCGTATCATAGTGGAAATATTCCCGCCCTAGGCTGCGGATCGGGATCATCGCGTCGGCACCGGTTTCATCAAGTTTCACGAACACCCCGAATTTGGCGATCCCGCTGATCCGCCCGGTCAGCTCGGCCCCGATCCGGTCGGACAGGAACGCCGCCAGATAGCGGTCCGTCGTGTCCCGTTCTGCCGTCATTGAGCGCCGTTCGGTATCGCTGATCTGTTTGGCTGTCTCGGCAAGATGTTCGGTGTCCCAGGGGCTGAGCCCGTCATTTCCCCACCCATGCGCCGCAATCAGTGCCCGGTGCACGATCAAGTCCGCATAGCGCCGGATCGGCGAGGTGAAATGCGCATAGGCCCGCAGCGCTAGCCCGAAATGGCCGAAGTTTTCGGGGTTGTAGTAGGCCTGCGTCATCGACCGCAGCGTTGCCATATTGATCAGCTCAGCGTTTTCCGTATCCGCCGCCCCGGTCAGCAATTTGTTCAGATGCGCCGTTTTCAGCACCTGCCCTTTGGCCAGCACCAGCCCTGAGGCAACCGCCACTTCCCGCAATGCTTCGAGCTTTTCGGGGCTTGGCTCTTCATGTACCCGAAAGAGCAGCGGCGACTTTTTCGCGATCAGCGTTTCAGCTGCGGCCACATTGGCCAGCACCATGAATTCTTCGATCAACCGGTGCGCGTTCAGCCGTTCCTTGAATTTGACCGATGAGACCTGGCCATGATCATCAAGCACGATCTGCCGTTCAGGCAGGTCCAGTTCCAGCGGCTGGCGCTGCGCCCGCGCCTTGCAGAGCGCCCCAAAGGCTGCGTAAAGCGGCCGGATAATATCATCCATCAGCGGTGCGGTCTTGTCATTGACCCGGCCATCCATCGCCTCTTGCACTTCTTCATAGTTCAGGGACGCGACCGATTTCATCAGCCCCCGATGAAAACGATGGCTGATCATGTGACCATTCGCATCAATCCGCATGGCCACCGCAAGGCAGGCCCGTTCGACCCCTTCATGCAAAGAGCACAAGTCGCCGGACAGCCGGTCCGGCAGCATCGGCACAACCCGATCCGGGAAATACGTGGAATTACCGCGCTTGCGCGCCTCGCGGTCCAACTCTGACCCCGGCGTGACGTAATGGGCCACATCCGCAATGGCGACCCAAATCGTGAAATCCCCGTTATCATGAGTTTCCACATAGCAGGCATCATCGTGATCGCGCGCATCCCACGGATCAATCGTCACCAGCGGCATGTCCCGCAAATCCTTGCGCCCTTTCAAACCGGCAGGTTTGGCCCCGTCTGCTTCGGCGACAACCTCGTCTGGGAAATGATCGGGGATGCCATGCTGATGGATCGCAATCAAAGACACTGCGCGCGGCTGCGTTGGATCGCCCAGCCGCGAAACGATCCGCGCCTTGGGCAGCCCCATGCGCCCCTTTGGTCCGGCCTGTTCGGCTTCGACCAATTCGCCATCTTTGGCCCCACCGGTAGCCCCTGCCGCAACCGTCCACTGCTTGTCAGCGCCCTTGTCGATCGGCAAGACCCGCCCACCTTCCGAGCCCGCACGAAACACCCCCAATATCCGTTGCGGATTTGCGCCGATGCGCCGGATCATCCTGGCTGTGTGGGAATGGGCCTCGGTTTTGTCGACGGTCAGCCGCCCTAAGATGCGGTCGCCCACGCCCAGCGCCGGATCAGAGCTACGAAGCATCATCAAAATCCGCGGCTCGGGCCCTTTGCCCGTCCATTCAAGCGGGCGCGCAAACAGATCGCCATCGGCATCAGGGCCGGTAATCTCAAGCACCGAAACAGGCGGTAATTCTTCGGCATCTCGGTAAGAACTGCGCCGCTTGGCTAATTTTCCGTCGTCCTGCAATTCTTTCAAAAGCCGTTTCAGATCGATCCGAGCGGCGCCCTTGATTCCAAAGGCTTTGGCGATATCGCGTTTGGCTGTTTTGGTGGGGTTTTCAGAGATCCATTGCAGAATCTCAGACTTGGTGGGGATGCGTGTCATGGTCATGGCCTAACACGCGGCGCGCAAGGCGTCATCCCCGTTGGCGATACGCTGACCAATCGGGTGCGACGGAAGCGCCCCGCATGCCCGTATAACCTCAGACACCGCCAACAGGAGCCCGCCATGACCCCGACCCGTATCGCTATCCTTTTTTCACTTTTGCATCCTGCCGCGCTGGCAGCCCATGAAAACGAGATCAGTTTGACCACGCAAGGTGACATGACTTGTATCGCCTCAAACGGGGTGCCCGATCATGAGATGGGCCGCTTTCCGAACCCGGCCAACCCAAATGCCTTTCGCGAACAAACCCTGCGCTTTTGCTTTCCAACTGACCCGGAATTGTCCAACACCGTCACCGAAGGGCTGATGACCGTGGGTGTTTCAGTCACTGGTGTGCCCATACGGCCCTATACAGCCGGCTATTACGACCCAAATGGCCGCCGCAATCTTGGTGCGACCCCGAGCGATTGGCGCCAACAGGCCATGCATGATCCCCGCAGTCTGGGGATGGATGCGCAGAACGGGCATGTCGACCGGTCCGGTCTTTATCATTATCACGCGGTGTCATCTGATCTGATGGCCGACCAAGAGGGCTCATTGCTGGGTTACGCCCCTGACGGGTTCGAAATTCGTTATAGCCCCAGCACCGCGATCTCATCCTGGCAATTGCGCAGCGGCACCCGCAGCAGCGCGCCGGGCGGTGCCTATGATGGCAGCTTTGAGGAAGATTTCGAATACATGGCCGGTAGCGGCACGCTGGATGAATGTAATGGCGGGATGGTCGACGGGACCTATACCTATTTCGCCACCGACAGTTACCCCTATTTCCCGCGTTGCTTTAAAGGCGAGGTCAACCCCCGCTTTATGACACGCCGTTAAATGCCGGTGATGTAGTCGGCCGAGACATAACCGGTTACTTCGGGGGATTCGACAAGCGAGACCTCGCACCAAAGCTGGCCCAGTTCGGTCACGCACTCCTGGCGGTTCAGTTCGGTCCCGTCAGGCAAGCCAAGGATCACCCGATACCCAAGACCCGGCCCTGCCCGCAGCTTCAGCAGCTCATCGGGGCCGGTGCGTTCGACGACACTGTATTGGCTGGCACATGCGCTGAGCGCCAGGCAGGCGGCAATGGCTGAAAGTATCCTGTTGAGCATGATATGGCCTCGTTTGTTTTTCTTATGCATAGACTGGGAAAGCGCCAATTCACAACGCTCTGATCATATCCTGATGCGGGATGCCCGCGTCATCATAAAAAGGCCCGATAGGTACAAAGCCCAGCTTTGCATAGAACCCAATCGCATGGTCCTGCGCGCCAAGCTTTGCCTGCGTCACCCCCGGGATTTGCCGCAAATGATCCATCCCCGCACGCACCAGCGCCGCCCCAAGCCCGGTGCCGCGCCGATCAGGCAGCACACAAATGCGGCCAATTTTCCCTATCTCGCCCTCAATCAATAGGCGTGCGGTGCCGACGGGGCGCCCATCAACCGTCGCCAAAAGATGAATTGCCTGATCGTCCAGATCATCGATCTCATCAGGCTCGGAGATGCCTTGTTCCTCAATGAACACCTCGCGCCTGAGCGCGATACACGGCGCGTAATCAGTCACAACCGCGATCATGCAAAATAATCCGTCAGGATACGTTTATAGATCGTCTTGAGCTGCCCGATCTGGTCGACCGCCACCCGTTCATCCACCTGATGCATGGTTTTGCCAACCAATCCAAATTCGACGACCGGACAGTGATCTTTTACGAAACGTGCATCTGAGGTTCCCCCCGACGTCGACAGCGTGGGCGTCCGCCCTGTCTCAGCCGTCACAGCTTTGCCGATCAGATCAGAAAGGGGCCCGGGCGGGGTCACAAAGCTTTCGCCGGATACTTTGACCTGCATGTCAAACGTCACCCCGAAATCGGCGGCTACTTTGTCTGTCTCGGACTGCATCCATGCAATCAGTTCCGCGCTTGAATGGGTGTCGTTGAACCGGATATTCAGCGTCGCCTTGGTTTGCGCGGGGATCACATTGGTCGCCGGGTTTCCCGTGTCGATTGTCAGCACCTGCAAGGATGACGGGTCAAAATGTGCTGTGCCTTCATCAAGCACCCGCGATGACAGGATGTCCATCAATCGCGCCATGGCAGGCATCGGGTTTTTGGCCCGGTGCGGGTATGCGGCATGCCCCTGCACACCGGTTGCCGTGAAAAATGCCGTCAAAGAGCCGCGCCGACCGATTTTCATCGCCTCGCCCATCACATTTGGGCAGGTCGGCTCGCCCACCAGGCAAACTGACATCGCCTCATTATGCGCGCCCATCCAATCCAAGAGCGCCGTGGTCCCGTGCAGTGCGTCCGCCTCTTCATCACCCGTGATCGCCAGGATCACGGCCCCATCAGGTGGCGTTTCCGTCACAAAATCAATGGCAGCGGCGGCAAAGGCGGCCACACCGGATTTCATGTCCGTGGCCCCGCGTCCGTAAAGAAACCCATCTTTGATCTCGGCCCCAAAAGGCGGCATGGTCCAGGCGGTCTCATCCCCCAAGGGGACGACATCGGTATGCCCGTTGAAACCAAAGCTGCGATTTGCCCCCTGCCGTCCCCAACGTGCGTAAAGATTGCAAATGCCGCCCCGGTCCACACGGGTACAGGTAAAGCCTGCCTCGCTCAGCACACGCTCCAGCAAAACCAAAGCGCCACCCTCGGCCGGAGTGACAGAGGGGCAACGGACCAGATCAGCGGTCAGGGCAACGGGATCAATGGGCATGCAGCGGCTCCTTTTTCCACCATGGCTAACGGGAAGTGAAAGGGGATGCAATTTTGTTACCGGCTGCGTGGACGTTGGGAGGGGGCGCGCATGTCCGCTTTGCGGGACGAACCTGCAATTCGCTGCGGCTGCGCGAATGTCTGCTCCTTTCTTTTCAAACCAAGTGTTGCAGGTAGTTGTTGACGCTGAAGTTTGAGCACGTGACAACGCAGTATGACAGATGTTCTTCTTATTATTGATGTTCAAAATGCCATCCTCGACGGTACGGCAAGCGATAACCGCGTCGAAGCCGTCACGTCGTATTTCGACGCAGTTGTTGGGAGGCTTTCCATTCTAAAGGAAAATGCCGCGTCGCAAGGCGTTCAGACAATCATTGTTCAAAATGATGGTCCAGCAGGGCATCGACTGGCAGTAGGCACCAACGGTTGGGAAATCGTACCTCGACTTGCTCCGACCCCAAAAGACATTGTTGTCCATAAGGTGAGCTGCGACTCGTTCCATGAAACGGATCTTTCGGAACATCTCACGCGGGTTGGGGCATCTCGTCTCGTCGTCGGTGGGTGCATGACGCAGTTTTGCGTCGATACAACTGTTAGACGCGCAGTGTCCTCTGGATTTGATGTTGTGCTTGCTTCTGATGGTCACTGTACTGGGGATTCCGGAGCCTTAACCCAATCCGAGATAATCGCTCATCACAACAACACTTTAGATGGATTTGATGCTGGGCCATGCGCTGTTTCGGTCGTGCCGACGGCTGAAATCTCTTTCAGGACTTAGCAATCCGGCACGACATCCCAAGTGACGCAGGCGCAGTTTCTGTGAAGCCAAATTTTTCATAAAGTTTGTTCGCAGGAACATCCGCAAGAAGGCTTAGAAAGGTCGTTTCCGGCAACTCTTTTTTTGCCCAATTCATCAGTGATGTCATCACCAGCTTTCCAAGACCCTTACTTCGAAAACGAGGGGCAACGGCAATATCAACAATCTGCACAAAACAGCCACCGTCTCCGACGATCCGTCCCATTCCGATGGCCTCGTGTTCGCAACGAAGTGTCACCGCAAATAGTGTGCCTTTAAGACCGATTTCCGCTGCCTCAATGGAAAACGCACTTAGCCCGCCCTCTCTGCGAAGCTTTAGATATTCCTCAACTGATGGCGGTTTTTCAATGACATCAATCAAGCTCGTGTTGACGGTCATGCAATTAATCCAATTGTTTGCGGTAGCGTTCCATTCAGCTACCCATCTTACTGGCCAAATTGTTTGCCGCATACCGAAAAGCAGCCATTGGGGTTAAGCGCAGCATCGGTCTTATTGGGCTCAAAACTGCCTTTGGCTTTCTTTCATACTGCCGAGTCAAAAAACGGCGTCATCTGTGCAACGATAACACTGTTCTCATCCAATGCGCGCTGCATCAGGTCTTTTTCATCCTGCGAAATGTCGTGGCCTTCGGCCAGCCGTTCCTCTAGCGTGCCGTAGCCTGACACATCCAACGGCGCCAGATCCGCTTGCTTAAGGATCGCCACGGTTTCGCGGACCGCCTCGGCCTCATCGATCCCGCTGGCGTAGCACATCAGGGCGCCGCCCGTTGCCTCATCAGGTAGCCCATCGCCCTGATTGCGCCCGACCTCGACCAGCAGGGTAAAGACCTGTTGCCGGCTTTGCTTTTTGCTCATTGGCTGTCCTTTTCTTCCCACCGTGATCTGACCGCCCAGATTGTCGAAACGATGATCACCACCTGCAACGGTGCGTAGATGACAATCATCAACACAAGGATCCGCCAAAAGAGCGTCAGCTCCATGATCAATGTCAGCGACACCGCCGGAAGAAACAGCCAGGCCAGTAGCAGGGCAATCATCGCGATATCGGCAGCGACCGGCAGCCACGCCGCCTTGAACGACGGCCGTATCCCAGCCGCGATGCGCTTGCGCGCCAGGATACGGCTGAGGATCATCTGTGGTGTTTCCAGTTCATCAAAAATCGATGCTTCACCATGAACTAAAACACCCTAGTCCCGCAGCAATTCGTTGATGCCGGTCTTGGACCGGGTCTTTTCGTCGACCCGTTTCACGATCACGGCACAATAGAGGTTCACGTTGTTTTTTGAGGGCATGGAGCCCGCCACAACCACCGAATAGGGCGGCACTTCGCCGTACATGACCTCGCCAGTGTCCCGGTCCACGATCTTGGTCGACTGGCCGATGAACACGCCCATCCCCAGTACGGACCCTTCGCGGACGATGCAGCCCTCGACCACCTCAGAGCGGGCGCCGATAAAGCAATTGTCTTCGATGATGGTTGGGCCAGCCTGCATAGGCTCCAGCACGCCGCCGATGCCGACGCCGCCAGACAGATGCACGTTCTTGCCGATCTGCGCGCAGCTGCCCACGGTGGCCCAGGTGTCAACCATGGTGCCTTCGTCCACATAAGCGCCCAGGTTCACGAAAGAGGGCATCAGGACCACACCGGGGGCGATAAAGGCGGATTTGCGCACGACCGCGTTGGGGACCGCACGGAAACCAGCGGCCTTCCATTGATTGTCGCCCCAGCCTTTGAACTTGCTGTCGACCTTGTCCCACCAGCCGCTGCCCTGCGGGCCGCCGTCTTGCTGTTCCATATCCTTGATCCGGAACCCCAGCAGCACGGCCTTCTTGGCCCATTGGTTCACATGCCAGCTGCCGTCCGCTTGTTTTTCGGCCACGCGCAGGCTGCCGCTGTCGAGGGCACCCAGCGTATCCTCAATAGCTTCGCGGGTTTCGCCTGTGGTGGCGGGGGTGATCTGATCACGGGCCTCCCATGCGGCCTCAATAGCGGTTTCCAGTTGGGCGTTAGACATGAAAGCTCTCCGGTCTTGTATCTGGGGCTGTCTAGCCCGGAGACGGGGATCATTCAACGGCTCAAAGTGGAAAGCTGGGTACCGGGCCCTTTCGAGGCGGCATGGGAAAACGGGCAGAAAATCAGATTGCTCTGCACGCTACCCGTTGTCTCAGATTGCCTTAGCGTTGTAACGCTGCCTGCGCACTTCATACAAAAGCAAGCTACCGGCGACACCAAGGTTGAGGGAATCCGTCCCTTCGCACATGGGAATGCTTACAAGGTTGGTACATAATGCCGTTTGCTGATGACTTAGACCGTGTCGCTCTTCGCCGAACATCAGCAAGGGCGTCCCGGTTGGGCAGGCGAATTCGTACAATCCCGTTTCCGCGTCTGGCGTCGCCCCGATGACTGGATTGCCCGTCTGCGCAACCCAATGGCGCAGTGTGTCCCAATCTGTTCTGATGAAGGCCTGTTGAAAGACCGCGCCCATCGAGGACCGGATCACTGCAGGCGCATAGGGGTCCACATGGTCACCCACAAGGATAAAGCCCGCGGCACCAGCCGCACTTGAAGACCGTATCAGCGTGCCAAAATTACCTTCCGATTGCACCCGTTCAAGCACCGTCCAGCACATTTGCTGCTTGGGCGGCAAGTCTTCGAACCTTGTCCATCTTTGCCGGAGCAGCGCGCACACGCCCGAAGCACGTTTGGCCGTCGAGAGTTTGCGGAAAGCTTCGGGCGAGACGCTAAATGTAGGAATACCATCGCGTTTGCGGCGTCGGACCAGCTTACGCGCCAATGGATTTATGAGCAGTTTCTCACTGTAGATCACGCAGTCAATGACAAACCGATTGTCATGGGCCCGCACAAAATTGCGCACACCCTCGATAAAGAACTGTCCGCGTTGATTTCTGAAACTGAGTTTATTTCGCACCTGTCGTGCATCTTTCAGCGCTGCAGCTTTAGTCCAGGAAATGCTGCTTTCCTTTACGCTATTAGCTGCCATGCTCCTTGCTGGCCGGGCCATACGGGACCGCGTGTATTTGATATGTCATGAAAATCGCGGAGCCTATCCGCCAAGTTATCGGTACCTTATCGTAACGAAACTTATTGAGGTTTGCACGAAGAAAGCCATGTCGTGGCAGCATTTGATGAGTGATGTCGCCACCCGCTATCGCCACTTCAACGAACAGCCCATGGACGGATGTTGCACCTTGGGGCCCTTCCCGGAGGTCGCAACCGCCGTCATCACTTCAAGCAATTCTGGTTTGCGCGCCGCCGGGTCTTTCATCCCGGCATCATCGATTCGGCCCCGGTATTGCAACCCACCCTTGGCATCAAAGCCAAAGAAATCGGGGGTGCAGACCGCATCATAGGCGCGGGCGACGGATTGGTCGGCGTCCACCAGATAGGGGGCGGTCAGCCCATGCGCCTGGGCAAAGCGGGTCATATTCTTTGGGCTATCGGCGGGGTAGCTTTGCCAATCATTGCTCATGATGCAGGCGGTGCCGATCCCCTGGGCCTCAAGGGCCTGCAGGTCAGTCGCCAGCCGGTCAATGATCGCGATCACATAGGGGCAATGATTGCAGATGAAGGCAATCAAGAGCCCCTTTTCGCCCATCAGGCTATCGCGCGAATGGGTCTGCCCATCCGGGGTCGCCAAAGTGAAATCCGGGGCGGGCCTTCCAAAATCGCAGATCGGCGTATTGATTAACATCGCAAGCTCCTTTTTGCGTGACCACCTTATTTGCATTGCATCTTACGGCCATGCAGGCAAGTTTGGGCCAAGCAAGACAGGAATTCATAATGCAAGAAAACCGGCACCACCCGCTTCGTGACAGTCAACAGGACCGCGAAGATGTCAAAAATATCCCCGACACTCCGCAAACCCGCGCCCCGTCCTATGCGCTGGCCTTTGCTGATGAGGATTTTCTATGCCGCGAAGAGCTGCGGCCGGTGCGGTTGCAACTGGAATTGCTCAAACCCGAAATGCTGATGAATGAGGCCGGGGTAAATTCTACCATCGTCCTTTTTGGCGGCGCCCGTATCCCTGAGCCTGCCAAGAAAGACCAGGCCCGAACCCAGACGCTGGCTGATCTGAGCAAATATTACGAAGAGGCCCGACGCTTTGCCGAGATGATGACGGCCAAATCGCTGAAAACCGGCGGCACCGATGATGTCATCGTTACTGGCGGCGGGCCGGGCGTTATGGAGGCTGGCAATCGCGGCGCTGAGGATGCAGGCGGGCGGTCCATCGGGCTGAATATCGTCTTGCCACATGAGCAAGCCCCGAACGCTTATGTCACCCCCGAGCTTTGCTTTAACTTCCATTATTTCGCGATCCGAAAGATGCATTTTTTGATGCGCGCCTCAGCCGTTTGTGTGTTTCCCGGCGGTTTTGGAACGCTGGATGAGCTTTTCGAAGCGCTTACCCTGATCCAGACGGGCCGCATGGCCCAAGTGCCATTCTTGCTATTTGGCAAATCCTTTTGGGAAAAGATCATCAACTGGGATGCCTTGGCCGATGCGGGCACGATCTCGGCCGATGACCTGAAACTGTTCCGCTTTGTGGAAACGGCCGAAGAAGCGGTTGAAGCGCTGGAAAGTTGGCAGGACAAGGGCGTCAAACGCGGGGCAATCCCGGGGCGTTAGGTGGAAACCTAGCGCGCCGTGCCCCCGCATAATTTGGGCGGGTGCTGTGTCCAGAAATCGATCCCGGTGCTGTCTGTCATCTCGCGCAGATCTTTGGCTGAGTTGATCGAGGCCCACCACCCGCTATGCCGCTTGGCTGCGACCATCCCGTTGCGAACGAGGCGCGCCATCACTTACTGCTCAAGGCTATCTGATGGGGCGTGGATGGCGTCTTGCAGCTCGGGCCCGGCAGCAAAGATACCGCCATTGATCCACGTCCCCCGTAAAACAGGTTTTTCGCGGAAGCCAGAGACCCTGTCACCATCAAATTCAAGCTCGCCCCAGGGCTGGCGCGGATTGACCGCCAGCATTACCAGGGTCACGCCCTTTTGCACCTGCAAATCAGACAAGGTTGCAGGATCAAAATCTGAAAATACGTCGGTATAAGAGATCAGCACACCTGGCGCGAATTCTTCGGCGCTGACATAAAGCAGCCGTCCACCCGTACCGGTCGCCTCGCCAGAAAATCGCAGGGTGAATGGTACTGTTGCCCCATCCCCAACGGTCAGCATGCCTTCATTGTCGCTGAGCCCCAGCGCCTGTTGCAGGCGATCATGATTGGCCCCTGTCAAGACAATGACGTGCCGGCATCCGGCCCTTACAAGCGCGCCCGCCGCATGCAAAACCATCGGCGTCTCCCCGATCTGCACGGCAGGTTTGGGCAACGCATTCACGCCGCCAAAGCGTTCGCTTTTGCCACCTGCGAGAATGACACCTGTTTTCATCCCTCTCCTCCGATACCTAGAAAGGCAACCATCCACCGATCCGCCCCAGCCGATTACCGATTTTTCGCAGTCGGGAGTAAAGCTTTGGCCGGTCTGTCAGCGGCAAATAGCTGTGGATCAGCATATACCCCAAGAGCGTTAGCTGCGCACCCAGATTGCTGGTCTTGAATGCAGGCTCATCCAGGAACAGTTTGCGGACATGGCGCAAATAGAAAAGCTGTTTGAGAAACGTGGGTTCTTGCCGCTGTATATGGGCCAGATAGTCCTCATCCGTGGTCCTGTCCCGCCGCATTGCCAGCGTATCACTCGTCAAGATGTCCCCGCGTAGTGCAAGCTTGGCCGCGCTGTAATGGTCCCAACCTTCGGGGGGCGGTCTTAGGGATCGATCCAGGCAGCGCCGACACCCGCAATAATCCATAGAGCCGGGCCGCATCCACGGTTTTGATCAGCGCCTCACGCCAACGACGGTCAGCCCCATCGATCACGCATCGAGCAGGTTTGCGACATCCTCGCCAGCCGCTGGGGGCGGCATGTTGATATCTGATAGCCCCCAAATCGGAATGTTTAGCCGTGCGAGCTGCCCAGAAAGCCAGACATCATCAACGCTCCAAAGTACATCTGAAATGTCATAGGCCGCCGCGTCGAAAAAGTCAGGTCTGACCAACACCGCGCCGACGCCGCGCGCGATATCGGCAAAACCAGCATCCGAATTCCGTGGCCACGAAGGACGTTGCCGACCGCCGCCAAATGGCTTGCTGCAAATCTGCCCGATCCTTCTTAGCCGGTAATAAAGGTCTTTTCGATATGGCCGCGCACGCGGTCCAGGCTGTTCGCCCTGCGTCGCACATATTTCACTAATGTCGCGTGTTGCCACGGCGATACAAGTACCGTCCCGTTTGTCACTTTCGGGGATCATCTGTTCGAAATAATCGGGCTGATATCGCCGATCATCGTCGCAATAGATCAGCTTACAGTCAGACCCATGTAAATCATCTACCGCATGCAATACCTTGCTTGCAGGACCAAAATCATCGTCACATCGCACAATGCGAACCCCGGCAGGCACCTCGGGCAAGTTGCCGTCATAGTCGGGGAACCGGCGATATTTGCGCGGAATGTAGAGGCGGATCTCGTCCAACTTTGCCGTTTGACGCAATAAACCGTCAAGCGTTGAACCGATATGCGAAAACCGAGGCGGTATCGTCGTAAGAGAGACTATAACGCTCATGCCCCACTATCCGTCCTAACCCTTGATTAAACCAAGACTTTCGAGTTTCAGAATAACTTGGTGCGCGCAATTGTCGATGGGTACATTTTCGGTTTCAAGCCGCAATTCGGGATTTTCAGGCACGTCATAAGGATCGGAGATACCGGTAAATTCTTTGATCTTGCCTTCGCGCGCCAGCTTATAAAGCCCTTTGCGGTCACGCCGTTCGCATTCCTCGATAGAGGTAGCGACATGCACCTCAAGGAACGCGCCAAACTGTTCGACGTCCTCGCGCACGGCCTGCCGTGTGGTTTCATAAGGGGCAATCGGCGCACAGATCGCAATGCCGCCGTTTTTGGTGATCTCAGAGGCCACATAGCCGATCCGGCGGATGTTCAGATCGCGGTGCTCTTTGCTAAAGCCCAGCTCAGACGACAAGTTTTTGCGGACGATATCCCCATCCAGCAGCGTCACGGGACGCCCGCCCATTTCCATCAGCTTGACCATCAACGCATTCGCAATAGTAGATTTACCCGACCCGGAAAACCCGGTGAAAAACACAGTGAAGCCTTGGCTGGCCCGTGGGGGGCGCGTTTTGCGCAGCTCTTCCACGACCGCCGGGAATGAGAACCATTCCGGGATTTCCAGCCCTTCCGACAACCGCCGCCGCAATTCTGTGCCTGAGATATTCAGGATAGTGACGTCGTCTTTATCTGCGATTTCGTCCGCGGGTTCGTATTGGGCACGGTCCTGCACATAGACCATGTGCTTAAAGTCGACCATTTCGATGCCCATTTCATCCTGATGCTTGCGGAACAATTCCTGTGCATCATAGGGCCCGTAGAAGTCTTCACCTGCTGAGTTCTTACCTGGCCCCGCATGGTCACGCCCAACGATGAAATGGGTGCAGCCGTGGTTTTTGCGGATCAAACCGTGCCAAACAGCCTCGCGCGGGCCAGCCATGCGCATGGCAAGGTTCAGAAGGCTCATCGTGGTTGTTGAGGACGGGTATTGGTCAAGCACCGCCTCATAGCAACGCACGCGCGTGAAGTGGTCAATGTCACCGGGCTTGGTCATTCCCACGACCGGATGGATCAACAGATTGGCCTGTGCGGCCTTGGCTGCGCGGAAAGTCAGTTCCTGATGGGCACGGTGCAGCGGGTTGCGGGTCTGGAACGCCACAACTTTGCGCCAGCCCAGTTTGCGAAAATAGGCGCGCAATTCGTTTGGCGTGTCGCGCCGCCCCCGGAAATCATAATGCACGGGCTGCTGGATGCCTGTTATCGGGCCACCCAGATAAACATCGCCTGCCGTGTTGTGCAGATAATTTACCGCCGGATGCGCCTTGTCATCCGCACCAAACACCTTTTCCGCTTCACGGGATTTATTAGGCGTCCATTTGTCAGTCACCGTCATCGTCGCCAAGATCACGCCTTCCTGGTCGCGCAGCGCGATATCCTGCCCCAGTTCAACCGTGCTGGCAAAATCGGCAGAGACATCAAGCGTGATCGGCATTGGCCAAAGCGTGCCATCCGTCAGGCGCATGCTATCGACAACGCTGTCATAGTCAGCCTCGGTCAAAAACCCTTTGAGCGGGTTGAAACCGCCATTCATCAAAAGCTCTAGATCGCAGCATTGACGCGGGGACAGGTCGTGGCTGATCAGATCAGCCGCTTCCATTTTCATTTTCTGCGCGCTCTCATATGAGACATAGAGTTCGGGGATCGGAGCGAGATCAAGGACCATTGGCTTGCCTGACGATGTCATTTCAATTTGGAGTGGCATAGACCCCACCGAGGGGCAATGTCTAGCAAACCGACGTAAAAAGAACGGCAATTCGCCGCCATACAAGAAGCATAGAACGGCTGACCGGCCATCTCCTGATCAGACGGACGTAGCCCCTGGCTGCACCCATGTTGTGGCAGGTCCGTTCTGCCGCAATTGTGCCCCTGTCGCCTTGTTCCAAGAAAAAAGAACGACATGCCAACGCGACGGTGCCCTGCGCGAGCTATAGATCATCCCATCCGCACCCGCTTGCCGCACGGCGTCGGACGCCAGCCAGCTGGTCGCCATTTGCCCAGCCGCCCGCTGATCAGCCCAAGGGACGCTAGGCCAGGATGGATCAATCCCAAGCGCCGCGCACAGCGCGCGGTCGCGCAGGTCGGCCAAGCGGGCGTTTTCCAACAGCAACGGCACGATCACACGGTCCGCGTCGCCTGGTTTGACGTAGATATCAATCGCAACGCTCGCGGTCTCATGCGACGGTGACGCATAAAGTGCTGTCTGTCCGTTTTTGTGAAACCGTCCTTCGGAATGGATGACACCATCCAGCACTTTGTCCGCATAAGCTGCAAATACGATACGATAGAATTGTCCGGTATGCTTAATAAATCTGGGGTCCTGCGATGTCGGCGCAGCCCCTTGCATCACGCGTCGTCCAGCTCAGCCAGATATTTTTCGGCATCCAGTGCCGCCATGCAGCCCATCCCGGCGCTGGTCACCGCCTGCCTGTAGACATGGTCGGTCAGATCACCTGCCGCAAAGACACCCGGGATTGCGGTGCGTGTTGTGCCAGGCTCAACCACCACATAACCGCCAGAGTGCGTTTCCAGCTGGTCTTTGACTAATTCCGATGACGGTGCGTGGCCGATGGCGATGAAGACACCTTTGGCCGCGATTTCTGTAATCTCGCCGGTTTTGGTATGTTTTACACGTACGCCTTCCACACCAAGCGGGTTTTCGGTGCCGAACACCTCTTCGACTTCGTGGAACCAAAGCGTTTCGATTTTGGGGTTCTTGAACAAACGATCCTGCAGAATTTTTTCGGCCCGCAATTCGTCACGCCGGTGGATCAGCGTCACCTTTGAGGCGAAGTTCGTCAGGAACAGCGCCTCTTCGACCGCCGTATTCCCGCCGCCGACAACAACAATTTCCTGACCGCGGTAAAAGAAGCCATCGCAGGTCGCGCAGGCGCTGACGCCAAAGCCTTTGAATTTCTCTTCGGTCGGCAGCCCGAGCCATTTAGCGCGCGCGCCAGTGCATAGGATCACAGCATCCGCAGTATAGACCGTGCCGCTGTCAGACTGCGCTTTGAAAGGCCGGTTCTGCAAATCAAGCGAAGTGATAATATCGCCGACGATGTCGCAACCCATGGCGCGTGCATGTGCCTCCATCCGGAGCATCAGATCGGGGCCTTGCACCTCGGTATCGCCGGGCCAGTTTTCAACCTCGGTTGTGGTGGTCAACTGCCCGCCCGGTTCAATCCCCTGTACCAGCACAGGTGCCAACATCGCCCGCGCAGCATAAACGCCAGCCGTATAGCCAGCAGGGCCGGAGCCGATGATCAGAACTTTGGTGTGACGGGTCGTGGTCATGGCAGCCTCATAAAATATATCGGCACCGATATATCCCCGCCGCCCCAATGTTAAAAGAGCAGGCCGCCGGACATTCGCCGTTATATTATTACCAATTACAGAAACTTTATTGCGCAAATCGGGCGGCTAGCCTAGTATTTGGAAAACAACAAGGGTTCAGGGATGCCAGGCACGAAACTTGATGAAATCGACCGTATGATTCTTGCCGAGCTTCAGGCCGATGGTCGTATGACCAATGTTGAGCTGGCAAAACGTGTTGGAATATCTGCCCCGCCCTGCCTGCGCCGGGTCCGCACCTTGGAAGAACAGGGCTTCATCCATGGTTATCACGCCGAGGTAAACGCCCGCGAGTTGGGTTTTGAGGTGCAGGTCTTTGCCATGGTCGGTTTGGTCAGCCAGGCCGAGGTGGATTTGTCTGCTTTCGAGGCCTTGTGCAAAGGTTGGCCCCTTGTCCGCGAATGCCACATGCTGAACGGCGAGGTCGATTTTATTCTGAAATGCGTGGCCCCCGATCTTCGCAGTTTCCAGCGGTTCCTGACCGAAGAACTTACCAGCGCAGAAAATGTCGCGTCGGTTAAGACATCATTGGTTATTCGCGGCGCAAAGGACGAACCCGGCGTGCCGTTTGACGTGCTTGAAGAGCGGCTTGCCCAAGAGGCTTAGGGTCAGGACCGCGTCCAGCGCGCGGACCATTCTCGGGACAGCTCATCACGGCACGCATGCGCAAGGGCCAGCGACTGGTCTTGCAAGCTGTCTTCGGACGCGTTCGCAATGACATTTTCCGGGGCAAATGCTTTTGCATCATCGGAGTTGGCGGCGTCCGGGCTTTGATAGGACAGGTCAAGCGCCGTCAGACTAGCACCAAAACGGATCATCGCGGCTTTGACCGTCTCATTTTCGATCAAACCCATCTTACCCCAATAAAGCTGCCAAAACCGCTGCAAATCTGGCTGTTCTGGTGTCTCAGAGGTTGCAATTCTAGCGGCCGTATCAACGGCCTCTTCGCACCAAAGCAGTTTCTTTTGCAAAAACGGTGTCGCGGCAGCGATGGATTGCACATGTATGAACTGAAAAATCCCTGCGATCAGTCCGATGACAGCGATCATGGCCGTGACAGCCTTGATTTTCGTTTCCGTATTCATACCAGCCCCCAGCTTGGGTTTATTCTGCATGAACGCTGCAAAAACACAAAGAAAAAGGCGCCCGCAGGGCGGGCACCTTTTCCATCACGATCACCATACCGATGCGCGAACAGGTGGTATGATGCGCGATCCTGTAGGGTTATTCGCCGCCCCCCAATTGGTGGACATAGGCGGTTACGGCATTGATCTCAGCCTCAGTCAGCCGACCGGCCCAGGGCGGCATGACACCAAACCGCGCATAGCGAATTGTCTCTTCCAACGCCGCTTCATCGCCGCCATAGAGCCAGATCGCATCGGTCAGGTTCGGCGCCCCCAAATCACGGTTCCCCGCCCCGCTATCGCCATGACAGGCCGCGCAGTTATCCAGGAAAACGGTTGATCCAGCTGCTGCCAATTCAGCGTTATGGGTCTGCCCGGAAATGGCCAGAACATGCTGAACGACAGCGTCCACCTCATCCCGCGATAGGATGTCATCAAAGGCGGTCATCTCGGAATAGCGTGCATCCCAATCCTCGTCATTGCGAATGCCGTGCCGGATTGTGTAAGCGATATTGTCGAAATCACCGCCCCATAGCCAATCATCATCCAGCAGGTTCGGATAGCCTTCGGCACCTGCCGCACCCGCGCCGTGACATTGCGAGCAATTGTTGCGAAAAACCGCCCCGCCCGCCGAAATGGCAAAACGATTGAGATCTTCATCGCTGGTCAACGTGTTCAGATCAGCGGCAGCCAATTGCGCCGAGATTTCAGCATTGGCATCTTCGAAACGGGCAATTTCGGCTGCGACTTCGGCCCGGGTGGAGTAGCCTAGCACACCTGCTGTTGCCCCACTGATCATAGGCCAAGCCGGGAAGGCGATTGTATAGCCAATCCCCCAAAGGATGGTCAGGTACAAACACCATAACCACCAACGCGGCAGGGGATTGTTCAGTTCTTTTATCCCGTCCCAGGCGTGACCAGTTGTGTCAATGCCTGTCACGTCGTCGATATCTTTTGGAGTCTCGCTGCTCATGATTGCAGCTCCTTGGTGTTGCTGTCTTGGGCGGCTTGGCCCGGACGGTCATCGTTACGAAAGGGAATTTGGGCCGTTTCATCATGGACAGCGCGGCTGCCCGGTCGAAATACCCATAAGATGCTGCCCACGAAGAAAAGGAACATCGCCAGCAGCACCCAGCTATCTGCAAGTTCACGCAGCCAAGAATATGTATCCATTACCAGCTCTCCTTAACGGCTTGCATCAGGGGTGAAGGTCGAGAAATCGACTGTCGTGCCCAGCATCTGCATATAGGCGATCAGTGCATCCATCTCGGAGACACCGGGCTGCCCGTCAAAATTGCGGATCTGTGCGCCCGGGTAGCGTTCGAGCAGGTCATCATAGGCATCCGTATCCGGATCAGCCTGCGCGATGACATCAGACGCCGCGACCTCGATCATTTCATCGGTATAGGGCACACCCACAAAGCGATGCGTTGCCACAAGATCGGCCGTATATTCGGCGTTCACCCTCGTATCGAGCAAATAGGCATAGCCGGGCATGATCGATTCAGGCACGACCGATTGCGGCCGGACCAAGTGATCGACATGCCAGTCATCGGAATATTTGCCGCCAACCCGGGCAAGATCAGGTCCAGTCCGCTTGGACCCCCATTGATGCGGGTGGTCATACATCGATTCCGCGGCCAATGAATAATGCCCGTAGCGTTCGACCTCGTCCCGCATGGGTCGGATCATTTGGCTGTGGCAGACATAGCATCCTTCGCGGATGTAGATGTCGCGCCCCGCCAGCTCGAGCGGGGAATATGGCCTTACCCCTTCGACCTCTTCAATTGTGTTCTCAAGCCAGAAGAGGGGTGCGATCTCAACAATCCCGCCGATGCTCACGACCAGCAAAGACGAAACCAGCAATAACGTCGGGCTCCGTTCCAGGATGGCGTGTCTGGCAAGGAAGCCTTTGGCTGGCCCACTATTTGGTGTTGTATCAGACATGTCTCAGCCCTCCTTTATTCAGCCGGGACGCCAACCGGGGCCGCAACCCTGGCACCGCCGCGAATAGTCATGAACATATTCCAGGCCATGATCAGCGCGCCCCCGAGATACAGAACCCCGCCCAGTCCACGGACCACATACATTGGGAATTTTGCGGATACGGTGTCGGCAAAGCTGTTCACCAGGAATCCGTTGGCGTCGACTTCCCGCCACATCAGGCCTTCCATTATCCCGGTCACCCACATCGAGGCCGCGTAGAGAATGATGCCGATCGTGGCCAACCAGAAGTGCCAGTTGATTGCGCTCAAGGAATACATCTGCGCCCGCCCCCACAGTTTTGGTGTCAGGAAGTAGAGGGCAGAGAATGTGATCATGCCGTTCCAGCCCAGCGCACCTGAATGCACGTGCCCTATGGTCCAATCGGTGTAGTGTGACAGACTGTTGACCGCCCGGATCGACATCATCGGTCCTTCAAATGTGGACATGCCGTAGAAGGCCAGACTGATCACCATCATCCGAATGATCGGATCGGTGCGCAGCTTGTCCCAGGCCCCTTGCAGGGTCATCAGACCGTTGATCATACCGCCCCAGCTGGGCATCCACAGGATGATTGAGAACACCATCCCAAGGGTCGAGGCCCAATCAGGCAAAGCAGTGTAATGCAAATGGTGCGGGCCCGCCCAGATATAGAGGAAGATCAGTGCCCAGAAGTGAATGATAGATAGTTTATAGCTGTAAACCGGCCGCCCGGCCTGCTTGGGCACGAAATAGTACATCATCCCCAGGAAGCCGGCGGTCAGGAAGAAACCCACCGCATTATGCCCATACCACCATTGCGTCATGGCATCCTGCACGCCGCTAAAGATTTGCACGGATTTGCTGCCCCAGATCGACACGGGGATCGAGATGTTATTGACGATATGCAGCATCGCCACCGTGATGATGAAGGACAAAAGGAACCAGTTGGCCACATAGATGTGCCGTTCGGTCCGCTTGAAGATCGTCCCAAGATATACCAGCAAAAACGCCACCCAGACGATGGTCAACCACAGGTCCACATACCATTCAGGCTCTGCGTATTCTTTGGATTGCGTTGCCCCGAGAAGGTAGCCTGTCGCGGCGAGAACAATAAACAAGTTGTACCCCCAAAACACAAACCACGCCAGGTTACCCCCCACAACCGTGCCCCGCAGGTGCGTTGCACGATATAAAAAGACGACATGATCAGGGCGTTCCCCCCGAATGCAAAAATCACCGCTGACGTATGCAGCGGCCGCAGTCGTCCGAAATTGCCGTAAGGTTGCAGGACTTCGAAATTGAGCGCCGGAAAGGCCAGCTGGAAGGCGATGACCACCCCAACCAGAAAGCCGATGACACCCCAAAACCCGGTAGCAATGACCCCGGCCCTTACGACATCATCCATATACCCGTCAGGTGTAGGTTTGACCGGTTCATCGATGCTGCGCAGCACCCGGATGAACATATAGCCCGACACGCCCAGAATGATCATCGCATGGACGATATAGGCCGTATCGCGTCCCCAATTTGCGCCAATCGCCGCGAAGAGCGCGATGCACCCCAGCGCGATCAGCTTAAAATAGTTCCCCATCAGAGATCCCCTTACGTTGGTCGCACCCCATGCAGGGTCCGACAGCTCTATCTTGATCCTGCTTATGGGCTGTCTTTGCCTGGGCATCTTTGATGTGGATCAAGAGCGGCAGGCTTGTTTCGATTGCCTCATGAGCCGCGCGACGAAAAGAAGCAGATGCTGTCCTGAATGAGACAGCGGGGCTCTTGGCGGGCGCTATGGTTTTCCCAACCACAGATGAAAGGATGAACAGATGGGCGATATCCCAAGAGTAAACCCGAACCGCGGCGTACCGAATCCAGAGGCACCGCGACTGGAAGAGCAACCAATTCCGGGGCGCACAGGGCAGCCCAACACCAATGCAAACACCCGTGATGCACCACCCCCTCGGATGGAGGCTGCCGACAGAACCCGACCAGCGGACCCAGTCAAGCTCGCCATGGACTATTTTGGAAACCCGAAATCGCCGATTGATGAGGCGAAAGGCAAAATCCCGACACAAGACCAGATTTACCAATTGGCCAGCGAATACGATAGGTCGGCTACCAATGGCCGTAGTGCTGATTTGGAACCGCCAAAAGCGACACACTATGTTTATGACAAGACAACCGATACGATGGTTAAACAGACCAGCAGATCGCAATCTGCGACCACCGTTCCTGCCACGCTCAAATACGAGCCGACAGAAGTTGTGGTAGCGCTGTTTAACGCAGAGGATCTTAGCAAAATAGACCTATCCGCCCTTGCAAAGATTACTGAAGATGTCCCGCTTATGTTACGGTTAGAGCATTTTATGACTGAAACCGAATGGCAAGGCCGATTGGAATTTGGCGACGTGATACCGCAAAAGGTGAGTGTAGAGGGCCGGTTCATAGGGATGAATGAATACCACTTGGACAAGGACTATCGGGAAGAGGAAGATCAAGACATTCATCAAGCCTTGCGCGCTCGGTTTGACATGCCCCAACTGGCAACGACAGAAGAACCCGCGCCCGTTCGCACCGAGGAAGCTGAAGTTTTAGAAACCGTCGTGGAAACAGAAGGCACTGCAGAAAGCCGCGGGACCGCGCAAGTAGAGCAAGACGAGGAATTGGTTACAACGCCCCCAACGCCGCCGGTTGGCACGGAAGAACCAGTAGCAGAACTCACACCGTCAGAGATCGATCAGATACAAAATCCGACCGCAAAGTTCGACGCTCTGAAAAATCTCTGGACCAACCTTAATGACAAAAACAAGCCGAAGTTGCCGCCCGGCTCTTAGGACCACATCATCGGTTTCACCCGACGAAGGTCACCCGCCTATTTGACCTAGATCAAGACCCCCGCTCCTAAAATCCGGCATAGTCGGGCCAAGGAGCGGTTTTGCGCGAACGATCGCCCCCACAGGTTCAATCGAATATGGGGAAGGCCGATCAGATGGCTTATAGGATCATTGCGACAATTCTGACTGATACAGACCAATCTACCGAAGGGCTTGATGCCGCGATTACACTTGCAGACCGGATGGATGCCCATCTGGATATCTATGTTGTGACCATCAGCCATACTGAAACCAATAATTACTACCTTGGCGCCGAGGCTGTTATGGTCGCGGAGCAAACGCGCTGCGCAATAGAACAACGCAAAAAGCTAGAGCAGTGGCTGCAGGACCGCATGCATGGCGAAATCATCCGTTGGTCCACTCAGTCCGCAACAGTGCAGGGACCTGCTTTGACCGGATATCTTGCGCGGAAATTGCGGTTCTCCGATCTTGTTGTCTTGCCCCGCCCCTATCAAAAAAACCCAGAAGCGGCCGCTTTGGTTGAAGCGTGCCTGTTTTCAGCGGAACGTCCAGTTCTGATGATCCCCAAAGGCTGCAAAGCCCCCGCCCCCGGTGGGCATGTGCTGATGGGTTGGAATGATGGCGCCGAGGCCTTGGCGGCGGCGCGGGCGGCCGTACCACTTCTTAAGCAGGCCGATGTCGCTGATATCTGCATCATTGATCCGCCCCTCCATGCGGCAGACCGCTCAGACCCGGGCGGAGCAATGGCCCAATATCTGATGCGTCATGGCACCAAGGCCGACATAATCGTGCTTGCCAAAACGGAACCGCAAATTGGCAACATGCTGCTACGCCGAGCCGATGAAGTTGACGCGAATATGATTGTTTGCGGCGCCTATGGACATTCCCGTCTGCGCGAAGCTGTTTTTGGCGGTGCAACCCGCAATCTGCTAGAGCAGGCGGACAGGCCGATTTTGATGTCGCGTTAACGGGGGGGGCGTCTTCATCCGGCCATAGAAACACAGTCTATGCGTCTTCGCCTGTCTCGGCCTTAAGTGCCTCGAGATCTGGGACGGTGATATCACGGCGGTCCTGGAAGGCGATCAGCCCCTCTTTCCTGAGCGCCGACATTTGTCGGCTGACCGTTTCGATGGTCAACCCAAGATAATTGGCCATGGTTTCACGTGTAATCGGCAGGGTGAATTCCGCCTTGGCCGCCCCGTTTGGGTTAAGCGACTGCATCCGCACAGCAATCATGTAGAGTAGCGAAGCAATTTTTTCGCGCGCCGTCTTCCGCCCCAGCACCAGCATCCATTCGCGTGCAGCGTCAAGTTCATCCAGCGTCATTTGCAACAGCCGTTGGCCCAGATGCGGGGTCGCCTCCAACATCGCCTCAAAAGGCTTGCGCCGGAAGCAGCATAGCTTCACCTCGGTCTCGGCCATGACGTCGCATTCGATCGTCTCGCGGTTCGGTCGTCCCATAAAATCGCCGGGTAAAAGCAGCCCCACCATCTGCACCCGCCCATCAGGCATGGTCCGGGTTAGACTAGAGACGCCCGAGACGATAGAGGCCACAAATTCAAGCGAATCCCCTGAAAAGAAAACCGTCTGACCGGCCGCATAGGTCCGATAGTATTTGATCTGTTCCAGTTGAACCAATTCATCCGGCTCGCATTTTGAGCAAACCGCGCTGTGACGAATAGGGCAGTCAGCGCAGGAGTTGGGTTGCGAGACGACCATGTTCATCGGGTGATCCCTTCTTGACGATCAAGCTTAGCCTAAACCAAGCTATCTACGCGATCTATACGAAAAATTGTCACGGCTTGGTTAACGACTTCTAGAGGGCCACCTGCCCCAACAGTTCTCTTACAATCATCTCTGGTGCTTGGTCGATATCAACGGTGACTGCGTTTTCATCTGCACCAAGTGGCTCAAGCGCAGCAAACTGGCTGTCGAGTAGGGACAAAGGCATGAAATGGTCAGATCGCGCTGACATCCGATCAGCGATCACCGCCCGGCTGCCAGACAGATGCAAAAACGTCACCTGCCCGCGCGCATGCGCGCGGATGACATCCCGATAAGACCGCTTTAGAGCCGAGCACCCAACCACCAAGGCCCCATCATGATCTGCAAAACACTTGCCAACCGATGCCAGCCATGGCGCCCGATCATCGTCATCAAGCGCCTCGCCTGCCGCCATTTTTGCGATGTTCGATTGTGGATGCAGATCATCCCCATCCATGAACACCGCCCCCGTTGCTTGGGCAAAAGCCGCACCAATGGAAGATTTCCCGCAGCCGGACACCCCCATGATCACGAAATTTCGTGTCACCGCACTACCTTCAGCGCTCATTCCACCATCCATCTGCAGTTTTGAGCAACCTAAGCGGCGCGCTGGCCAGATACCAGCCCTGCCCACGCCAAGTTGCCAATCCGAATGCCGGTCTATTCAGGGGCGAGTTTGACGTCAAATTCCACATGCAGGAATGGATCATTCACCTGCCCTGACAATTCCATCCCTTCGGGGAAGGCAGACGCGGGCTTTTCCACATAGGTCATCACCAGATCATCGCGCACCCCAAAGACCGTATCCTGATCAAGATAGGGGTCATCATCGGGGAAAATTTCGGTCACCAGGCTGCGATAGCCCGGCGCAGTTACGATGTAATGCAGGTGCGACGGTCGCCAGGGGTGCCGCCCACAAGCCCGCAGAATGTCCCCGACCGGCCCGTCTGATGGCACTGTGTACTCAACCGGCTTGACCGTGGTGAAGGCATAGCGCCCGTCATCCCCAACTGTCATCAGCCCATGGAATGAAAACGTGTCCTGCTCATCATCCTGACTGGCATAAAGCCCGTTTGGCGCCGTCTGCCAGATATCAATCACAGCCCCCGGGATCGGGTTTCCATCGATATCGCGAATAGTGCCTTCGGCCAGCAGGATCGGCCCGCCATAGTGCCGTTTCATATCCCCGCCATAAGCCAAGGGCGGTGCCCCGGACACATGGAACGGCCCCAGCACAGATGAGGAAGTCGCGTCATTGCGCGAATGCAGCATATCCACGAGCGACGACAGCCCAAGCACATCGGAGGTCAGCACGAATTCATGCCGGTCTTCTGTTTCAACGGCAGCGCAGCCTTCGAGGAAGGCAATACCTTGGCGCCATTCATCATGGGTCAGTTTCGTCTCGCGCGCGAAATCATGCAGATGCTGCACGAGCGATCCCATGACCTCGCGCATACGCGGGTTCATGTCCTTGGACATATAGCCCATGAAAACATCGGTGATATTATCTTTGGTCACATTGCGCATACCGGATTTCCCTAGATGAGTGCGAGGCTGAGGATCGGGAATTCGATCAGAATGAACAGGATGATCAGCATCACGAAGGCAAAGGGCAGCGCGCCCATGAACACATCCTTCAGGCTGATCCGATCATCATTGATGGTCGATTTGATCACGAAACAGGATATCCCAAGCGGCGGCGTCAACAGGCCGATCTCGGCCCCGACCACCGTGATAATCCCGAACCAGATCAATGACATGTCCAAGGATTCGGCCAAGGGCAGGAATAGCGGAACAACAATCAAGATGATCGAAGCCGTATCAAGCAGCGTTCCCAAGAACAGCATCAAGAGGACGTAGAGGATCATGATCCGCCAGAAAGACGCATCATTGCCCACAAGCAGGTCTTGCAACTGGTTCGGCAACCCAGCAAGGCCAAGCATCCGGCTGTAAATCGACGCCGCTGTGATCAAGAACAGGATCGCCGCTGTGATATGGCCTGTTTCCAGCAAGGCCTCCCAAAAGGTTTTCAGCGTCATTGATTTGCGGATCGCCGCGATGACCAGCGCGACAAGTGCGCCTGCCGCCCCGGCCTCAACCGCCGTCAGCCATCCGGTGTAAATCCCGCCCAGAACGATCACGATCAATCCCAGTGTTGGCAGGGTTTTTGAGGCAACTTCACGTGGGCTCATCCATTCGGTGTCTTGCACGACACGCCCGCCAACAAAACCTGGCGTGTAACGCCCCATGAACCAGATCGCTGCGACATAGGCGATAGCCAGCATGATCCCCGGGATCACACCTGCAAGGAACATGTCCCCAACCGATTGTTCGGCTACGAAGGAATAGATAATCAACATCGCAGAGGGCGGGATGATCATGCCCAAAACCGAGGACCCGGCGACAACCCCAACAGCAAAGCGCGGGTTGTAATCCTGCGCCATCATCTGCGGCACCGAAACCTTGGTAAAGACCGAGGCCGACGCGATGGACGAACCGGTCACCGCCGCAAAGACCGCATTGGCCCCAACAGTTGCCATACCGATCCCGCCTTTGACCTTGCGAAACCGCATGGTCATGACCTCGTAAATGTCCCTGCCCAGCCCGGCTTTGGACACGATAAGCCCCATAAAGGTGAAAAGCGGGATGGTCGCGAAACTGTATTCCATCGCTGAATCGCCCACGGCGATCTTCAGCAGGTTCAGCGCCAGCGTGAAGTTGTCCCGCATCAACCAGATGGACACGAAGGACACCATGCCCAATGCGATGGGGATATAGACCCCAGAGTAGATCAGAAAGACGATAGCAACGACCGAGATCAGGCCAATCTCAATCGGGGTCATGTTGCGGCCTCATCATGTTCAGGCGTCCGAACAAGCTGTGGGCGGTCCTGCGCCGAGATCACTTTGATCACGAAAATCAGACAAGAAAGTGCTGCGCCGACCGTGATCACCAATTTGACGGGCCACCACGGAAGGGTGAAGACACCGGGCACACCGAAATAGTCTTGGGTGTCCCACATATGCAGAAACTCAGGGAAGGTGACATCGGCAATCAGCCCCATGAAGATGGCCGATAACGCATTGATGATCCGGCGCATATTGGCCGCCACGCCTGGGCGTTTTTTCCCAATAACGGTCAAAAAACCATCTGAGCGGGTCAGTCTGTCAACCCGCACAACATCGGGCAGCTGCAAGAAAACGATCAGCACGACCGAGAACTGCACGATCTCATACGCCCCTTTCAGTGGCGCGCTGAAAACCCCGCGCGCCACCACATCAACATTCAGGACCACGACCAGACCAAGCACAACAAGTGTGCCCAGCGCATTGGTCGAGATCGCAAGTATATTCGCAACCCGAGAGAGGCCTGCGAAAGCAGACTTAAGCATGATGACAGTCCTCCCTCAGGTCTTCAGTCGGTTACTCGGACGCCCAGTCGCGCACTGGCGCGAAACCAGCATCCTCGAGTTTGGTCAGATAGGCCGCGACCATTTCTGTCCCGGGCTCACCAGCTTCGTTCAGTGTTGTTGCCAGCTCTTGCGCGATATTTGGCATCGCCGCTGCCCAAGCCGCACGGTCATCTGCCGACACATCAACAATGGTACCGCCAGCATCAACATAGGCCGCTTCGGCCTCGGCCGCCCGATCCATCGCGATCCCGGCAAGGTGATCGCGGTAGTCGATTGCAACTGCTTGCAGAACCTCTTTCACCTCATCAGGCAGGCTGGCCCAGTAGTCAGCGTTCACTGTGACAGTCTTGGAATTCACAGCGCCGAAATCCGTACGCAGCATATAAGGCGCAACCTCAGAGATTTTGAATGTCGCTGCGGCTTCGGGCCAGAGCATACCGCAATCGGCCAGACCGGTTTGCAGCATGTTGTAGAAGTCGGTCAAACCGCCACGCACACCAGCGGCATCCTGGATGCCTTCCAGATAACGCAGGTTCAGACCAGCGCCCGCAACCTTCAGGCCTTCGAGGTCAGCCGTTGTGTTCACTTCGCTCGAGCAGAACATCTGGTAGCTGTCGAGCACAACACCGGTCGCCAGATAGACCTGGTTTTGCGCCTCAAATTCGTTCTGCATTGCAGGGAATTCGCGGGCGATTTCGTCAACCGCCTGCGCAACCGCGCGCGCATCAGAGGATACAAATGGCGTTGCGCCAGCCAGGCCCTGGCTGGGCAGTTTCGAGGAATGGAAGATCGTGGTGACAATCCCGATATCACCAAGGCCCAGCTGCACACCTTCCAGCACACCCCGCGGCTTGACGATAGAGCCACCGTAGTTTTCCTGCCAGTTCATTTCGTAATTACCGGTCTCGGCCAACCGGCGATCAACTTCTGGAATAAAAAAGTCGGTAAATTCGCGGACCCACAAAGCGCGGTCAGGATAGCCATCAATCACGACGGCCGAGATGCTTTCTTGCGCAGCTACCGGCACAGCCGTCAACGTGGCAAGTGTCGCCCCCATCAGGGTGCGTTTTGTCCAATTTTTCATGTTTTCTCCTCCCAAAGAATGAGGCCTCCCGCCTCTTTGATGTCGTTTATTCGGTCTTGACCCAATCCACTGTCAGCTCGGTTCCAGCAGCCTCGAACAATTTTGCGATGGCGCAATATTTGGCCGTCTCGCGTCCCACTTCATCCAGTTCCTCTTGGCTGGCTGCGGTGGCACATTTGACGGTTAGGGTGATTGCCGGGAACGGCACGTCGATCTCTTCCTCCATGAGAACGCCGCGACGATCGAATTTGGCATTTGCGTCAATGGTGACCTCGCCCAGATCAACACCCAAGCGCTTTGCGTTCTTATGCCCAATCACATTGGTGCAGGCGATCAGGGCGGTCATCGCTGTTTCGGTCGGGGTTGGGCCTAAATTGGTGCCGCCCCGCTCCAGCGGTTCGTCGATGACCACATTCAGATCCCGCACAGGGATTTCGGTACGTGCGTGGGTTGGGCATGTGGCCGTCGTCCGATAAGTGACAACGGTTTTCATCTTAACAGCCATACCGTTACTCCTTACGCAAAACTGCATACCTTTTCGAAGGGAAAACGCGGCAGTTTCTGGAACAATGCTGTTTCGTCAGCATATCCAATATTGCACAGAAAGTTTGACTTGAGGCTAGTGCCTGCAAAAAACTCTTCATCGACAATCGCGTTCGAAAAGCCCGACATTGCACCCACATCAAGGCCAAGGGCCCGTGCGGCGATCATGAAATAGGCCCCTTGCAGGGTTCCATTTCTGTAGGCGGTGTCTTCGCAATAGGCGGGGTTGCCATCAAAAAGATGCCTGCGGTCATCATGCGGAAACAAAAACGGCAATTCATGCCAGAAATTCATATCATGCGCGATGATCGCAGTGACCGGAGCGCCCATCATCTTGCCCACATTTTGCGGTTTCAGCGATTTTGCCAGCCGTTCTTTGCCCTCAGGTGTTTTGACGAACACAAACCGGGCTGGCAGCGTATTCATGCTAGTCGGGCCGTTGATCGTGATCTCATACAGCTCTTCCAGCAAACCATCTGGGATCGGTTTGTCTGTCCAAGCATAATGAGACCGCGCATCACGCAGGATCAGATCAATCGCGTCGTCGGACAAACGTCCGATCCGGCTGCGCAAATCACGGTGATCCTGCTGCGCCTTGGCGCGAAGGGCATCCAGCTCTTCTCCGGTGGGCGCGTTCATTCGGCCGCCACCGCTGCAGGCATGTCCTTTTCATCAACAATCGGATTGGCACAAATGCCGATACCTTCGATTTCAATCTCGACGACTTCCCCCGGCACCAGCCAGCGTGGGTTGGGTTTTTTGGCGTGACCTACGCCGGGGGGGTGCCCATCGCGATCAAATCGCCGGGTTCGAGTGTGGTATATTCCGAAATCGTGGCAATCGTCTGGGCCACAGACCAAATCATATTGCCGGTGTTCGATGATTGCAGAATTTCGTCGCCAACGCGGCTTTCAATTTTCAACCCGCTGGCACCTGCTGGCACCTCATCAGGCGTTACGACAACCGGGCCAATGGCACCTGTGTTGTCAAAGTTCTTGCCGGGGGTCCATTGATGCGTCTTACGCTGGTAGTCGCGGACCGATCCATCGTTGAATACGGTATAACCAAAGACATGATCCAAAGCGTCCGCTTCGGAAATATGCCGGCCGCCTTTTCCGACGATGAACATCAACTCGGCTTCATAATCCAGCTTTTCAGAACAAGATGGGCGCACCAAAGGGGCGTCAGCTGCCATGATTGAGTTCTTCCCGCGCATGAATAGCGCCGGATAATCAGGAATATCGTAACCGCCCTCTTTGATGTGGTCTGTATAATTCAGACCAAGACAGATGATCGTGCCCGGGTTGGCCACAGGCAAAGCCGGCCTGATCGATGCAAGGTCAACGCGCGGCGCATCCTTCATCTGGGCCGCAGTCGATTCGAGCAACTCAGGCGCGTTGATAAGCCCCATAAGATCATCGCCAATCGCCGGGTTTAACTGCGTCAAATTACACGCCTTTTCACCCTCAATCGCGAAGACTGCTGTGCCGCTTTCTGTTTTGCCTACCAAATATTTCACGTTGGTCATCCTTGTCAGTTCAATATTTTTCTGCCTAGAATAATGCTCAATGTCAATAAATATCGATATTTTATATGGGGCGGAAATATGGTTGCTTGGGCCGACTACAAATCAGATGCGAAATCGCGTGGTGCCTTGGCGCTCGAACTTTATGCAGTGCAAAGTACCCCAGCCGGCGCCCCTGAAGATGTCAAAGCAGCTTTGCCTGATCACCTGGCCTATCAAGCCCAGATTGAAGCATCGGGCCATCTGGCTTTTGCTGGCCCCATGTCCGACGAGACGGGTGATCACATGCAAGGGATGGGATTGATCATTTACCGCGCCGACAGCCTTGCGGCCGCCCGCGCCCTTGCTGAAAATGACCCAATGCACAAAAGCGGCGCCCGTAGTTTCACACTGCGCCGTTGGATGATAAACGAAGGATCATTGAACTTATCGGTCGGCTTGTCGACAAAATCTGTAAATCTCAGCTAACCCATGCAAAGGTAGGCGCCATGAATATGATTGACGATACCGCCGTTAAGGAAACGTCCGCCACGCGGTCGGCCTATCTTTCCCTGCGTGATATGATCCTGACCGGGGCATTGCCTGCCGGTCAGAAGCTGAAAATCGAGCAATTGCGCAGCCTGCTCAACACGGGCGCATCGCCGGTACGCGAAGCGCTGAGCCTTCTGACATCCGATATGCTGGTCGAACGCATTGACCAACGTGGCTTTCGCGCCGCCCCCGCCAATCGTGCCAATTTCGATGAAATCCTGGCCTTGCGCTGCAATCTGGAAGGTCTGGCCCTGCGCCAATCTATCGAAAACGCGGATGCCGCTTGGGAAGAACGTTTAGTTGTCACCCATCACCACATGAAAAAGGCCGTCGGTCAGGATGTGGCCGTGTTCGAAGAGGCCCACAAGACCTTCCATATGGCTCTTCTGGCCAATAGCGGCTCGCCGATGCTCGAAAAGTTTTGCGCTCAGCTATATGATCTGAACATCCGCTACCGCTATCTGGCGGCACGCAGCAGTAACTATCCTGGGCGCGACGTGTCCGCCGAACATGAGGATATCCTGGACGCTGCTGTACAACGCGATGCGGACCGGGCCTGTGATAGCTTGCTGCGTCACTACCGGTTAACGGGTGAATATCTATCGCGCGAGCTGGCTATTTAGCACCCTATTTGCCGATTTAAATAGACTCTTTTAAAAAATATCGATATTTATTGAATCGCAGACCGATACGAAGGTGATTTTGATGCGACGCAATCGCTTCCTCGGAGATATCTTATCCCAGCTGTTTGACCGGCGCGGCTTGATGCGCGGCAAAGACGACACGCGCGACATTTTCGCCTTATGCGGCGCGCTTTTGTCATCGGAAGGCGAAGTATCGGGGCTGCGGCTGGCCTCAACGGTACTGGCCCGCTATGCCACGCTGGATGAAGAAGAAAAAACCGCGTTTTTCCGCTATCTGAACACAGAGCTGGAAATCGACGCAGCGCATATTGCCGATCTGGCAAACAATTACGCCGAAACCCCGACGCCAGAGCTGTTCAAATCACTTTGCCAAGCCGCCGAGCCGAAACGGCAAGAGCTGCTGCGCCGTCTTAATCAACCGGTTGGCGCCACGGCCGAACTGGTTGCGATGCGGGTCGATCTGTTGAAACGCCTGAAGGCGAACCCGGATTTGGCACGGACAAATATTGATTTCGTGCATCTTCTGCGCAGCTGGTTCAATCGCGGCTTTTTGGTGCTGCAACAGATCAGCTGGGACACCCCTGCGCGTATCCTCGACAAAATCGTTGCCTATGAGGCGGTACATGAAATTAACGATTGGGATGATCTGCGCCGCAGGCTTTATCCGCCTGATCGCCGCTGTTTTGCGTTTTTTCACCCCGCTATGCCTGATGAGCCATTGATTTTTGTCGAGGTCGCGCTGACCGAAACAATCCCCGGATCAATCGATCATGTTTTATCGGAAGAACGTGAACCATTGGATGCCGATCAGGCGAAGGTTGCGGTATTCTATTCGATCTCAAATTGTCAAAAAGGGCTTACCGGGATCAGCTTTGGTAATCTGTTGATCAAGCAAGTTGTGAGCGAACTTTCCCTCGAATGCCCCGAATTGGAAAGCTTCGTGACGCTGTCGCCTATTCCCGGGCTGAGGCGTTGGCTGGAAACACAAGTGGACGATCCAGACTTAGGTGGCGCAGCGCAAGCGGCGCTCGATGGCGCGCTGCCCCCAGAAGATTTACGCGCGATCACTGCCCGCTATTTGGTGCAAGCCAAGCGTGGGGACGGGTTGCCGAAAGACCCGGTTGCCCGTTTCCATCTGGGCAACGGCGCGGAAATACACGATCTGCATGCAGGGGCGGACACATCGCCCAAGGGCATCGCGCAATCGGCTGGCGCGATGGTAAATTACCTTTACAATCTGGGGCAGACGGAACGTAATCACGAAGCCTTTGCAACAGAGGCAACCGTGACAGCCTCGCGGGCCGTGCAGGCCCTTTCGACGGCCCAAATACAAACAAAGACCAAGGAACCGACGGCGTGACCAATACACTTTATGATGCGCTCATTGCACCGCATGCCGATAATGAACAAACCTTTCTTGATTGTGATGATGGAAGCACGCTGAGCTATGGCGGCTTTGTCCGCCGCGTCGCGCAGCTTGCACATGTTGTGACAAATGCAGGGGTTCAGCCCGGTGATCGGATCCTGGTTCAGGCCCCAAAGGTCGCGGATGTTATCGCCCTGTATGGCGCTGCCATTCAAACCGGCGCGGTCTATTTGCCTCTGAATACGGCTTATACCGAAGCCGAGCTAAGCTATTTCGCCGGTGATGCCGCACCCCGCCTGATTGTTTGCGATGCCAAAGACGCGGACCAGTTCAAAGACAAATTTGATGCCGCGATTCTGACCATCGGTAGCGACGGCACCGGCAGCCTGGCCACGCAAGCCGATGACGCCCCCGATCGCTTTGACACAGCTGACCGCGACCCCAACGATCTTGCGGCACTCCTTTATACATCTGGGACAACGGGCCGCTCAAAGGGGGCGATGCTGTCGCATAAGAACCTGCTTTCTAATGCGCGGTCGCTGACCGATCTATGGGCGATTACAGACCAAGACCGGCTGGTCCACGCCCTACCGATCTTTCATACGCATGGACTTTTCGTCGCGATGAATACCAGCCTACTCGCAGGTGCCAGCGTTCGGTTCATGGCTGCATTTTCAGTCGATGAGGTGATCGCCCAGCTGCCGAAATCAACCACGCTGATGGGTGTGCCTACCTTCTACACACGCCTGCTGAACGATGAGCGCCTGACAAAGACACTTTGCGCCAATATGCGTTTGTTTGTGTCCGGCTCTGCGCCGCTTTTGGCCGAAACGCATACAGCATTCGAAGGCAAAACAGGGCACCGTATTCTTGAGCGTTACGGGATGACCGAAACCAACATGATCACCTCCAACCCCTACGACGGGGACAGGCTTGCCGGTACTGTCGGCTACCCCTTGCCGGGCACAGAAGTGATTATCACGGACCCCGATACTGGCAAGTCGCAGCCAGCCGGTGAAGTTGGAATGATCGAAGTGCGCGGGGACAATGTATTTCAGGGCTATCTGAATATGCCCGAAAAGACCCGCGAAGAGCTGCGCGAAAACGGGTTCTTTATCACTGGCGATCTGGGTGTTGCGGCAGAAGACGGACGGATCAGCATTGTCGGCCGCCAAAAAGACCTGATCATCTCCGGTGGATACAACATCTATCCCAAGGAAATCGAAGACGCGATCAACGATGTTGCGGGTGTGCTGGAAAGCGCCGTGTTCGGTGTCAAACATGATGATTTCGGCGAAAGCGTCTGTGCAGCGATCATTCCCGAAGCTGGGGCAACGCTTGATGACCAAGCGATTGCCGGACAGATTGAACCACTTCTGGCGCGGTTCAAACATCCCCGCCGCTACATCTTTCGCGAAGCGCTTCCCAGAAACACCATGGGTAAGGTCCAGAAAAACATCCTGCGCGAAGAATATGGAAGCTGACGCTAGGTAAGCTCAGCCCAAAATTGAAAATAGCCCCAAACAGTTATTTTTTATGCAAAATATGGCATGCAGCAAGCAACTGTTTCCAAAATGTTGCTTGCATCACGGGTTTGTGTTACTCAGACCCTAAGAAGACATTTTAGGATTCCGTTCGGTTTTTCGAGCAGGGGGCATTTTCAACCCCGTCATATTTAAACTACAGGCCACGTTTTTTTTCCGGTCGCCTAAGAAATGTCCGCAATAAATATTCTTCGCTGACTTTCGTCGGCATGTGTCATTGACCTGTTCGATCTGTCAGCCCGCATTTTCCGTGGCCAAACGCCCATCTCGTTTGGTCCGCCTGACAGATGGAAGGTCAAAATTATGTTCGATACCCCCGGTGTTTTCATCCGCGAAATCCCCAGCGGCTCAAGGCCCATTGCCGGTGTGGCCACATCCAATACCGCCTTTGTCGGAACTTTTGCCCGCGGGCCTGTGAACCGCGCCACCCGCATCACCTCATTTGGAGAGTTTGAGCGCATTTTCGGAGGGTTGCACCCGTTATCCGAAACATCCTATGCCATCCGCGCCTATTTCCTGAACGGCGGTTCTGTCGCTTTCGTCGTCCGGGTGACAGCAGGGGCGGCAGCGCTCGCGACCTGCGCCATCGGCGTCGATATCGACTTTAACGCCACCTCGGAGGGGGCATGGGCGAACAATGTCCGTATTGGGGTCGCCCATGGCGGGGCGGGAACAAGTTACACAATTCTGGTGCGTGAATATGATGATGCGGGCACCGCTATTCTGCGCGAAGAGGCCCATATCGACGTCTCGATCACACCGGGGTCGCCCCGCTTTGTCGAGGATGTCCTGACCGAGAACAGCGAATTGCTGACAGCCACCCAGAACAATGAGGCGCTTCCTGCGCCCACGCAAATAAACGGGGCTGATGCGGCAACGCTGGACGATCTTCTAGAGGGTGTCGCAACCGATTTTACAGCCATGGGCAGCGACATATCAGGCGCAGATGGCACCATGGAAGGCGATGGTGCGTGGGCTGCTGCGGCATCCGCCGCCCTTCGCGGAAACGAGGGCGCCACACCGCCCACCGGCATCTACGCATTGAACCAGATTGTCCCCCAGGTGTTTAACCTGCTCTGCCTGCCAGGGGCCGCCAATTTCAACGATCCGGGCCATGCCGCAACGGTTGCCATCTACCAAGAGGCTTACACATACTGCCGCAACAACTTTGCCTTTCTGCTGGTTGATCCTGCGCCCGACGTGAATCGCGGTAATATCCAAACATACCTGACCGAACTTGGCGCAGCCGCTGGCCCAAATGCGGCGCTTTATTATCCACGTGTCACGGGTGCCGATCCATTAAATGCCCTGGTGCCTCGGGTCACGGGGCCGTCGGGCATAGCCGCCGGACTGATCGCCCGTACTGATGGTGCGCGCGGTGTCTGGAAAGCCCCCGCTGGGACCGAGGCCCGTGTCTCTGGCGCGACCCCAACCGATGTGATGACCGACCGCCAGCAAGGTCCGCTGAATACCTCTGGTGTCAATGTGATCCGCACATTCCCGGTTTACAATTCAGTCGTTTGGGGCGCCCGCACGCTGGACGGGGCGGATGCCCGCGCGAGCGAATGGCGTTATGTCAACGTGCGGCGCCTTGCACTGTTTATCGAAAATTCGCTGCAACGCGGCCTGCAATGGGTCGTGTTTGAGCCCAATGACGAACCGCTCTGGGCCAATGTGCGCATGAATGTAAATGGATTCATGAACCAGCTGCACAGGCAAGGCGCGTTTCAAGGGGCCTCGGCCCGCGATGCCTATCTGGTGAAATGCGACAGCGAGACGACGACCCAGGCAGATATCAATTTAGGTATCTTGAACGTCTATGTGGGCTTTGCGCCCGTCCGTCCGGCCGAATTCGTCGTAATCCGCATTCAACAGCGTTTCCCGAACGCTGCTTAAGAACGAAGGAATTTTCTGATGGCACAATTTACAGTCAACGCCAGCCGCTTTGATCCGTACAAGAACTTTAAGTTTCGCCTTAAATGGGATGGTCGCTATGTCGCTGGGGTATCCAAGGTCAGCCCACTGAAACGGACCACCGAAATCGTCGAGCATCGCGAAGGCGGCGACCCATCCACCCCCCGCAAAAGTCCCGGCCGCACCATGTTTGAAGGTATTACCCTTGAACGTGGCGTCACCCATGATGCGGAATTTGAACAATGGGCCAACAAGATATGGAATTTTGGGGCCGGATTAGGCGCTGAAGTATCTTTGGCCGATTTCCGCAAAGATGTTATCCTGGATTTCTACAATGAGGCCGGTCAGTTGGCGATTTCCTACCGGATCTTCCGCTGTTGGGTATCTGAATATCAGGCAATGCCCGAACTGGATGCCAATGCCAACGCGGTCGCAATACAGTCCATCAAACTGGAATGCGAAGGATGGGAGCGCGACTATGACGTAGTCGAACCCGCCGAAGTCCAATTCCTCGAACCGGCAAGCTGATGGCGACCGGACCTATCGGGTCCGTCATTCTGGGCCTTTATGAACAGGGGATGACGGCAAGCCCGGCGCAGCGTGCGGCGTTGCTCGCACAGGCTGGCGGGGAAAAGGCGAATGCCACCCTTGGTGATGCTGACCGGGCGGCATGGCGGATACTGACGCGCTATTTTGGCCCCGCCCAGGATGCCGTGCTGACCTGCCCGTCTTGCGGCGCAGAGGTTGAGTTCACCCTGCCAGCTAATTTCTCCCCACCAGAGGCCGAAACCGAAGCGGACCTTACTATTCAGTACAAGGGGGCGGCTATCACACTCCGGTTGCCCCGCCTGTCAGATTTGCAAAACGGCCCCTTTGATCCGCGCAAACTGGCACCCGATGCGCATTGGACCGATCCAGATTTTCGCAAAGCCGCCGAGGCTGCCCTGATGGCCGCTGATCCAGCCTTGAAATGCGATTTGGCCCTGTCCTGCGCGGCTTGCGATACGGATCAAACCCAGGTTCTTGACGTGACCGGTTTTGTCTGGGCCCGCATTGAACAAGCTGCCCGTGCGCTGGTGCGCGATGTCGCAAAACTCGCCCGCTTTTATGGCTGGTCCGAGGCCGAGATCACCGCCATGACGCCTGTCCGCCGTGCCATTTACCTGCGGGAGATGGATGAATGAGCGATCTGTTTGAAAATCTGTCCAACCGGTTTTCCCCCGGGAGGCAACCCATAATCCGTCCGCGTCCACAATCCCGGTTTGAAGGGGATGAAGGTCAGGACGGTCTGCAAGAACAAAATGGTTTTGAGACCGCGAGGGCCCGCAACACGCCACATCCACAGCGCGCCGAGCGGCCAGATGACGCGGTACCAGCGCCTGCTACGCGCAACAGACCCGATCCCAAACAAAGCCCCGCGCCTACGATCTCAAAGCCTGAAGAAACAAGAACCTCGAATGACACCACTCAGGAAACGCCTCCCGAAGGGTCCGAACTCCCGATGGAGGCGCCAAAGAACAAATCCGCGCCAAAGCCACGCAAGCTGGAACAGCCTGACAATCCGCGACAAGATATCCCTGATGCCCGCGAAATCGTCCGCGACGTCAGCACAGATCGCGAAACAATCTCAGAAATTCATCGTGAGGTTATCCATACCGGCGATAAGCCTGAACCCAAAGGGCTGCCAACGATCCAGACGAAGCAGGCAGCGCTACCGTCAACTGAAGTTCCTCTGCAGGTTACGAACGCAGCGCAGACCGAGCCCAGCACCATCGTCCGCATCGGCAAAGTTGAGATCCGCCAACCCGCGCCGCCGGCACTGCCCCCGTCGCCCCCAACGCCGCCCCGCGCAGCAGAACACGCCAACATGCGGCGTGCTTCCGGAGGCGGGGCACGACAATCCAGCAGCAGTGGATTGACGGATTACCTTGGCTGGAAAAGGCGGTAACGGATGTCAAACGCGCTTGCTCTTGCCGCCGTTTCTGCAGTCATCATGGACCTGCTGAATGATGGTTTGGCCAATGCGAACCTTAGTGCAATGGCACCGATTACCGTCACAGCACAGCCACCCGATCAGCTGTCGGGCGACGGGATCGCCGATATCAATCGGCTGAACCTCTATCTGTGGAATGTGACGCGCAATATGGGCTGGGCCAATGAACGGCTTCCGGCGCGCAACAGCGAAGGGGCCCGACTTGATAGCCCGTTCCTGGCCCTTGATCTTCAATTTGTTCTCACCGCGACCGGCGATGCTGACCTGAATGCCGAAGTGCTGCTGGGCTATGGGATGCAAATCCTGCACGAAACACCTGTTCTGACACGCGCTGCGATCCGCACCGCTTTGGGCGGCACCACGCCCCCGGTTGATGCAACGCTTCTTCCCCCTGCGTTTCAAGCAATCCTTGGCTCTGATCTGGCCGATCAATTTGAACAAATCCGGATCACACCGGCCCAGCCTGATCACGAACACCCGATGCAGCTTGAAGGGTTGTCGAACCTATGGTCAGCCTTCTCGGCACCGTTACGCACCTCGGCAATGTACACGGCGTCTTGCGTCCTGATCGAAAGCCGCACGCCGGTCCGTTCTGCCCTGCCCGTGTTAACGCTTGGGGGCAGAACAGCCCAATTGCGCAGCCCAACAATCACGGCCGCGTCCCGTCTGACCGGTGCTGCGGGCAGTATGCGGGATTTGACCGGCGCAATTGATCCTGGCGCATGGATCGCCATCGAAGGCAGCGCATTGGCCGCCGAATTGATGCGGGTGCGGTTGGGCGACCGTATTCTCGCAATCCTGCCCACCAACGCGGCCAATTCCCGTGTGGACCTTCAATTGCCCAATGACATACGCGCCGGTTTGACCCTGCTGCAAATCGAACATCTGTTCACGCCCGAAGGCGGCGGCGCGAACAGGCTTTGGGAGATGTCAAACGCCTGGCCTCTTGTCATCAGCCCTCAATTGGCGGGGCATGGCGTCAATGGCGCGCAAAACGGTGGCCTTTTTGATGGCAGCGTGACCGCAACGCTATCCCACCCTGTTGGTCCAGATCAGATTGCCGCGCTACTTTTCAACCCGCTTGCAGGCAGCATCAATGATGCTTTCTCGGTCAAATGCCGCCCCCGCGACGCGGAAGGCACAGAAGTCACTGCGGATTTGTCAGCTATCCCGGCAGACAACTACCTGATCCGCGTCGAAATAGGCGGCGCAGCATCCGCCTTAACCATGGGCCCTACCGGATTTGATGGACCAGTCGTGGATCTGGCCCCATGACACAAGAGGCCCGCATCCCGCCCGCTGCCCTGCAAGCCCGCGCATTGGATATCGCGGGTGAACGGGTGCGCTGGTTGCTGTCGGGCCAAACCGGAACACCGCCAGATCTTGATGCTGGGCTGGCAACTTTGGCGGCGATTGGCCCGGTTGGGCTGCATGAACTGTGCACGCGTTTCGGGCTATCGGGCATCGCCCGAGACGTCTTTCTGCTTGCCGCCGCACCCGAGCTTGGCGCGGAAACCGCCCATGCCATTGCCAGCCATCCGCTTTCGTTGAAATCATGTGCAACACCGGCGATGGCGACCCAATTGCTGGGGCCGGAAAGCATCGCCGCCTTGGCGCCAAATGCACTGCTTTCGCAAGCGGCGCTGATCACCCTTTCGACAGGCACTGGGCTTGCGCATCGTAGTCTGTCGATCGACCCGGGACTTGTGCAATTCTTGCATGGCGTACCGGCGCTGGGTGCAGTTTTGGCACATGCACTGACCCCAAAGTCAATTGATTTCCCACTCGGCAACGACGAGGCTGCACGCCTTGCCACAGCGCTAAGCACCGCACATGGCGACCCAGAGCGTCCCATCATTCACCTCAATTTACCCGATAGGCTAAGCGCCGAAAATCTTGGCGCGGCAGCGATAGCGCATCTGGGACTGACCCCATTCGTTTTTGATCACGACGCAACAGACTTGCCCGCCGCACGGGTGGCCGCAGAGCTGAACCGGGACCTTGTCCTGCTCAATGGCGGACTGATCCTGACGGCATCAGATGCTTCCCCCTTGGCCGACCTGATCACAGCCCCCTGCCTGATTTGGGGAAACCCTGCGCCCATGACCCGCCGCCCATTGGCCGAGTTTGCGACCAAACCGAGCGCCACAGAATTAGCCCCGGGGCTGTCGCTTAGCCCGACACAGACGCGTAACGCCCAAGTCACCTATCGCTTGGGGCTTGCTCCCAGCTTGACAGCGACCGCGCGGGAACGGGCGGCACGGGCGCTTGATGGACTGGCACAACCCATTGCCCCGCAAGCACGCTGGGATGACCTGATTTTACCAGAGGCGCAAATGGAGCAATTGCGCCAACTTGCCGCATATCAGACCCATCAAAAACAAGTGCTGAGTGATTGGGGTTTTCGTGCCCAATCCGCACGGGGTCTCGGGCTTGCCGCACTTTTTGCAGGCCCATCCGGCACGGGGAAAACCATGGCGGCTGAACTGGTTGCGGCCGCTCTTGGTCAAAATGGTGAGGACGCCGCGCTTTACCGGGTCGATCTGTCGGCTATCGTGTCCAAATATATTGGCGAGACCGAAAAGAACATTGCGCGCATCTTTGATGCGGCCGAAAATTCGGGGGCCGTTCTGCTGTTTGACGAGGGCGAGGCGCTTTTTGGCAAACGTACGACAGATGTCAAAGACAGTATGGACAGGCACGCCAACACCGAAACGGCCTATCTGTTGCAGCGGCTGGAATGCTACACTGGCTGCGCCATCGTCACGACCAATCTGCGACAAACCGTGGATGAGGCGTTCTTGCGCCGCTTCCGGGTTGTCATGGACTTTCCCTTTCCAGACGCAGCCCATCGCGAACAGATTTGGCGGGTCATCTTTCCGGCTGAAACCCCGCTTGAGGGGATCAACTACGCGGCCCTATCAAAACTCGCCATCTCGGGCGGTTTTATCAGATCCATCGCGTTATCGGCAGCCTTCATGGCAGCGGGTGACAGGACGGCCATCACCATGGCTCACCTGTCGCGCGCCGCCCGGTCAGAGCTTGGCAAACTCGGCAAACCGCTTCCCGAAAATCAGTTGCGGGGGTGGGCATGAGCGCAGTGATCGAAATCGACACACTGGTCCTGGAGGGTATGGCCGACGATGAGGCCCGCCGTGCCGCAGCCGCGTTTGAGCGGCAATTGCAAGACCTCTTGAACACACACGGCCTGCCCTTGGGAAAAACGGCTGCCGACATCAACAAGATTGATCTGGGCGCCCTGCCCGTCACCATGACGGCCCCCGAAGCACGCGGCGCCGAGCTTGCCCGCGCCCTATTCGCGGAGCTGCATAAATGACTGCGCGCCTCCGTAAAACCACCCTGCCGCCCAAAGCCGAAGGCAAATCGCCCAAGAAGCGCTGGAAAGTGCATGTCAACGAACCCATTGGCGATTTAAGCAGCGCCAATGATGCGGAGCGTGCCAATGCGCAACCGCATATCGGTGTTGCCGATTTGGAATTGGCAGCTTTGGATCGCAGCCCGCTTCCGTGGCGCACCGAATTGGAACGGCATTTCCAGCGCCCGCTCCCCTATCTGACCGCTTATCAGGGGCCCGAAATCGACGCCGCCCTCGCCCATGATAACGCGGCAGCTGCGGTCAAGGGGGATGCGGTACTGTTACCGCAGGACGCCAGTAAGCCGCTGGTCGCCCACGAAGTTGCGCATATTCTGCAGCAGGACGGCACAAGCGCGCAAAGTGATCCCGGACAGGCCGAAATCGAAGCCTACCGCGCCGAAACCCGGGTGGCCCAGGGCGAAGATGTCCCTAGCTGCCATGCATCACTACCAAGTGGCGCGGTGGCGCTGCGCAGCACGGACGCGCTGCAAGAACAAGACCTTGTGCAAGGCAGCGACCGCGAAGCGGCAGCGCAATTTGCCGAAGGGACAAATGAACAATCGGCAGACACACAGCCCGCAGCAGAAGACACCGGCGAACAAACCGGTGGCGACAGCGCCGAAAGCGTGCTTGGCGATGTAGCTGCCGGTGAACCGCTACCCGAAGAACCCGTGCCGACCTTTGAACCACCGCCAATGCCCGCGCTTGAGATCGATGAAGAAGGGGCGGAGGCCGCGCAAGCCGAGGCGGAAGAGGCGCTGGCAGGTGCACAAGAGGCGGACGGGCTTGTCGGTGCCTTCAAGGACGCGCCGCCCTCGGTCAAAGCACTGCATCACGATCAGCTGGATGGCGAAATCGGCGAGATGGCCGCGCAAGACCAATCCGATTTCGAAGCTGAGATGCCCGAATTTCCTGCCGAGATGTCCGGCACCGACGACCTCGCTGAACCTGAGGCTGTACAACCCCCCGACGCCGCAGAGGTACAGCTGGAAGAGGGCACTCCGGCGCCTGCCCCCGACCCTGAACTCGACCCAACCCCCGACCCCGGCACACCGGATTTAAATGCCGCGATCGATGATTTCTTGGCCAATTTCTTTTCCTTTGGGGATGCGGGCAGTCTGGGGCAGACATTTAACCGGGTCTCGACATCGGACGAGGATGTCGAGACAAGCGCAGGCGCACGCCCCGACGTGCCGCTGGAAGGTGAAACCGATCCACAACGGGTTGACGACCAAGACACCGCGGCGCGCGATGACGCCAGAGCCCGCAGGGTCGAAGCGACCCAAGCGGTCACTGAGGGACCGGGCCCTGAGCAGGTTGAACTGCAGGAATTGCGCGAAGACTTCGCGATGGAGGCGCACGAACAGCCCAGCATTGATCAAGCCGAAGGGCCGGTCGAAGGGGCCGCCGGATTTCGCGACAAGGGGCTTGATGGCGAGGTTACCGCGCTTTTTGACGCCCATCACAACGATGACATGGCCGCATCTTTGGAAGAGGCCGAAACCGAAGTCTCAGGCGCGGTCGAAACACGCGATACAGACCGTGACACCGCGCTGGCGGATGCCGAAGCTGAACGCACCAGATTAAATGAAGAAGCGGATGCAGACCAACGCGACGAAGTCATCAGCCGGCGGCAGGAGGTTCAAAATGCGCGCCAACAAGCGGTAGATGACCAACAAACCCGCGTGGACGAGATGGAAACGCAGGCCGATCTGGATCGGCGAGAGGCAGAAGATACGATTGAAACAGAAGTCTCCGATGCCGAAGCGCAGGTCGAAACTGATTTCAGTGAAGCCGAAGAAGACGCTCAGGCAGAGGTGGATGAGGGCGAGCGTGACGCCGAGGCGGAGCGCGAACGCCAAGAACGTGAAAGCGAAAACCAAAGTTGGTGGGACCGGGCATCAAGTTGGGTCGCCGATCAGTTCGACAAGCTGACCAAGTTCATCAATGACGTCTTTGATGCGGTCCGCTCGGCTGTGAAAGATATCATCGATGCCGTCAAAGAAGCCGCCATCGCACTGATTGATGCGGCTGTCTCGGCGATCACCGCGGCGATTGAGGCGTTGGGCGAAGCATTGCAAGCGGCAGTGAACGCCTTGCTGGCCGAACATTTCCCAGAACTCGCCGAGGCCTTGAACGAAGCGATCGACAGCGCAGTCGATGCCGCAACCGAATTTGTCGAAGCTGTCGGCGAAGGGCTGAAAACGGCCGTATCGGCACTGCTCGATGCGCTGGCGGCCGGGATAGACGCCATTCTTGCCGCGTATCAGGCCGCAATCAATGCCGCCCTTGCCATCGCCCGCGCTGCACTGACCGGTGACTGGGGCGAGCTGGCGAAGCTGATCCTCGAGCCGATTTTATACGCGCTTGGGATCGAGCCTGCTGCCTTTTATCAAATGATTGAACGGGCGATGGAAGCGCTCGACATCATTATCGACGATCCGATCGGGTTCCTGTCCAATCTGATCGATACGGTGGTTGGCGGCATTCGGCAATTTGGCGGCAATATTGTTACCCATCTGCAAGCCGGGATCATCGGCTGGCTGACCGGCGCATTAGGCGGCGATATCCAAATCCCCGAACGGTTTGATCTGATGGGCGTGCTGGATTTGGCCAGGCAAATCCTCGGGCTGACGGTCGACATGATCCGGCGCGTCGCGGTTCGGGTGCTGGGCGAAGAGGCGGTCGAACGGATCGAATTCGTAATGGGCTATGTGGTTGAACTGGTCACGGGCGGTTTCTCGGCCCTTTGGGAACGGATCATGGCGGATCTATCTGCGCTGAAAGACCTGGTGCTTGACGGGATCAAATCCTTCCTGATGGAACGGATTGTCATGGCCGCAATCACCTGGCTAGCTAGTATGTTCTCGCCCGTGGGTGCATTGGTCAAACTGGTGATGACAATCTGGAACTTTATGATGTTCCTCAAAGACCAATTGGCCCGGATCATTCAGGTGGTCCAGACCGTGGTCAACACGATGTGGGAAATCGCAACAGGCGTTCTGCAACCGGCCATCGACGGGGTCGAAGGTGTGTTGGGGCGGCTCTTGCCGATTGTAATAGACCTTCTGGCCCGGCTGTTGGGCCTTGGCAATGTGGCCGGGCGGGTCCGAGAGATCATAGGCGATGTAAGGCAACGAATCGAAGACGCGTTAGTGAACTTGATCAACCGCGTGCTGTCGGCATTCACCGGCGGACGTATGGGTGGCGGCGGGGCGACAGATAGCGACGAACAAGCCACCGGCGATGGTGATCTAATGACACCAATTCCAGTGCGCGGCGGCGGCGAAAACCACACGCTGCATATCGAAGACCAGGGCGAAACGGTGGTTCCCATGATCCATTCGACACCGCAGACACTGGAAAGTTGGCTGGACAGTCGGACAGGTGCCCCGTTTGAGGAACTCGCCACGGCGCGAAACTGGCGCGGCGCGGTCAAGACAAACAAGAAAACCGCGTTGGAAGGTTTGGTTGCCCGCGCGCAAGAGGAAGAGGCCCAATTGGACCGTGCGGCCGAGGCGGCGGAAGACGCCCAAAACGCCGATCCGGCCACCGCAAATGACGAAATTCAGGCCACTCAAACCGAAGGTGAGCAAACCAAACGTGCGTTAGAGGAGGTCTTGGAATTCTTTGGCATTGATACTGATCAAAGCCTGGCTGACTTCTTTGATGAGGCGATCACCGCCGATTACGGGGCGGGCTCAGACATTCGCAGCCGTTTGCGCAGTACCGTTCTAAACCAACTGGACAAGCCCCGTTACATGACCATGGACTGGGCCGCCGCAAAAGCGCAACTGCCCTCGGATGGGGCACTGCCGGGGACCTGGACCCGCCCGGCCTCGTCAAGCGCTATCCTGATGGCCCTGCATCAAGAAACCTTCGAGACGCGGGTAAAAGAGATCGTCGTCGCCCATGTCGAAAGCGTTGATAGCGACACATACGACCAGCAAAAGGATAACTTCTTTTCGCGCTATCTGGCAGCAGACCTGAACCAGAGCGCAGCGGCCCAGGCAATCATCCGCGCCATTTTGAACAAGGAGGATGGCACCGCAATCGCAAATGGGCAGCAGACAATCATTCAGGAAGCCGCTGATCGCAAGTTTTCCAACTTGCTCGAATGGGATTACAAATTCAATGACGTGACTGGCCAATTCTACAAAAATACGCTGGTCCCAAAGGCGGCTTCGATGCTGTCCGATCCATTTGGTGACTATTTCGAAAGCGACGAAGAAAACGCAGCAGGCAGCGGCGCCGGCCAATCCAAGCGACTTGATTTCTTTCTCAGCGATAGCAAACGCGCATCAAAAAACAGATCGCGCCTGGCAGATTCAGTGCGCGGTGCGGCGCCAGGAAACCATGAGTGGATCCCTTCCAGCAAAGCGGCATCCATCATTTCCGCAACCGCCAGCCAATTGGGCACGTCAGGCGAGGCGGATGCTTTGCAAGGTTTGGCGAAACTGCTCAAATTCCAGCATGAGGTCCGCACACCAACGTCGCATCTGATCTTCAAGCCAAACGCGCCACTCAGCCAGTTGGGTAGAACAGTCAAATTCTACTCAAAGGCCCACGCAGAAAGCGGCATCGCGCTTGCGGATATGTCGCCCGACCAGCGCCGCGAATATTATCCGGCCAATGGCCCCCAGCCTGAAGATGATATCATTGTATTACAGGCACATGCCGGGGGGCTTGATGCTGGGAAAGTCGAAAACGGAACCCGCTCGCGCGGAGAAAGGCTGCAATGGGCCAGTCCGGAATGGCACACCAAATTGGCAGATGCAGTCTCCCAGCCAATCGATGACAATATCGCCTCAAACGCGGATGGTGGCACGATCAAGACAGCGATCATGGGCTACTACCGCGATACGATCTGGCAAGGTGCGACCCAGCTTGGCGGCAGCCATCGGTTCAATCTTTATTACACTTCCTCGGACAGTCAGTGGCGCGATTATGAGGCGCTGAAAACCTACGCCTCAGGCAAATACACCGAGGCGGAAAGCGCGCTGGAAACCGATATGAACAAGGTGTTTTGATGACAGGTTATTCCCGCTCTCCCAAACTTCTCAAAGGTGCGATTGTGGCGTTCCGCCCGCCGGTGCCCTTGCCTGTCGTGATCCCGTTTCAGTTCAATCCCGAAAGCATGTCACGCAGCGTGGAAATGCGCGCTGCCGAGGGGGAAGGCGGCACCCAAAGCGCCCGTCTGTCCGGCCCACCATCGGAAACCTACAAGGTCGAAACTGTGTTGGATGCCGCTGATGATCTGGAAACTGCCGATAGCATTGTCGCGGAAACCGGGCTGCATCCCCGTCTGGCCGCGCTAGAGACCCTGCTTTACCCGCAATCGGCCACCGTGATTGCAAATGCGATCATGATGAATATCGGCACTATCGAAATCCTGCCGGTGAAAAGCCCTTTCTGCATCTTCATCTGGGGCAAAACTCGTATTCTTCCGGTCAAGCTATCGGCCTTATCGATCACCGAAGAGGCTTATGACCCCAACCTCAACCCAATCCGCGCAAAGGTCGGCATGGATCTGAACGTGCTGTCCTATGCGGATCTGCGCGTCTCGCATCCGGGCTATGCGATGTTCATGGCCCATCAGGTGGTCAAGGAATCCATGGCGCTTATCGGGCAAGCCAATTCGCTTGGCGCTGTCTTGGGCGGCGATGTGAGCATTTTATAAGGAAACCCGCATGTTTGATAAAGATAGCCGTTACGCGAACCTTCCACTTAAGACGTTCACCGACGCCGCAGGCCGGGATATCGCCTATGTTGCGCGCCGGATCATTCCGCAAGGCAAGACCCCAATTGCGCAGGTCAAAACACAGCCCGGGGACAGGCTTGATCTGATTGCCCATCGGGCGATCGGGGCCGCACCGCAATTCTGGCGGATTGCCGATGCCAATCCCACACCAGATGAGCTGAGCACATTGACCGAACCAGCGGGTCGCAAGCTGAACCTCACCTTGATTGACCCGGAGTAAGCAAGATGCTCGACCAGCTGCTTGGCGCACATTTCAATCTGATGATCGGTCAGGGTCTACCCCGGCCCGCGCCGGCTGCTGTGATGGAACAATTCGCCTCGGCTGAAATTGCAGCATCAGATCGCGAACGTTCAGGCTTTGAGCTGGTCTTCGAAGCCGGGCGATCGGGCACAGTTGCAGGCGTCTTCCCCATCATGACCGAGCCTGGCCTGCAGGCTGGATCACGGGTCGTGATAACCGCCACCATCGGCATTCGTCCTCATGTCTTGATGGATGGGATCATCGAGCAGGCCGAATTCACCCCGGCCGAAGCAGACAGCCCCGCCACATTGAAAGTGCGCGGCAAGGATATGGGCTTTGTGATGGACCGAGAAGAGGTCGAAGCCCAGCACCCCGCCCAGGGCCCCGGTGAAATCGCGATGCTGGTCCTCGCAAAATATGCCCAATATGGAATCCTGCCCACAGTTATCCCGCCCACCACAGCAGAAAGGCCAAACCCGATTGACCGGGTGCCAATGCAGCGCGCCACTGACTTTGCCTATCTGACAGAGCTCGCCGCCGCCCATGATGCGATCTTCACCTTGATCCCAGGGCCCGCGCCGCTGACCTCAACCGCATATTGGGGACCACAGCCGCGCATTGGGCTTCCGCAACCGGCGATCACGACGGATATGGGCCCTGAAACAAATGTCTCAGGCCTGAATATCGAAAACGCCGAGGCCGAAGCCGCCTCTGTGTCTGGTCAGGTGCAGGACCGGCAATCAGGCCAAACCATCCCCGTCCAATCCGTGGTACCGCTCAGGCCACCGCTCGCGGCACGCCCAGCGCTTGCCAATGCCAGTACCGCCCGCCGCAACCTATTCCAGACAAATGGCGCCCCAACCGCTGCCCAAGCGATGGGTGAGGCGCAGGCCCAATCGGATGCATCGCTCGATACGGTTACGGTCACCGGTGATCTTGATACCTCAGTCTACGGGGGCATTTTGAAGCCGCGCGGTCTGGTCGGGCTTAGGGGCGCCGGGTTCGCGCATGACGGGCTGTATTACGTGCAAAGCGTGATCCAGAAAATCTCGCGCGGCACATGGACCCAATCATTCACACTCAACAGAGAAGGGGTCGGCACAACAACGCCGGTCGTGCTGCCATGAACGATATGTCATCGCAAACAAAGGCTTACGGCAAATACCGTGGGACGGTCGTGAACAACATAGATCCCAATCAGATGGGACGGCTACAGGTGCAGGTCCCTGCGATCTACGGCACCAACACGCTGAACTGGGCCATGCCATCGGTCCCTTATGCGGGCGCAAGCGAAGGGTTCTATATGATCCCGCCCATTGGGGCGAATATCTGGGTCGAGTTTGAAGGCGGCGCGATTGACGTGCCCATCTGGTCTGGATGCTTTTGGGGACAAGGCGAATGCCCTTCGCAAGCGCCGATGACCAAGATGATCAAAACCCCAGTCGCCACCCTGACCCTGGACGAGCTGAATGCAGCCGCCCCCGTCGTGCTCGAGACGGTCACTGGAAACAAGATCACGATCACAGCCCAAGGGATCACGCTGGAAGGGGCAACAGGCGCAAAAATCGAAATGACCGGACCACAAGTCAGCGTCAATTCCGGCGCGTTAGAGGTGATCTGATGTCCTTTCTGCTGCATCAAGGGGCGCAGGTGCTCTGCACACATGGGGGTCAAGCCACACCAACGGTGGCGTCAACCCGGGTGATGCTTGGGGGGCAACCGGCCACCAGCCTGCCAAATACTTACATGATTGCAGGCTGCCCCTTTAGCACGCCCGACGGGCCGAAGCCCTGTACGCAAGTCCAATGGACAAGCCCCGCGACGCGGGTTCGGATTGAGGGCAGCCCGGCGCTCTTGTCCACATCGCAGGGGATCACGATCGGACCGCTGGGCACGCAAGGCACACCGATGGCGGTGATGCAGCAATCACGCGTGCGCGGACAATGAAAAGGGGGGCAAAATGGGATATCTGACGCATCCTTATGGACCAGACGGGTCAGGGCGCAGCGGGACGACCGAAGATCGTCACATCCGGGTCCGCAACCTTTTGATGGCCGTCTTGTTTACCGCGCCAGGCGAACGGCTGATGCGACCGGAATTCGGATCAGGCGTGCCGGACATGCTGTTTGACGGCAATTCCGAAGCGCTTGAGACGGCCGCCGATTTCCTCATCCGTTCGGCCGTGCAGCGGTATCTGTCGGATGTGCTGGTTCTGGATGACCTGCGGATCAACCGCGACGAGGGCGTGCTGGAAATCACGGTGACTTACGCGCTTGTCGGCGATGAAGAACGCACAACTGAGACCTTCGTCAGGGGGGCGGCATAACATGGCGCTTCGCACACGCAGTTTTCTGGACGAACGGCGCGAAATGCTGGCCGCGTCACCTGCCGCCGTAAACGGGATCGCCGGAATTGAGATCACAGGTGCTGCGGCCATTTTGCGTTTCGTCAAAGACACACCTGGCGCAGGCGGCGTTCCCAATGTCGCGCTTGGACCGTCCGATTTTCAGGTCATTGGGGGCGATCGCATTCGCGGTGTGGCCGTTGAAACGATCACGCCCAACGGCGATGATCTGTTGCTGACCTTCTCGCGCGAGGGGGATTTTTCGACCTATACTTTGGTGATCGATCCCGCCCTACCCGGCTATGATCCAATACTGCGCGAAATCCCATTCCGGTTCCGGGTGCATTGCGACACGGATCTTGATTGCGAAGCTGATCCAGACTTGCCGCCAGCTCCGCCCCCAGAACCACGGCTTGATTATCTCGCGCGTGATTATGAAAGCTACCGGGCGATGATGCTGGACCGGCTTGCGGTCACCACGCCCACGATGACCGAACGGCATCCGGCATCGCTTGAAATGACCATTGTCGAGTGGATGGCGGCCTTGGGCGATGAGCTTAGCTACAAGCTCGATAAAGTTGCGACCGAGTATTCCCTTGAAACCGCGCGGCTGCGCCAGTCTGCGGCCCGCCATGCCCAGCTGATCGGGTACGCGATGCATAACGGTGCGTCGGCCCGTGTGCTGGCGCAGGTCAATGTCAGTACCGCCTTTGCCCCCTCGGCCAGCGACCTGACATTCGTGACAAATATGCCCAGCCTTGGTGCGCCCGTCGTGGCCCAGACCCGGCTGGCAGAGGCACATGCCAATGGCGCGCTGATCTTTGAGCCCAAGCACGACATGACCCTAACCCCGGCCCATAACAGGATCGCGCTGCATCATTGGGGTGACCCCGATGCGATCCTCGCTGAAGGCGCGACCGAGGCATGGTTGCGCGACCCCGATCAGGTTCTCACTCTGTCTGCAGGCGATTTGCTGATCCTCGTCGAAGAACGTGATCCAGCAACAGGCCAGGCCGCGGATGCCGACCCGACCCACCGGCAAGCAGTGCGGCTTATCGCAGACCCTGAAACAGTTGAAGACCCGCTTGAGATCGTGGATGGCAGCCCGCTGCGCGTGCACCGGATTACGTGGGCGGCCAATGACGCGCTTGGGTTTTCACTCTGTGTGGGTGCACGCGCCGCAGGGCAAGAACTGGCCCATATATTGGGTAATATCGTCGTGGCCGATCATGGATACACCCTGGAAAACAACGAGCCATTGGGCATAGCACCCCTGCGCACGGATCCGGAACTGGTCGCCGATCCGGCGCTTCCCGGTCCACCCAAGTCACTGGCGGCATTGGATCGTGCCCGCCCCTTTGCACCTAGGCTGCAACATAAAGACCTGACATTCTCAGCCGGTCCTTTCACGCCCGGCGATCCCACACTGCCTGCGTCGCAAATCACAGCGATCGATCCAGGCCAGACCCGGGCCGATATTTACCTCAGTTCGACGCTTGAACCTGATCGTTGGGCGGCGCGGCGCGATCTATTGGAAGACGGACCAAACGCGCTGGTCTTCGTGCCCGAGGTGACTGCAGACGGGACGACAACGCTGCGCTTTGGACGCAGCCACGGTGATATATCGTCAACCCATGGAAAAACCCCGGTGGCCGGGGATGAATTTGCAGCGCATTACCGGATCGGGACCGGGCCCAGCGGTAACATTGGCGCCGGGGCTTTAGCACATATCGCCGCCTCGCCGCTGGCGATTGGCAACGTGATCTCAGTGACCAATCCACTGCCCGCCGCGGGTGGCACGGGGCGGGAAACGATTGCGGAAGTACGGCAGCGCGCACCGGTCAGTTTTCACAAACAGCAGCGGGCCGTCACGCTGGCAGATTATGAAAACCTGCTGAACGCGCACCCCGAAGTGCAACGCGCCCATGCGCGCAAACGTTGGCTGGGTGGCTGGTCCGCAATCTTCCTGTCCGTCGACCGCATTGGCAGCATGGATGTGGATGACGCGTTCAAGGAAATGCTGCTAAACTACATCGAGCCGCAACGCATGATGGGGCATGATGTGACCATCGACGCACCGATCTATGTGCCGCTCACGGTGGCGCTGAAGGCCTGCGTTGCAGATGATCACTTTGCCGAAGATGTCGAAGACGCGCTGCAAGAGGCATTTTCGACAGGATATCAACGCAACGGCGAAAAGGCCTTTTTTCACCCCGACAATGTCACCTTCTCATCGCGTATTTATCTGTCCCATATCTATCGGCAGGCAATGGCAATACCCGGCGTGCGGGACATTCATGTGCTGGATTTTCGGCGCGCGGCGGCAAATGCAACACAGGCCATCGACGAAGGCCTTCTGACATTCGGACCCCGAGAAATCCCTGTGTTGGCCAATGACCCCAACTACCCCGATCAGGGCAGACTGACGATCACGGCGGAGGGCGGCAGATGACAGATACAGCACGCAAACCAACCCCTACTGCAATTGAAAACAGGCCGGGGCTTGATCAAATCGCCGTGCGTATCGGCACGCAGTCACAGTTTTATACAGCAATGAAGCGCGGGCTGGCGGATGCCAACCGGCCAGGGCTGGCAGGGTTGGGCGCGCAGGCACATGGGGACATCACGCTTGGCTTTCTTGATGCTTGGGCCTCGGTTCTGGATACCATAACCTTTTATGGCGAGCGTAACGCGAATGAGGCCTATCTGCGCACAGCAACCGAACGTGAAAGCCTCCGGGCCCATGCGCGATTAATCGGTTACGAACTCGCCCCGGCCAAAGCGGCAGCTGCATATATGGCCTTTATCGCCGAAGACAAAGACGCGCCAGATGCGCCGCTCGAATATGATGCTGGTCTGCAGGTCCGTTCGATCCCCCGCGATGGCGAGCTGCCCCAAATCTTTGAAACGGTCGAACCACTGGTGGCCCATCACAGATGGAACGCGCTGCAGCCGCGCATGTTTGACGACCAGGAACTGGATGCAAACAGCACATCTGTCCGGCTGACGGCAGATGCCGCAATACTCAAGCCCGGCGATCCGATCATGTTCCTGGAAGATGAGGTGCCGCAGGCCTTCACCGACGGATCGCAGGACGGGTTCCTGCGCAATGTCATAGGGATCACAGTTTTGGATAATGGGGACCGGCTGGCTGCGCTATCGCAAAACCCAACCGCACCGGCCCCCGTGATGTTCGTGATGATGGCACCTATTCTATCTTGGAATACAAGCACGGCCCTCACCACCTCCACATTGACGCTTGCCTTGGGGGCCGGTGGATGGTCGACCTCGGCGCTGACCACAGCGACCACGTCCAACAATATCTCAATCGCGTCGCTGACGACGGCCATCGGCACAATCGCCAGCACCAGCGCACCGCAGCCGATCCTGCCAGCCCTGATGCAGGTACGCGCGGGCTGTTTCGGAAATATCGCTGTGACGCAACCCAGCCCCTTGGCACTTGAAGAAACACCGCCCGCCGATCAAACCGCTGAACCGCCCGGGGCGATTACTGAAACCCGTGGACATGTCGACGATGATTTGCCCCCCCAAAACCGGGTGTTTGTCTATCTGGATCGCGAATATCCAGAGATCGTACCTGGGTCCTACGCGCTGGTCCGAGATTCCGGTAAAGAAGGCATATCAGAGATTTATGCCGCGACCGCGATCTCGGTTGAGGCATACGGGATGTCCGCCAAGGTCACCCGATTGACGCTGGACGCAACACTGACCGGCCCTGATGGCGGTGTAGCTACATCCGTTTTCAAAACACGGAGGACCTCAGTCTTTGCCGCGCCAAAACGACTTGATCTGGCACCTTTGCCGGTGTCAGGAGATGTGGGCGCTGCCAATGACATCACCGATGCGGACCAATTGCTACTTGGCACTGCCGAGCCTGCGCTGCTTCCCGGCAAAACCATCGCACTGACTGGCGAACGGGCCGATCTGGCCGGGGTCATGCAATCAGAATTGCTGACAATCGCAGATAACACCGTGCAAAACGGCATTGCTCTTTTGACATTCACCCGGCAACCCGCATTCACTTATGCGCGCGAGACGGTCACGCTGAATGCCAATGTGGCCGAGGCCACGCATGGTGAAACGGTCACCGAAATTCTGGGGGATGGGGACGCCACCCAAGCCTTTGCCACCTATCCGCTGAAAGCCGCGCCGCTCACCCATGTGGCGGGCAAAACAAGCTCAGGCATGGTCCCGGCGCTTGAGGTGCGCGTGCATGGGGTGCTTTGGGATCTGGTTGACGACTTCCGCGCCAGTGGCAGCGAAGACCGGCATTACATCCTTCGGATCACCGAGGATGGAACAGCCCTGATCATCTTTGGCGACGGCATCAACGGGCAGCGCCCGGCAACCGGACAAGACAACATCGAAGCGGTTTACCGTAAGGGGGCGGGCATGAACGGGATGCTTGAAGCTGGGCAATTGTCATTGCTCGCCAGCAAACCGGCCGGGCTGAAATCGGTCTGGAACCCGCTGGCACCTGCGGGGGCCGCCGATGCCGAAGCGCTGGAAGATGCGCGGGTCAACGCGCCGCTCAAGGTACTGACGCTCGGGCGGGCCGTTTCATTGCGTGATTATGAGGATTTTGCGCGCGGCTTTGCAGCCATCGCCAAAGCCCGCGCCGATTGGACATTTGACGGCTTTGCCAAACCGATCTTTGTGACGGTCGCCGGACAAGCAGGGGCCATCTTGCCCGAAGACGGGGATGACATGACCAACCTGCGCGACGCGCTTGCCGCTGCAGGTGAGGCGGATCTGCGGGTCACCGTGCGCAACTATTCTCCCGCCGGTTTTGTGGTGAAAGCAGGGCTGTACATCAACGAAAGATATCTGGCCGAGGACGTCATCGCAGCGGGGCTTGCGGCACTTGAGGCGGCGTTTAGCTTTGCCGCGCGGAACCTTGGGCAGGGAACCAGCCGGGCGCAAGTCATCGCCGTTTTGCAAGATGTCGACGGGGTCGACGGCGTTGATCTTGATGCACTTTACCGCAGCGGCCAGCCAGAAACGCTTGAAGACATGCTTGGCTCGGCCCGCCCGCAACCGTCACTTGATGGCACAATCCCCGCCCCGGCAGAACTGCTGACGATTGATATAACCGCAACATGGCTGGAGCAAAAAGGATGACCCATCTATCCACCGACCGCCTGTTTGAACTTCTCCCTGCTTTCCTGCGTATCGCCGATGCCGAGGCGGGCAGACAACACAGACCCGCGGGCGATCCACGCGAGATCGAAGATTTCGGGCCACTGCGCACATTGGCCTCGCTCATCGCGCGCGAAGCACAGATCGTCGATGAAGGGCTTGATGATCATTATGACAACGCGTTTATCGAAACCTGCGCGCCTTGGGTAATCCCCTATCTGGGTGAACTTTTGGGCGTGCGGGGTCTGGCAGACATCCCGGAAGGCATCGACATGCGTGCGCGGGTGGCGAATACACTGGAGCTGCGGGCACGCAAAGGCACGCTTGGCGCATTGGAACAGGCAGCCTCGGACAGTTCAGGCTGGCCCGTGCACGCGGTTGCTTTCTGGAAATTGCTGGCCCATGCCCAGACCATGCGCCTGCCGCATCTGTCCATGGGGCGCAGTATCGACATGCGCGCCAAACCCGATCTGGCACGGCTGGGCACCGCTTTTGAACAAAGCGCCCGCAACATCGAGGTACGGCGTATCAATACGCATGGCGGGCGCTGGAACCTTGGCAATATTGGGCTTTACCTTTGGCGACTGCGCCCTGCACCAATCACTCAACACCGGGTTTTGCCGGTCACCGGGCGACGGGATTTCAGATTTCATCCGCTGGGATGTGACGCGCAGCTATTCACCCGCACAGACCCAAGCATCGGGCTTGACCACCCTGCCGCCATCTTGCGATCCGTCATGGCCGAGGATCCAACCCTTTACGTCGGTGACGGCAAATCAATGCGGATTTGGGTTGGGGGAACTGAAGTTGATCCAACGACGGTCAGGGCCGCAAATTTGGGCAGCCGCAGCGCACCAGGCGCACCAGAACCGGACTGGACCCGGACCGGCGGCATTGCCGGGCTGACTTTGATTGATCCAGAATTGGGCCGATTGGTGATTGATCCTGATTTGGCAGGACCAGTGGATGTGTCATGCCAGTTTGCCCAAGCGCTTGAGCTGGGGGGCGGCGAACATGACCGGGCAGCAACCATCGGCACGCTGGCGGCACCAACCACCATTGCCCCATCCAATGAAATAACCGCCGTGATCAATGGGGCTGACGGCGCCGGAGACTTCGCATTGGCGCGCTCAACCCATTACCGGGCCAACGGAACCGTAACGGTGCCGGCGGGCGAGACATTGCGACTTGTCGCGCAAAACGGTGCCTTCCCCACGGTCACCATCGGGGCGGGCGGGCTAGAATTTGCCTTGGGCGCAGGGGCCAGCGTACAGCTGAACGGGCTACGTTTCACCCGCGATGGAATCACCGTCACCGGCAGCGGTGCTGCGCTCAGCATCACGGATTGCACCTTTGTGCCCGGTCATGCGCTGGATACCAGCGGCGTCGCAACAGATCCTGGCGCCACATCGCTTGATTGCCAAATGGTCGGGGCTGCCTTGCGCATCGACCGGACGATCAGCGGGCCGATCATTGTCGCCGAAGACATGGATGTAAGGCTTGGCGAATGCATTCTCGATGCAGGTGATGCTGCGGCGATGGCGTTCTCAACCGCAACAGGGGCAGAGCGGGTAAATGTCAGCTTTGACCGATGCACCATTTATGGGCGCGTACAGACATCAGCCTTTGCCGATGGGGCGCGGGTACGGCCCACCGGCTTTGGCGTGGCAATCGGAACGGATGAACGGCTTGCGACCTCAGATACGCTTTTCGTTGGGCAAAATGCGCCAGCGGTTGCAGCCCTTTACAGGCAAGTCGGATGTATCCGCTTTTCCTATGTGCCGCCCGACGCTCAGGTGCCCCGGCTCTACCGATGCGTCCGCGATCCAGCACCGGTGCTGGAGGCAACGCGCTACAGCGATCCAGCCTATATGACGCTGGCCGCATGCAGTGACGAAGCGATCCTGCGGGGGGCCGAAAACAGCGACCAGATGGGCGCCTATAACCGCGCGGCGTGGGGTGCGCGCGCAGATAACATCCGGCGCTCGATCGACGATTTTCTGCGCTTTGGGCACGCCGCAGGCAGCTTCCATGAGACATAATGCAACATTGATTTGATAAGGAGGGGACAAAAATGAAAGGCGATTTTTCACGCTGGACCGCCCCGAACGGGGCACATCAGAATTACAAAGGCGTGCTCATGCAGCAGGGTCGGCCGCAAACGGATGCCGATTGGAACGAACAGGTGCTGCTCACTCTGGACCGGGCTGAAACGGCTTTGGCCGATGTCATTGGCCCAACCGGCACAGCCAAAGGGGGTGGTGGCTTTGCAATCACCAGCGGTCCGGGTGGTTTTGGGGTCGGCGCCGGGCGGTATTATTTAGATGGCGCCTTGGTCGAGAACCCAGAGGATACAACCTATGACGATCAAGGCGGCGATGTCGCAGTCCCGCCGCTGTCCGATGCGGGCGGCAGCGGCACGCAGGTGATCGTCTATCTTGAAGCAAACCACCAACACGTGACGGCACGCGATGACAGCAGATTGGCCGATCCGGCCCTTGGTGGGATTGATACGGCCACCAGGATCAAAGCGGGTTGGCGTGTCGGTGTCGATCCGGTTGATCTCACCGCTGCCCAGCGCGATGATTTGATTGCCGCGGTCAGTTGCGGCGCGCCGCCAGCGCTACCGGGATGGGCGGCATCGACAGGGGCAATGACGGCGCGGACCCTGCCCGCCGGAAATCTGCCCCCCAATAGCGATTGCGAAATCCCGCCAGAGGCAGGCTATCTATCGCAAGAAAACCAGCTTTACCGGGTGCAAATCATCCGGGGCGGCAACCGCGCCCAAGCGCGCTTTGTCTGGTCACGTGAAAACGGGTCGGTACTGGCCGGGCTGACGCGCAACATCGATGGCGATTTCATGCTGCAAGGCGATCGGGATGACGAAGCGCTTGGCTTTAAAACCGGTGACTGGGTCGAAATTTACGATGCGGCAGACAGCTACAATATGCGATCTGGCAATCTGCACCGGATCACCATTGCCGGGGACACGGTGACTTTTGCTCCCGCAATCGCCGATTTTAACGCCCTTGTCCGCCCGCGCGTGCGGCGCTGGGATCACGCGGGCAATACGAACCTTGGGCTGACATTGCTGACCACACCGACCGAGCTAGAGCGCGGGATTGAGGTGAGCTTTACAAACGGCACGTACCGCGAAGGCGATTTTTGGGTGTTTGAAGCGCGGGCCGCGACCGGCAATATTGTCTGGCCGCAATATCCCATGGCAGACCCTACGGCCCCGGTTCCACCAATGGGCTGGGGGCAAAGGCGCGCAGCCTTGGCGCTTGGCGTGATCCAAAATGGATCGCTGGACAACATCATTGATCTACGGGCGGAATTTCCATCGCTGACCTGCTTGCAGGCCGAAGATATCGGCTTTGACGACAGCCTCTGCCAAATGGGCGCTGAAACGGTGCAAGAGGCGATCGAAAACCTTTGCCAGCGCAGCTCATCGGGGCTTTGCACCATCGTGGTCAGCACTGCTGCCGAGTTGGTAGGCGCCGTTGAAAAACTGCCCGCCGGGCGTTCAGTGCGGATCTGCCTACGCGCAGGACAATTCCAGTTGCCGCAGACCTTGGTATTTGACCGACTAAGCCATGTGACGATCATGGGCACAGGGCCGCAAACCATTGTCAGCGTCGCAAGGGGCGAAGCGGCTTTCGCCTTTGTTGATTGCGCCTCGGTCCGCGTGGTGGATTTGTCTTTGAATGGCGGGCCAACCGGATTTTCGGAGCAATTGGTGACACAAAACCGGCTTGGGGCCATCAGTACAATCGATTGCGGGGATGCGAGTTTCGAACGGCTACGACTGCGCTGCAGATCAGGGCGCGACCGGCAGGCAGCTTGTATCTCAACACGCAATAGCGCGCCGCGCGCGCAGGTACTGGTGCGCGATTGCCGCATGCAAGTCGGGCAAAGCCAGATTGGGGTTCAGATTATTGGCGCGCGCCGGGCGCTGGTCCAGGACAATCTGATCGGACCAACGCCCGCCCCAGCTGCGGCTGTCCGGGCCCGGTTCGCCAATGATCCCGTGCTTGTGGCACGATTGCGCAAATCGTTGATCAGTTTCACACCGCGCCCTGGTCAGGGCAAAACTGTGCAGCTCTATAACCACTTCGGTGAGCCAATGACCCAGCTTTCACTTGCAGAGCTGCACGCGCCCAAACAACAGGTCACCATCAGTGGCGGGCGGCAATCGGCAAATATCGACGCCCAGGCCGATGCGCTTGTAACGCAAAGGTTGAACCGCGCATTGGCCGCAAACAGCCAGTCCCGTATGGGAACCGACCAAGAAGTACGACAGCATGTCATCAACGTGATGGAAGAGGCCATTCGCGGAACAAGCGGGCGGGCCCAGATTGGACCAAGCCAAACCCGGCTTGTAACACTCAATCTGGCAACAACCCCTTATCTTGCACAAGGCATCACGATCGCAGGGGCTTCTGTGGATGAGGCACAAGTCACCGGCAACCGGATTGATGGGGCGCTTGACGGTATCCGCATTGCTGCCAGCTCTGACGCTGATCCAGTGCCCGCAGACTGGGTGGTCGTTCAACCGCCGAACATTGTGCAGAACGCGCGGGTGTCAGGCAATGTCATCGGGGTACAGCCCTTGGCCGATACTGTAGATGCACATGGGATTTTTCTGGGGCATGTCGAAAGCGCTTCGGTCGGCGAAAACATCATTTCGGGGGCCGCGCAAAGCACGCCAAATGATAATCCCATGCCGCATTTCGGGCTTTATCAGCACGGGTATCGCGGAACACGGCTGACAATCAGCGAAAATTCGGCACGGCGGCTCTATCATGGGTTTGCTGTTGTACCGGCCATCGACCCGCAAGATGGCCTGGGTGTGTACAGGCTGCGTGACAACGGCGCACGCAGTTGCGTCAGGCCTTATGTTGTCGCCGTAAACGTGCAGGTGATTTGAGAAAATCGTGGCACCGCGGGGCAAAATATGCTATGAATAAGCTGACTCGACCCGGTTTGTGATCGTCTGTGGTATCCTCGCCTGAAAACGAGGAAATTGGGCCCTTCGACTGGCAGAGAGAGTTCGGATAAGGCGCGGTTAATCCCGCGCCTTTACCCATTTCAACCCCATATTTTCATATCTAAAACGATTACTTTGGTGCAAATTGGCGCTTCTTTTCATCATTTTTAACATTTGAATTTGCTTTTTGTCGCGCGTTAAGAAAGTGTTCGCGGAAACAAAATCCGTGCGACTCTGGGAAGCCGGTAAAGAGTGGAGAGCGGCCTTGAGCGAGACCAAAATCAAGAACATGGAAGAATTTGCGGCTGTCAGCGGCATCTCGCGCCCAACTGTGTCCAAATACTTCCATGACCCGCAAAGCGTTCGTGTTTCGACCCGGAACCGGATCGAAGCGGCGCTCGAACGGTATGATTATCGGCCTAACATCTACGCGATGAACCAAAACCGGAAACTGACCAAAAGCATTGGGATCGTGGTCCCGTTTTTGGGTGATCCGTTCTTCGCAGAAATCGCGCGGAACCTCGAGCAGCGCTGCATCACAGCCGGTTATCACCCCACATTGTTCAGCTCACATGGGCAGCCGGTGCTTGAAACACATATTCTGGACAACCTTCTTTCGCTGAAACCGGCCGGGGTGCTGATGGCACCGCTGGGGCGCAATTCGAACAAGGACGCGATCAAGAAATTCTGCGCCCAGGTGCCCACTGTTTTGTTCGACAGCGACATCCAGGATGTCGGGCTAGCCTTTATCGGGTCGGACAACCCGCAATTCTCGATGCATATCGTGGATTATCTTTGCCGGACCGGCAGCGCACCCTGCTTTTTCGAGATGAAGAACCCATCAAACCCCAACGCCAACAAACGGCGGCAGGGCTATCTGCGCGCAATGAAGCAACTTGGACATGAACCGCATGTGGTTTCGGTCGAAGGCAGCGGGTGGGATTTTGAGGAAATCGGGCGGCAAGGGGGACATGCGGCGCTGGTGACGAATCAGTTCATCACCGACACTGTCCTGTGCAGCAATGACCGGCTGGCCATTGGGCTCCTAACGGCCTGTTATGAGACAGGGATTCGGGTCGGTCGACAGAAGGGAAGTGCGATTCGAATCGCCGGACAGGACGACCATCCTTTCTCGCGTTTTACCTGCCCGCCACTGACGACGATCGCGCAGGACTATGATGCGATCTCCAGAAAGGCGGTTGATACCTTGTTTGCAGCCGTCGATGGGGCAGACGAGGCCCGCAAAACAACGCTATTTGATGGTAAGCTGATCATGCGCGATTCGGCCTAACCGACCCAATCTTTACGCGCGTAAAATAGTGGTTGACGGCGCATCTTTTTTTCCACTAGCGTTGTTCCACCACATCCAACCAGGGAGGATCCGGATGTCTTTCAAGCGCAATTTACGCGCAGCGACGGCTATGTCGCTGATTACTGCGACCTCAGCATTTGCTCAGGACACAACAATCACCATCGCTACTGTGAACAACGGCGACATGATCCGCATGCAGGGTTACACCGACCAGTTCACTGCCGAAACAGGCATTGGCGTTGAGTGGGTAACACTCGAAGAAAACGTTCTGCGTCAGCGTGTTACAACTGACATCACCACAAATGGTGGTCAGTTCGACATCATGACAATCGGCATGTACGAAACCCCAATCTGGGGCGCAAATGGCTGGCTCGTCCCACTGGACGATCTGTCCGCCGAGTATGACGTTGACGACATCCTGCCAGCAATGGCCGGTGGTCTGAGCCACGAAGGTACGCTCTATGCGGCACCATTCTACGGCGAATCGTCCATGATCATGTATCGCACAGACCTGATGGAAGCCGCTGGCATGGAAATGCCTGACGCGCCAACATGGGACTTTATCCGCGATGCCGCTGCTGCGATGACTGATCGCGACGCCGACATCAACGGTATCTGCCTGCGCGGTAAGGCCGGTTGGGGTGAAGGCGGTGCTTTCATCACAGCGATGTCCAACTCTTTCGGTGCACGCTGGTTCGACGAAGGCTGGAACGCCACCTTTGACGGCGAAGCATGGGCGAACACACTGACATTCTTCAAAGGCATGATGGACGAAAGCGGCCCTGCCGGTTACGCCACCAATGGCTTTAACGAGAACCTGTCTCTGTTCAACCAAGGCAAATGCGGCATGTGGATTGACGCGACTGTTGCGGCATCTTTCGTAACAGGCGACGATTCAACTGTTGCAGACAGCGTTGGCTTCGCACTGGCACCCGATAACGGTCTGGGCAAGCGTTCCAACTGGCTCTGGGCTTGGGCACTGGGTATCCCAGCGGGTACCGCTCAAGAAGCTGAAGCCAAGCAATTCATCGAGTGGGCCACATCGAAAGAGTACATCGAACTGGTTGCTGAAAACGAAGGTTGGGCAAACGTACCTCCGGGCGCACGTACATCGCTGTACGAAAACCCGAACTACCAATCTGTGCCTTTCGCTCAGATGACACTGGACTCGATCCTGTCAGCTGATCCGAACGACTCAACAGTTGAGCCAAGCCCATATGTTGGTGTTCAGTTCGCTGCGATCCCAGAATTCGCAGGTATCGCAACTGAAGTAAGCCAAGAGTTCTCAGCAGCTTACGCGGGTCAGCAGACTGTCGAAGAAGCACTGGAGAAAGCTCAGGCGATCACCAATGAAGCAATGGAAGCAGCTGGCTACCGTTAAGCCCTGCTCAAATCCCGAGAGGGCGGCCGAAGCGCCGCTCTCTCACCCCCTTCTATCAATTTTGTTCAAATGCTGTATCGTGGCAGAACTGCAATTACGCAGTCTGTGAGCGGAGGAGATGCATCCAATGGCTACCAAGGCTTCCAGATCTGCGGCCCGGTTGATGATGGCCCCGGCAGTTATACTGCTCTTGGGCTGGATGCTGGTCCCGCTGATCATGACATTGTGGTTCTCGTTCCGAACCTACCTTCCACTGCGTGGCGGTGACCAAGGCTGGACGGGTTTCGACAATTACGTTCGTTTTGTAACGTCCAGTTCATTTTGGCCCGCCGTCCAGACGACCTTGATTATCGTGCTCAGCGTTTTGATCATCACGGTAGTGATCGGTGTTCTTTTGGCGATGCTGCTTGACCAGCCCATGTGGGGGCAAGGCGTGGTGCGCATCCTTGTGATCGCCCCATTCTTCGTGATGCCAACCGTGTCGGCGCTGGTGTGGAAGAACATGTTCATGGACCCCGTAAACGGTCTGTTTGCACATCTTTGGCGTTTCTTCGGGGCCGAGCCGGTCAGTTGGCTGTCAGACGCAGCAATGCCGTCTGTCATTATGATCGTCAGCTGGCAATGGCTGCCCTTTGCAACGCTTATTCTACTGACCGCGATCCAATCGCTTGATAGCGAACAGCTGGAAGCGGCTGAAATGGATGGCGCGCCCAAGCTAAAGCAGTTTTTCTATATCATCCTGCCGCATCTGGGCCGGGCAATCACCATCGTGATCCTGATCCAGACGATCTTCCTTTTGGCCGTCTTCGCCGAGATTTTCGTCACCACTGGTGGTGCCTTCGGAACGCGGACCTTGTCCTATCTGATCTTCCAGCGTGTGTTGGAAAGCCAGAATATCGGCCTGGGCTCAGCCGGTGGTGTCTATGCCATCATCCTTGCAAACATTGTTGCGATCTTCCTGATGCGGATCGTCGGCAAAAATCTGGATAATTGATCATGGCCCGTGCTGTTACATCCCGCCGTAAACTGATCAACACCACTGCCGCTTGGGCAGTGGGGCTGCTGATCTTCTTTCCAATCCTCTGGACGATCCTGACCAGCTTCAAGACCGAGGGGCAGGCCATCGCCAGCCCACCGATCTTCCTTGGCTTTGACTGGACACTGGAGAACTATCAAACCGTGATGGAGCGGTCGAATTACGCCCGCTTTTTGTGGAATTCGGTCATCATCGCGGGTGGCTCTACCATTATCGGGTTGATCATCGCGGTGCCGGCGGCCTGGTCGATGGCCTTTGTGCCGTCGCGCCGGACCAAAGATATCCTGCTTTGGATGCTGTCGACCAAAATGCTGCCTGCCGTGGGCGTGCTCTATCCAATCTACCTATTGTTCATCAAAATGGGTTTGCTTGATAGCCGGGCCGGACTGGTCATCGTGATGATGCTGATCAACCTGCCGATCATCATCTGGATGCTGTACACCTATTTCCGGGAAATTCCGGGTGAAATCCTAGAGGCCGCCCGGATGGACGGTGCAACCCTCAAGGAAGAGGTGCTTTATATCCTCACACCTATGGCCATTCCTGGCATCGCATCCACCATGCTGCTGAACTTCATCTTGGCCTGGAACGAAGCCTTCTGGACGCTGAACCTGACGGCTGTGAATGCGGCCCCGCTGACGGCCTTCATCGCCAGCTACTCCAGTCCCGAAGGTCTGTTCTTTGCCAAGCTCAGCGCAGCTTCGACCATGGCGATTGCGCCGATCCTCATCCTTGGCTGGTTTAGCCAGAAACAACTTGTCCGCGGCCTAACATTTGGCGCGGTGAAATAAGGAACCTGACTGATGGGACAAATTCAACTGAAACAGGTCACCAAAAGCTTCGGCGACGTGCAGGTTATTCCACCGCTGGATCTGACAATTGGCGACGGGGAATTCACGGTATTCGTCGGGCCTTCTGGCTGCGGGAAATCAACGCTGTTACGCCTGATCGCCGGGCTTGAGGATATCACAAGCGGGCATATCGAAATCGATGGTCAGGATGCGACAACTCTGGTGCCCGCCAAACGCGGTCTAGCCATGGTGTTCCAATCCTATGCGCTCTACCCGCATATGACGGTACGCAAGAACATCGCCTTCCCGTTGAAAATGGCCAAGATGGACCAGGACGAGATTGACCGCCGGGTGAATGCCGCCGCTGAGGTGCTGAACCTTGCGGATTATATCGACCGGCGGCCCGGTCAGCTCTCGGGTGGTCAGCGGCAACGTGTGGCCATTGGGCGGGCAATCGTGCGCGAACCTTCCGCATTCTTGTTTGACGAACCATTGTCGAACCTTGATGCGGCGTTGCGTGTGGGCATGCGTTTGGAAATCTCCGAGCTGCATGAACGCCTGAAAACGACAATGATCTACGTGACACACGATCAGGTCGAAGCCATGACCATGGCCGACAAGATCGTTGTGCTGCGTGCCGGTAATATCGAACAGGTCGGCTCTCCGCTCGAGCTTTATCACAAGCCGCGCAACCTGTTTGTGGCGGGCTTTATCGGATCGCCAAAGATGAACCTGATCGACGGTCAGGAAGCTGCGAAACATGACGCGCATACAATCGGCATCCGGCCAGAACATATCGATGTGGTCGAAAGCGACGGTCAGTGGCAAGGCACAGTCGGCGTCGCCGAGCATCTGGGCTCTGATACGTTCCTGCACGTGCATAACACAGGCTTTGGCGAGATGATGACAGTCCGGGCAACAGGTGATGTTGCACTGCGCCATGGGGATACAATCCACCTGAACCCACGCACCGATCAGATGCACCGTTTTGACGCGCAGGGTTTGCGGATTGAATGACGCGGCTTGCCGGGAAAACCGCGCTGATTACAGGCGCGGCGCGCGGGATTGGCCTGGCATTTGCTGAGGCCTACGCGCGCGAGGGGGCGATGGTCGCCCTCGCCGATATTGATATTGATCAGGCCCAGCAAGCAGCACGCCAGATCAATGAAACGATCGGGGACCAGGCCATTGCAATCGCGATGGATGTCACAGATCAAGACAGTATCGACACCGGCTTTGCACACGCGATCAAGTCCTTTGGGCAGATCGACATTCTGATCAACAACGCCGCGATATTCAATGCAGCCCCGATCACCGAGATCAGCCGCAATGACTATGTTCAGGTCTTCGACATCAACGTGGCAGGCACGCTTTTCACGTTGCAGGCCGCCGTGAAACACATGATCGGACAAGGGATAAAAGGGCGGATCATCAATATGGCATCGCAAGCCGGCCGGCGGGGCGAGCCTCTGGTGGCTGTCTATTGTGCCAGCAAGGCAGCCGTCATTTCGCTGACGCAATCGGCAGCGCTGAACCTGATCGAACATGGGATCAACGTGAATGCCATCGCACCGGGTGTGGTTGATGGCGAACATTGGGATGGGGTCGATGCCTTCTTCGCGAAATACGAAGGCAAAGCTCCCGGCCAAAAGAAGAAAGAAGTTGGCGATGCTGTCCCTTACGGGCGCATGGGCACCGCCGAGGATTTAACAGGCATGGCCGTTTTTCTAGCCAGCGATGACGCAAGCTACGTGGTGGGACAAACCTATAACGTCGATGGCGGCAATTGGCTGAGCTGACAATGATAAAGTACAGGACCGCAGTACAATGAAACTCTCAAATGCGACCTTGTCGGACCTGCCTAAGGGCGTTTCGGTGCCGACCTATGACCGGTCCGCGCTGACGCCGGGCATCGTGCATATTGGGCTGGGAAATTTCCACAGGGCCCATCAGGCGTGGTATCTACACAGGCTGATGCAAGACGGCAAAGCCCATGATTGGGCAATCATTGGCGCAGGGGTGCGCGCGGGCGATGGCGTCATGCGCGAAAAGCTCTTGGCGCAAGACTGCCTGACCACATTGATTGAGCTTGATCCAAATGGATCCAGCACCGAAATCGTTGGCTCTATGATCGACTTTCTGCCAGTGGCCGACGACAACGCCCCCCTGATCGCGGCAATGTCAGATCCGCAAATCCGGATCGTGGCCCTGACAGTAACCGAAGGGGGCTATTTCAAAGACGCAGCCGGGAACCTGAATACCGACGACCCCGATATTCAACATGACGCGGCCAATCCCGACAAACCACGCACCGCATTCGGGGCGATAGTGGCAGCGCTCAAGGCGCGGCGGGATGCGGGCCATGCGCCTTTTACCGGGCAGTGCTGTGACAACCTGCAACATAATGGCGATATCCTGCGGCAAACGGTGGTCGGACTGGCCCGACTCAGCGATCCGGCATTGGCCGATTGGATTGACGCAAACGGTGCCTTCCCCAATGCAATGGTTGATTGCATCGTACCTGCGACAGGCCCGAATGAGCTTCAGCTGGCGCAAGATATTGGCATTGATGACAGCGCGCCTGTCACACACGAAAACTTTCGGCAATGGGTCATCGAAGACACGTTTTGCGCCGGACGCCCCCCTGGGAAGATGCCGGTGCGACGCTGACCCAATCGGTTGAGACCTACGAGGCGATGAAGATCAAGATGCTCAACGCTGGGCATCAATTGCTGGCCAATGCGGGCGAATTGCTGAACGTACCAACCATTGCGGCCTGTATGTCGAACACGCAAATCGCCGGGTTCTTTCGCAAGGTGCAACTGGAAGAGATCGTGCCTTATGTCGATGCTGTCCCCGAACGGACGCCGACTGAATACCTTGATCTGATCACAGGGCGCTTTGCCAACCCTGAAATTCACGACACCACGCGGCGTGTGGCCTTTGACGGGGCATCCCGGCATCCCGGCTTTGTATTGCCGATCCTGCGCAATGCGCTTGCGGCTGGCGGCTCAATCGAAGGGCTGGCCCTGACCGAGGCGCTTTGGGCACGGATGTGCGCAGGCACCCGCGAAGATGGATCAGTGATTGAGGCAAATGACCCCTATTGGGATGATCTGGTAGCCGTGGCGACCAAGGCCAAATCCGATCCGAAACACTGGTTAGAGCAGCGACAAATCTATGACACGCTGGCAGATGAACCTCGTTTTGCCGCAGCTTTTGATAAATGGCTTCGGCATCTGTGGGACAATGGCACGCAAAGCACGCTCGAACATTACGCCGCCAGTTAGGGTATAGGCCATATTCACGGGCAATTCACCGCATCATCCAACCGTGCAATGCCTAAAACCGCTTGACCTTTGAGGCCATGGAAGGTTGAACAGCCAACAGATTTTCAAAAGCATGTGGGCGGTTTCAGATGGACGACCAGAATAAGAACCTCATCCTTGCAGCGGTGCTCAGCTTCGCCGTGCTGATGGTATGGTCAATAATCGCGCCGCCCCCAGAGCCGATTGATCCGGTCTCAGACCTGACCGAGGCAGAACTGGTCCCATCGGCCGATGCCCCCGTGGCCACCACAGAGACCCCGACACAAAGCGCAGAGCCCGCAGCAGAAGCCCCGCGGATTGCAATCGAAAGCGAGACGCTCAGCGGGTCGCTGTCACTGGCAGGCGGGCGGATTGATGATCTGTCACTGAACAACTACCGCGAAACGCTGGATGAAAGCGCCGAAACCGTCCGGCTCATGCGGCCCGCTGGCGAAATTGATGCCTATATCGCGCTATTTGGCTGGACAGGCGATGTGGGCGTCGCGCCAAACGACACGACCATCTGGACATTGGCCGAAGGCGACGTGCTGACCCCGGACACGCCCGTGACGTTGGAATGGGACAACGAGCAAGGGCAGATTTTCCAAACGAAAATCTCGATGGATGAAGAGTTTATGTTCAGCTTTGAACAAACGCTCATCAATAACGGGACCGAAGCGATCGCATCCCGGCCCTACGGGATTATTCGGCGCTATACCGAACCAAATGACCTTAGAAACTTCTTCATCCTGCACGAAGGTCTTGTGCGGATGACAGACGGAGAGCTGGCCGAGATCGGCTATGACGAGGTTGTGGAACTTGGCCCGAACAATGACGAAGCCAAGATCGACGCAACCGAAGGCGGCTGGATTGGCTGGACGGATCACTATTGGATGACCACCTTGATCCCGGATCAATCGGCACCATTCCAAACCAATATCCGCTATGTGGAAAACCGGGACATCTATCAGGCCGAGGCCGTGATGCCGGCGCAAACCGTCGAGGCCAACGCGACCGCAACGGTAACAACCCGGTTCTTTGCCGGTGCCAAGGAATGGGAAGCGATCCGGCACTACGAACAAGAAGAGGGCGTTGGCGGGTTCCTCGATAGTATCGACTGGGGTTGGTTCTTCTTCCTGACAAAACCAATTTTTGGATTGCTGCACTACTTGAACCTGGCAATCGGCAATATGGGTTGGTCCATCTTGGCTCTGACCGTAATCCTGAAAATCATCGTGCTGCCGCTGGCATATAAATCCTACGTGTCCATGGCACGGATGAAAGAGCTGCAGCCCGAGATGGAAAAACTCAAAGAGCGGACGGGCGATGACCGTCAGGCTATGCAGCAAGGGATGATGAAGCTATACAAGGATAACAAGGTAAACCCGGCCGCAGGCTGTTTGCCAATCCTGTTGCAAATCCCGATCTTCTTCTCGCTGTATAAAGTGATCTTCGTGACCATCGAATTGCGGCATGCGCCGTGGATCGGGTGGATCAAAGATCTCAGCGCGCCAGATCCATCATCTATCATCAACCTCTTTGGCTTGCTTCCCTGGGGCTCACCCGAACCGGGATCGATCCTGGCGATTTTGATGATCGGCATTCTGCCCATCCTGCTCGGTGTGTCGATGTGGTTGCAACAAAAGCTGAACCCAGCCCCAACTGATCCAACACAGCAAATGATCTTTGCCTGGATGCCATGGGTGTTCATGTTCATGCTCGGCTCATTCGCGTCAGGGCTGGTGCTCTACTGGATCGCGAACAACGTGATCACGTTTACACAGCAATATTTGATCATGCGCAGCCACGGGTCCAAGCCCGATGTATTTGGCAACATCAAAAGCAGCTTCCGCCGGAAAAAGGCAGAAGAGGCCGACCAGAAAGAGGGCAAGTAGATGTGCACTGTCGCCGCTTTGTGGCGGCACCCCATCAAAAGCCATGGGCGCGAGGCGCTGGACACGGTCACACTGATCGCAGGGCAGACAATGCCCTGGGATCGACATTGGGCCGTAACCCACGACCGGTCCAAATTCGACGCGCAAAACCCCGCTTGGGTCACCTGCCGGAACTTCATGATCGGGGTCAGTACACCCGGGCTGGCAGGGCTCTGGGCCACGCTGGACACCGACAGCAAAACGGTCACATTGCAGCATCAAAGCTTGGGTTCGCTGACCTTCCAGCCTGATAATCCTGCGGGTGCGGCACGGTTTGTGGAATGGGTGCAGCCGCTTTGCCCGCCAGACAAATTCCAGCCAACCGGGATAGTCTCGGTTCAGGACCGGGGGATGACGGACAGCAAATATCCAACCGTCTCAATCATGAACCTTGCCAGCCACGCAGCCGTCGCTGAACAGCTAGGCAAACCGCTAGAATACGAACGGTGGCGTGGCAACATCTGGCTGGACGGGCTGGACGCTTGGGAAGAAAACAACTGGATCGGCAAAGACATCCGCATCGGCGACGCACTGCTTCGGATTCATGAGCCGATTGAACGCTGCATGCACACTGCTGCAAACCCCCATACCGGCGAGCGGGACACCGACACGCTGGGCGCATTGCGGGGCGGTTGGGGACACCAGAATTTCGGGGTCAATGCTGAAGTCATCGAAGGCGGACAAGTCACGCTGCAGAACAAGGGACAGGTGCTGTAAATGGAACTGCGTTTTCCCGAAGTTGAAACACCCGATGATGCGGCGCTTGAAAAGGGTCGGCTACTCTTTGCGGGCGAAACCGAGTTTCTTAAGGGCGTTGTTGCCATGGATGGTCTGCCACCTGCAGACCGAACCGAGATTTGTTTTGCCGGGCGTTCAAATGTCGGAAAATCCTCACTGATCAACGCACTGACAGGGCGCAAGGGGCTGGCGCGGGCGTCAAACACGCCCGGACGGACGCAAGAAATCAACTTCTTTACTGCTGGCGATATCTACGTGGTCGACCTGCCCGGCTATGGGTTTGCCAATGCGCCTGTCGCTGTGGTCGAAAAATGGCAACGGCTGCTCAAGCAATATTTGCAAGGGCGGCCGAACCTCAGACGGGTCTTTGTGCTGATCGACGCGCGGCACGGGGCCAAGGCCGTCGACGAAGAAATCATGTCCCTGTTGGACAGCGCGGCTGTGACTTTTCAGGTTGTAATGACCAAGGTGGACAAGCTCAAAGGCGGGGCACTGGAAGACGCGCTGCAAAAGACCCGGACCGCACTTGCCAAACATCCTGCAGCCTTCCCCGAATTGATCCTGACCTCTTCGGAAAAAGGGAATGGGATCGCGACATTACGGGCCGTCATCGCGGGCATCTCATGAAAACAAGGACCAAAGACATGAATAGCGATTGGGTTGCAACCGCCGCCACGCTTTCACAGGCCCTGCCCTATATGCAGCGCTATGCCGGGGCGACCATCGTCATCAAGCTTGGCGGGCACGCCATGGGCAGCGATGAGGCCATGCGCAGCTTTGCCCGGGATGTGGTGTTGATGCGGCAGGTCGGGCTGAACCCGGTGATCGTGCATGGGGGTGGGCCCATGATCAACGACATGCTGGCCAAGCTGGATATCCAATCGGAATTTGTGAACGGCAAACGGGTCACAGATCAGGCCACGATGGATGTTGTGGAAATGGTTCTGTCCGGCACGGTCAATAACCGGCTGGTCCAGGCGATTTGTGATGAAGGCGGCAAGGCGGTCGGGTTGTCTGGCAAAGATGCAAACCTGATCATATGCGATCAAACGGATGCGGCGCTTGGGTTCGTGGGCACCCCCGCCGAGGTGGACCCGACGATCCTCAAGGACCTGCATAGCGCTCATGCGATCCCGGTCATTGCGCCGCTGGGGATGGGCCGAAAGGGCGAGACATTTAACATCAACGGCGATACAGCCGCCGGGGCGATTGCGGGGGCGCTGAAGGCAGACCGGCTGCTATTGCTGACGGATGTGGCCGGGGTGAAGGACAAGGATGGCAATGTGCTGACCGAAATCGCACCTGCGCGGATCGGGGATCTGATCACTGATGGCACCATCGCAGGCGGCATGATCCCCAAGACGGAAACGGCGCTTACTGCGCTGAATGCCGGTGTGCGGGCGGTCGTGATCCTTGATGGACGGGCACCTAACGCGTGCCTGCTCGAACTCTTTACCGATCACGGCGCAGGTTCGCTGATCCGCGAACCACGGGGCTGATCCGAAGGCCTGCAATATGCTATCAAACGCCTATTCTAGAATAGGAGTTTGTCATGAAAGCACTTTTGGTAGGCGTGTTTGGTCTTGGGCTCTGTGCCACATCTGCACACGCGATTGACCCTTGCATGGTCGGCGTTTGGGAGGCCGATGGCCACGACATCGCACATGTTATGGCCGAACAAATGGGCGGTACCGCGACCTATCTTAGCGGTACGACATCGCTTGAGATTGACCAATTCGGGAATATGACGCTGCTGGTGGATGATCTGGTGATCGAGACAAAGATGCCTGACATACCGGCGATCCAGGTCACGATTTCCGGATATTCCGAAGGGGCGATGAATGCCGATGATGGGCGCAGCTATGTCGCGAATGCGCCGCATTATGATTTGGTTGGATCAGCTGATGTGCTGGGCACGCGGATGGAAATCCCTGTTACCTCTGCTTCGGGGCCTTGGGGGCAATCAACGGGCATCTATGGCTGCACAGAAGATGGGCTAGCATTTGAGGCCGATAAGCTTGGGACAATCCCCCGTTCTTGGACGCGCGTGCGTTAGCAGATTGCACGTTCGGTGAAAGCAGCTAGGCTGGTTGTCATGGCGCTGCGGGAACTTCTTTGTGCATATGGGTTGCAGTCGTTGGGGGAATGCCCTGACGGGGACACCAAGATCGTGCTGATCGGGCCGTTGGAACCCGCGTTCTGGCAGATCTTCACAGATAGCGACGAATACAATGATGGCGCTGGCGACCCTATGGATCGGTGGTCGCAAAGGGTGTTGGCGCAGATCGGGGCCACCTTGGGGGCTGAACCGCTTTTCCCGTTTACCGGCCCGCCCTTCGCGCCATTCTTCACTTGGGCGCTCAAATCGGGGCGTTTCTGGACCTCACCAATTGGATTTTTGGTGCATGACCAGGCCGGTCTTTTCGCCAGTTTCCGGGGGGCGCTACGGATGCCGGGCAAAGCCCAGCTTCAGGCCCCGGTAAATCCCTGTGACAGTTGTCCCCGCCCCTGCACTACAGCCTGCCCGGTAGGGGCTTTTGCGGGTGGCTACAACGTTGCGGCCTGCAAAACGCATGTGCAGTCGCAAGATGGTCAGGATTGCCGGACAGGCGGCTGCCTTGCCAGACGCGCCTGTCCTATTGGCCAGGGCGACCGCCTGCCTGCACAATCCGCATTCCATATGGAGGCCTTTCTTTGACAAAACGCCTAATCCTGATCCGCCATGCCAAGTCGAGCTGGAACGACCCTTCTGAGGATGATCATGCTCGGGTTTTGAATAAGCGGGGGCGCGCTTCGGCCATTGCCATCAGCGATTGGTTGGCCGCTAAAGGATATATACCGGGCCACGTGCTGTGCTCAGACGCCGCGCGGACGCAAGAGACAGCAGCGTTGATCCTGGACAGGCTCAGCCCGAAACCGGAGCTGCATCTGTCGGGCATGCTATATCATGCGGCGCCCGGCACCTTGCTTGAGATGATACAGCGGGAAACAGCAGATCATCTTGCGCTGATCGGGCACAACCCCGGGATTGGCCTCTTGGCCAAGGGGCTGGCGCAAGACGGCCCCGATCACCACCGGTTCAACGACTATCCAACCTGCGCGACGACCGTGCTGGAGTGCGATATCGGAACATGGGCCGAACTTGATGCAGGTATGTGCAGTTGCCGGGATTTCGTGGTGCCGCGCGATCTGATTGGGACGACCGGGCAGGACATCGATTAGGGCGACCGGCTCAAGCACCTGCAATGCAAAAGCCCCAGCATCAAGCCGGGGCTTTCTTGTTTCAAAGGAAGTTGGTCCTAGTGACCCAAAATCTGGCTCAGGAACAATTGGGTCCGGTCAGATTGCGGGTTGTTAAAGAACTCTTCAGGCTCATTCTGCTCAACGATCTGACCCTGATCCATAAAGATCACACGGTTGGCCACCTGACGGGCAAAGCCCATCTCATGGGTGACGCAAAGCATGGTCATGCCTTCCTCGGCCAGCTCAATCATGGTGTCGAGCACCTCTTTGATCATTTCAGGGTCAAGGGCGGATGTGGGTTCGTCAAACAACATGATGCGAGGCTTCATGCAAAGCGAACGGGCGATAGCCACACGCTGTTGCTGACCACCTGAAAGCTGCCCAGGATACTTGTTGGCCTGGTCAGGGATTTTCACCTTTTCCAGGAAATGCATCGCAGTTTCTTCTGCTTCCTTCTTGGGGGTCTTGCGGACCCAGATCGGGGCCAAGGTGCAGTTCTCAAGAATGGTCAGATGCGGGAACAGGTTGAAGTGCTGAAAGCACATGCCAACCTCAGACCGAATCTTGTCGATATTCTTAAGATCCGAAGACAGGATTGTCCCGTCCACCTCGATCTTGCCCTGCTGATGCTCTTCCAATGCGTTGATGCAACGGATCAGCGTGGATTTACCAGAGCCCGAAGGGCCGCAAATCACGATGCGTTCGCCGCGATTGACGGTCAGGTTGACGTCACGCAGCACGTGGAAGGAACCATACCACTTGTTCATGCCTTCGATGGTGATGGCGATCTCATCCGAGACCGTCATGACCGGCGCGTCAGAGGCTGTTGCGAGTGTTGTATCGGCCATGATGTAGCCTCCTATCGGTGGTCGGTTGCGAGCCTACGCTCCAACCATTGTGAGTATTGTGAGATGCCATAGCAGGTGACGAAGAACAGCAAGGCTGCAAAGCCCAGGACTTCCCAATAGATGCCGTTCCACGCGGTGGTGGATGACAATGGGCCCCGGATAAAGCCAAGGATGTCAAACATCGAGATGACAGAAACCAGTGTCGTATCTTTGAACAGGCCAACGGCAATGTTCACGATACCCGGGATCGAAATCTTCAAGGCTTGGGGCAAGATAATCAGGCGCATCGCTTGCGCATAATCCAGACCCAGACTGTCTGCGGCTTCGTATTGTCCCTTTGGCAAAGCAGCCAAACCGCCGCGGATCACCTCGGCGATATAAGCGGCCGAGAACATGGTGATCATGATCACCACGCGCAGGAACAGATCAACCGTACTTTCCGGCGGAAAGAAATAGGCCAGCATCACCGATGCGACGAACAAAAGCGTAATCAAAGGCACACCGCGAATGAACTCGATGAAGACAACGCAAACCCATTTGATAAAGGGCATGGATGACTGACGGCCCAGCGCCAGCGCGATCCCGATGGGAACCGAGAGCGAAACGCAGGTCACGCCCAGCATCATGTTCAGCATAAAGCCACCCAAATCACGGCTGGCGACAGGGCTAAGCATCGCATTGTCACTGGCACCATCCGGCACCAGGAACCCTGCAATCCACCACACGATAAAGGCCACAACAACGCCGCCAAGGAAACCCGCAGCAAAGCTATTCGTGACCAGTTGCCGATAAACCAGATAACCCGCTGCGAACCCGGCGAAGGCAAGGATCGGCACAAAAATCGTACCACCCCAGATCAGCCAATAAGCGATGAATGGGTAGAACAATGTGATGATCAGCATCTTGCGTGGAAGGTCAAAGAACATGACCGGTGCCGCCGCAAAGAACAGCAGGAAAAAGGCCAGCGTTGGACGCCAGTATTCATCCGACGGATAAGCCAGACCAAAGACCAGTTGGGGCCAACGCTCTGTCAGGACCGCGAAACATGCACCGCGTGTACCGTCCAGGATCTCGCGACACTCAGACAGGCTCGACGCATTCCAGACCCCGTTCCAGATCCAAGGTATGACCGAAGATAGGGCCAGAAAGATCACATAGCCGGCAATGATGGTCAGAACGCCATTCGGCACCGTCGCAAACAGATTCTCGCGCAGCCATTTGATTGCACCTGTCTCTGCCGCAGGCGGCGGAGATGGCGGGATCGTTTCAGTGCGGACAAAAGCGGTATTGGAAGTATCAGTCATATCACCGCTCCTTCAGCTTAACAGAGTTGTTATAGACGTTCATGACCGCCGAAATCGTCAGCGAGATCGTCAGATAGAACAACATCAGCAAAAGAACGCATTCAATGGCACGGCCCGTCTGGTTCAGGGTGATCCCGCCCAATGTGGCTGTCACATCGGCATAGCCAACGGCAATCGCCAGGGACGAGTTTTTGGTGATGTTCAGATATTGCGAAATCAACGGCGGAATAATGACGCGCAGCGCCTGCGGCAGGACAACCAGCGACATGATCCGCCCAGGGCGCAAACCCAAGGCTCCCGCAGCTTCGGTCTGGCCCTTGGAAACGGCCTGAATACCGGCGCGGACGTTCTCGGCGATAAAGGCACCGGTGTAGATCGACAATGCAAACCACAGCGCGATCAAAGGCGCACCGATCTGCAAACCACCTGAAAAGTTAAAGCCGCCCAGAACCGGGTAGTCCAATCCAACAGGACGGCCCAGGATCAACTGCATCAAGATAACAGGGATGAACAGCAAAGCAACGCTTGGCCAGAAGGTGGGCAGCAAACGACCTGTCTCATACAGGGTCTTGGTGGCGTGACGGCGATAGACAAAGATGCCGACAATCGAGGCAATGAAGGTCAGGACAACCACGATTGATCCAGGGCCCCAGACCGGCGCGGGTATATAGATGCCGCGATTGGTAAAGGCGAAGGCACCAAACAGCATCGTGGCTTCCGGCTCATCTCCGCGGAAGGCACGGGGGGCCGGCATCACTGCGGTCATGATCGTGAAAATGATGATGATCCAGATCAGCACGGGGATGTTGCGGAAGATCTCAACGTAAAAGGCCATCAACTTGCTGACGAGCCAGTTATTAGACAGACGCAAAACACCAGCCAGCACACCAAATATTGTGGCGGTCAGACACGCAAGAAAGGCGACCAACAGCGTGTTCAAAATACCAACAATCGCGGCGCGCGAATGGGTCGAGCGACTGTCATACTCGATCAGCGTTTGGTTGATATCATAACCGGACGGCGCGCCCAGGAAGTCGTAGCTGATGTTCAGCCCGGCCTGCCGCAGGTTTTGGATCAGGTTGTTGCCCAAATAGGCAAAGGATAATGCCAGAATGACCGCCGCAATCGCCTGAAATGTCAGTGAACGATAGCGGGTGTCATTGATTAGCATCGATAGACGGAATGACCCCGTATCAGGGTCTGTAATCGACGACATAGAATTTCCCCGTTTTTACGGCGCTATTTTTATTGTGACAGCTTGTGCCGCCTACGCGCGCCGATTTTTTTGGTCTTGTTAGTGAAAGGGCGCGGTGTTGACCGCGCCCTTTTTTCTCAGATCCGATCCTAGCGGAAAGGAGGAGAGTAGATCAGACCACCCTCGGTCCACTGCGCGTTCAGACCGCGCGCCAGACCAATTGGAGTGCTCTCGCCGATATTTGTCTCAAACAGCTCGCCATAGTTACCGCCAGCGGCGATGACGTTCTTGGCCCAGTCTGCTTCCAGACCCAGCATTGCGCCCAGCTCACCTTCAGTGCCCAGCAGACGGTTCACTTCTGGGTTGTCGGTCGCAGCAGCAGCCAGCTCTTCAACATTGGCAGATGTCACGCCCAGCTCTTCAGCCGTCACCAGCGCGTTCAATGTCCAGCGAACGATATCGCCCCACTCGTTGTCGCCATGGCGTACCAGCGGGCCCAGAGGCTCTTTGGAAACGATTTCTGGTAGCAGGATGTGATCAGCTGGGGTTTCGAAAGACGCACGTGTCGCAGCCAACGCAGATGCGTCAGTTGTGTAAACGTCACATGCACCAGCAAGGTACTGCTGTTGTGCTTCAGCATTGGTTTCGATTGGAACCGGCTCATAGCTGATGTTGTTGGTGCGGAAGAAGTCAGCCAGGTTCAGCTCGGTTGTTGTACCGGTCTGAATGCAGACAGTCGCGCCATCAAGCTCTTTGGCCGAGGAAACGCCAAGATCGCGTGGGACCATAAAGCCTTGGCCGTCATAGTAGTTGACGCCAACAAATTCCAATTTCAGGTCAACATCACGGCTGAATGTCCATGTTGTGTTCCGGGCCAGCATGTCAACTTCGCCAGCAGACAGCGCGGTAAAGCGTGTCTTTGTTGTCAGCGGAACGAACTCAACCGCAGTTGGATCGCCGAAGACAGCAGCAGCGACGGCACGACATACAGCAACGTCAAAACCTTCCCAGACACCGTTCGAATCAGGCGCAGCAAAACCGACAAGGCCGGTTGATACGCCGCAGTTCAGCTGACCGCGCGCCTTTACGTCATCAAGCGTCGCTGCAGAAGCCATGCCAGCAGCCATGCCAGCAACAGTCAGCGCGCCGAAGAATACGGATGTTTTCATTTTTACCTCTTCCTGAGTACCCACCCCGAGGGGTGTTCAATTTTTATCCCGTCCCGTCAGACAGTCTGTGTATTCTGAATTGGGTCGTCCCAACTCAATGGACGTAGAGTTTGGGGATTCTGGCAATGAGGTCAAGGGCAGGTGACGCAAAAGACTGTGCATATGCCAGAGAATCAGGCACTTTTTTCTCAAACCGTTTGAAACGCGCTGTTTCTAAGGCTGTCGGGACATGTCGTAAAAACGGGCAGCGTCCAAAAAAGCAGCACGCTTGATCAATTCTGCAGCAGCCGCTTCTTCGTCCTCGCCCCATTGCGCGATCTGCCAATGCTCATCAACGCGTGAAACATCCCATGCTTTTTCAGGCGTGATGGCCTCTTTCATCACGGCCAGTGCCAAAACCAATGAACCCGACAGGCTAACAAGATCATGCGCCGCAGCGATCTCAAATGCGCTCAGCTTGTCCAATTCTGCGCGCAGCCGCTCCAGCGCCTCGGGTTTTTGCGCGACATGCATCACGCCTTCCCCGACAAAAAGGCGGGCATTCAGGGTTTCTGCGGCCCAATCCAACAGTGGATCCCAAGCCGCGGCTTGCTGGGCGATCAGCCCCTCAGGGCCCGCCGCGCGATAACACAGCAAATCGCTATCGCCATATTCGGCCAACATGGCGATCACTTCAGCGCGTTGCACGCTGACCTTGTCGACAGCGGCATTAGCACCGCGCGTTACGGGCATGGTGCCGGGATCCAGAACCTCTTCTTGGGCATCCCATTCACGGGCAATGGCCTCGGCCAAAGCCAATGTCGGGACCACCAACGCCGCCTTGGCCGGTGTTTTCACCGGACGGTCATCCAGGGTCACCGTATAGCCGCCTTCACAAGGACCTGCGCTTGCATTTTTCCAGAATCTTTTGGGCTTCCAATCACTCATGTGGCAGGTCCAATCAGTTGATCAACAGTGTCAGGCAAGGCCGCAAAATCATCGATCAGGCGATCGCAAACCAGCGTGTCCGCCGCATGATAGCCCCAGCTGACGCCAATGCTGCAAATACCGGCGGCACGGGCCATATCCATGTCAAAACTTGTGTCACCGATCATGACGGCACGGGCAGCTGGCACGCCGGTTTCAGCCAGAATGGCGTGGATCATTGACGGGCTAGGTTTTGATGGGTGGTCATCGGCGGTCTGACGACTGATAAAATACCCCTCAAGGCCATAACCCGCGATCAACTTATCCAGGCCCCGGGTGGATTTCCCCGTCGCGACCCCAAGCAAAGTCCAATCCTGCGCATGAAACAGGTCCAAGGCCGCACGGGCACCAGGGAAGAAGGGGGAACTGGCGCGACTGCCCCGCTCTTGGCGGATATGGAAATAGGCATCACGATAGCCTTGCACCAAAGCGGCATGGGTCGGCGAATCCAGTTCTGGCGATAGGGCAGGAAAAATCTTTTCCAGCGACATGCCCACATAGCTCAGCGCCTCAGCGCGGTCGGGCGCAGGCAATCCGGCACGGGTGTAGGCAAAGGAAAACGCATCATAGATCATCACCTGGCTGTCCACCAAAGTGCCATCGACATCAAAGATGATCAGGCGCAGATCACTCATCAGGCATATTGAACGGATCAACCGGGGCATGATCGACGACCCAGCCCACAAAATCCCATGTATGCTGCATATGATCCGGCAGCGGGGCTGTGATATGTAAGGTTGCCTTGGTCACCGGATGTTCGATGGTCAGGCTGCGCGCATGCAGATGCATCTTGCGGCCAATCTCTGATCCCATGCCAGCGCCCCAACCATCGCCCAGATTTTCCTGGCTCGAACCGCCGTATTTGCCGTCTCCGATAATCGGATGACCAATCTCGGCCATATGGGCACGCAACTGATGGGTGCGGCCTGTGATCGGCACCAGCGCGCACCATGACGCGCGGCTGGCCAGGGTGTCCATCACCGCATAATCGCTGGTGGCGCGCTTGGCGCCCTCGGTCGCGTCCACATCGCGTGGATGCACGCAGCGCATCTTTTCATTCTCACCGCCGCGGCCATGGCCGGGGGCCTTGACCAACCCGTATTTGATGGTGCCCGCCCGTGGGTGGGGCACGCCAGCAATCGCCGCCCAATAAATTTTGCGGGTCTCGCGATGCTTCAGGTTCTCAGTCAGCTGTTTGGCCATCAATCGCGTACGGGCCAGCAGCAAAACACCCGATGTGTCCTTGTCCAAACGATGCACCAAACGCGGCTTTTCCTCATAGCCAAAGGTCAAGGCCTCAGCCATGCCATCTACATGGCGAGTCGTCTTTGATCCACCTTGCGTCGCCAGACCGGCAGGCTTGTTGATAGCGATGATATGATCATCTTTGTAAATGACGCAGGATTGGATCAGCTTGGCATCGGCCTTGGTCACGCCCGTCCGGGCAAGGGCACGCTGGGCGTTTGCCTCTTCCTCCGAAGGAAGCGGCGGAATGCGAACTTTCTGGCCCTCTTCCAGGCGCGTATTCGGCTTCACCCGACCACCATCAACCCGCAATTCACCCTTGCGGCACATCTTTTCAATGCGGCCTTGGGTCAGATGGGGAAACAAACGGCGCAGATAACGATCAACGCGCTGATCGCCATCATCGGGGCCAATCATCCGGGTCTGTACACCACTCATGAGGTAACCCCCTTGGCAAGCCATAGACCCATAGCGCAAGCCAGCAGCGACAACCCGACCGAGGCCACCACATAGCCGCCCGCCGCGCCCAAGCGGCCGCCTTCAACCAGACGCATCGTATCCAGCGAAAAGGCCGAAAATGTCGTGAACCCGCCCAAAAACCCGGTCATCACGAAAGGCAGCCAGTGCTGCAAGCCGCGGGCGGCCAGCAGAACCCAGACCAAGCCAATCACGAATGAGCCAATCACATTCACCGTCAGCGTGCCCAAGGGAAACGCCACGGCCAGTCCGACCAGATAGCGCCCTACAGCGCCCAACGCCCCGCCTAGGGCCACAGAAATCAACGGTGTCATCATTCGGCTGCTTTGGCGCTTTCCCGGCGGGATGTCAATTCTTGGCCCGTTTGGCGCGCAGCCCGGCAAAGTAATCGACGCGCTTTTTCAACTCGCGTTCAAATCCGCGATCAACCGGGGTGTAATAGACCCCGCGTTTCATCCCGTCAGGAAAGTAATTCTGGCCTGAAAATCCGTCTTCGGCATCATGATCATAGGCATAGCCCGCGCCAAACCCCTGCTCCTTCATCAGGCTGGTGGGGGCGTTCAGGATATGGGCCGGTGGCGGTTCTGATCCGGTTTTCTTGGCCGCCGCGATGGCAGCTTTATAGCCCACATAAGCCCCATTCGATTTCGGAGCGAGCGCAAGGTAGACAAGCGCCTGCGCCAGAGCCAACTCGCCCTCGGGGCTGCCAAGCCGCTCATAAGTCTCCCATGATTGCAGACAGACCGCCTGCGCCTGCGGGTCGGCAAGGCCGATATCCTCAACCGCCATGCGGGTAATGCGGCGGGCCAGATAGCGCGGGTCCTCGCCACCGGTCAGCATGCGGGCAAACCAATAAAGGGCGGCATCCGGGTCCGAGCCGCGCACCGATTTATGCAACGCACTGATCAGATTGTAATGCTCATCGCCAGATTTGTCGTATTTCGCCGCGCGCTTCATCAGACGCTTGGTCAAATCATCAGTGCTTAGCTTGGTGGGCGCATCCCACGCAGCCACCTGCTCAATCAGATTGAGCAAGGCACGGCCATCACCATCAGCCATCTCCAACAACGCGTCGCGGGCCGGTCCATCCAGGGGCAAGGCGCGGCCCAATTCCTGTTCCGCACGCTGGGCCAAAAGCGCAAGGTCTTTCAGATCGAGACGCTTCAACATCAAAACCTGCGCCCGGCTCAGCACAGCAGCGTTCAGCTCGAAACTGGGGTTCTCAGTGGTGGCACCGACAAGCAGGATGGTGCCATCCTCCATATGCGGCAGAAACCCGTCTTGCTGGGCTTTGTTAAAGCGGTGGATCTCATCGACAAATAAAAGGGTGCCCTTGCCATTTTGGCGGCGGATCTTGGCGGCTTCAAAGACTTTGCGCAGCTCGGGAACGCCTGTGAAAATCGCGCTGATCTGGACAAAATGCAAATCGGTTTCATCGGCCAAAAGGCGGGCAATTGTGGTCTTGCCCACACCGGGCGGGCCCCAGAAAATCAGCGAAGAAAGTGAACCAGAGGCCAGCATGATCCCAAGCGGGGACTCGGGCCCCAAAACCTGGTCTTGCCCAATGACATCAGCCAGCTTGTCAGGACGCAGCCGGTCCGCCAAAGGGCGCGAGGCAGCAGGGCTTTCGGCAGCGCCAGCGTCAAAAAGGTCGGCCATGGGTATCAGCTCTTCCGTTTCAAGAATTTCAGCGCAGACCAATCGGTATCAACGGCACAGACCTTCACATCAACCCAACCCAGCGGCAAAACAGCGGTTCGCAAATCGTCCTCGGTCACGCCGGCATGCAGTTTTGAAGATTTCTTCGCCCAGCTGATCCACAACATACCGCCCGGGTTCAGCTTAGCGATGGCATCTTTTGACTGCGCCGCAATATCGGCAGGCGCAGGCAGAAAAAGATGGACAGCATCAAAAGGCCCATCCCCGGCCTTGAATGAAAATGAAACCTCTTCAGCGTCCGCCAGCAGCACGCAGTAGTGCTCAGGGGCTGCGATGACACCAACCGTCATGCCAGGCTTAAAGCCCAGCTTTTTGTGCAACGGGGTGCCAGAATATCCTGCTGTCTTTGACATGGGTCCAGTCTACTTCAGTTGATCCAAGGCATCTATCTTCAATTCACCTGCCATGAATAACCCCACGGACCACTTGCAAGATCGGCATTTCTGCGCAATCTGAAAGTTATTCACGCAGAAGGATGATGACCTTGGCCGATATCGCGATTGATGCGCCCACACTCAAAACGATCCGCAAGGCGCGCAAATTAGGGCGGCCCCGTTTGGCACGACTGGCCGGGCTGAGCGAACGGCAGCTTTCACGCCTCGAACAAGCGGCGGCGGGTGCAGGCATGCAGACCGATACGCTCTCTCGGCTCGCCTTGGCGCTTGATGTCCCCGAGGGTGTTCTGACCGGCGCTATTCCGGTGACCGAGGCTGATCTGACGCCGCTGGCGGCAAGCAAATGCACGTCTGGGTGCTGCGGATAAATAGTGGCATCGCGCGGCAGGATGCCAAAAATGCAAAAGGCCCCTTCGAAAAGGGGCCTGCGTTACGACGGTTCAGTCGTTTGTATTAGTCTTCGGCAGCTTCTTCAGCTTCCAAACGGGCCTTGTCAGCAGCGCCTTTGGCGTCAACATCACGGTCAACGAATTCGATGATCGCCATTGGGGCCATATCGCCATAGCGGAAGCCCGCTTTCATGATGCGGATGTAGCCACCCTGACGCTCGGCATAGCGTGGACCAAGAACCTCGAACAGTTTTGCAACGTCCTTGTCTTCTTTCAGCTGGGCTGCGGCCTGGCGGCGGGCGTGCAAATCGCCGCGCTTGCCAAGGGTGACCAACTTTTCCACCACACGGCGCAGTTCTTTGGCCTTGGGCAGAGTTGTTTTGATTTGCTCATGTTCAATGAGCGAGCCAGCCATATTCGACAGCAGCGCTTTGCGGTGCTCATGGGTGCGGTTCAGGCGGCGGTAGCCTCTTGCGTGACGCATTTTCTTTCTCCTAAGTCTTTATGCTTTGTCTGGCGGGGGATGCGTGTCCCCCACTCTCCTTGGGGCCATTCTGGCCCAGATCGTCCCCGCACAGGGCGGGCATTTTATTGGCTTCGCGCCCCGGACTTGATCCGGGGCCTCCTGGTCGAGATCCCGGATCAAGTCCGGGATTTGCGGATCAATTAAAACTGATCCTCAAACTTCTTGGCCAGATCTTCGATATTGTCTGGCGGCCAGTCCTCAACGTCCATGCCCAGATGCAGCCCCATACCTGACAGCACTTCCTTGATCTCGTTCAAGGACTTGCGGCCAAAGTTCGGGGTACGCAGCATTTCGGCTTCGGTTTTCTGGATCAGATCTCCAATATACACGATATTGTCGTTCTTCAGGCAGTTTGCAGACCGGACAGACAGCTCCAGCTCGTCCACTTTCTTCAGCAGAAGCGGGTTGAACTCAAGGCCATCATCATCGGCGCCAGCCTGCGCGCTTTCCGGCTCATCAAAGTTGACGAAGATCGACAGCTGATCCTGCAGAATGCGGGCAGCGTAGGCCACCGCATCATCAGGGGTCAGCGAGCCATCGGTTTCAACCTTCATGGTCAGCTTATCATAATCCAGCACCTGGCCCTCACGGGTGGGCTGAACGTCATAGCTGACTTTCTTGACGGGCGAATAGATGGCGTCGATAGCCATCATACCGATAGGGGCATCTTCGGGCTTGTTCTTGTCGGCCGAAACATAGCCCTTCCCGGTATTAACGGTCAGCTCCATGTAAAGATCAGCGCCATCGTCCAAGTGACAGATCACGTGATCCTTGTTCAGGATCTCGATGCCAGCGGTTTCGCTGATGTCAGCGGCTGTCACAACGCCAGGGCCTTTGGCCTGAACGGACAAACGCTTGGGGCCTTCGACTTCCATACGGATGGCGACGCCTTTGAGGTTCAGCACGATATCGGTGACGTCTTCACGCACACCAGAAACGCTGGAAAATTCGTGCAGCACGTTATCGATTTGCACGGCGGTGATTGCAGCCCCCTGCAAGGACGACATCAGGACACGGCGCAATGCGTTGCCCAGTGTCAGACCAAAACCACGCTCAAGCGGTTCGGCAATGACAGTGGCCTGGCGCATCGGGTCATTGCCCGGTTTGACATCCAATTGAGTTGGTTTGATCAACTCTGCCCAGTTCTTGTGGATCATAGTCCCTCCATTCCTGTCTGCCTCATGATCAAAAGGCAGACGCCCGAGGTTAAAATGACGGATTAGGGCCACGCGGAAAATACACGCAGCCCCAAGGCGTTTGTTAAATGCTTAGACGCGACGGCGCTTTGGTGGGCGGCAGCCGTTATGGGCCATTGGGGTCACGTCACGGATCGATGTGATGTTGAAACCAACGGCAGCCAGGGCGCGCAATGCGCTTTCACGGCCGGAACCAGGACCCTGCACTTCGACTTCCAACGTTTTCACGCCGTGGTCCTGTGCTTTGCGGCCTGCATCCTCAGCAGCCATCTGGGCCGCGTAAGGTGTCGATTTCCGAGAGCCCTTGAAACCCATGGTGCCAGCAGACGACCATGAAATGGCGTTGCCCTGCACGTCAGAGATCAGGATTTTGGTGTTGTTGAAAGAAGAGTTCACATGCGCCACACCAGCGGCGATGTTCTTGGAGACCTTCTTTTTGGTGCGTCTAGGATCGCGAGCCATAATGAATGCCCTCCCTTACTTCTTCTTACCGGCAATGGCCTTTGCAGGGCCTTTGCGGGTACGTGCGTTGGTGGATGTACGCTGGCCACGGACAGGCAGGTTGCGGCGGTGGCGCAGGCCACGGTAGCAGCCCAGGTCCATCAGACGCTTGACGTTCATCGTAACTTCGCGGCGCAGATCGCCTTCAACCATCAGGTTGGCGTCGATATACTCGCGGATGGATAGGATCTCAGCATCAGACAGATCGTTCACACGGCGGTGACGCTCAATCTTGGTTGCTTCACAGATTTCTTCGGCTTTGGCGTTACCAATTCCGGTGATGTAGGTAAGGGCGATTGGAACCCGCTTCGCAGTGGGTATGTTTACGCCGGCAATACGTGCCACGTGTGCAATTCCTTTTCGTTGCGGGTCCGTAGTTCCAGACCCTTTTTTCACAACGTAAGCCCGGTGCGTTTGGGCGCCGGGCTGCGTCATATCTAGGTGGTCTGTGGCATCAGGGTGCGACCCTTAACCACAATGCTGATTCTCTTACGAGATGGCGTTGTGTAGGAGGGTTACAGATAAGCGTCAAGGGCTAGAAATGATTGGCCCGTGATCGATCTTAGACGCAGGCGCGGCTTGACCCAAAGGCTTATACTTCACACCCGACAGCATCTTCTTCATGACCGCTGGCCAATATATTAAATAAGCAAAGCCAAGCGTCACAATCGACAAAAATATCCAGATGATCATGTGTCCTATGATTTCGCCAAGATTGACGTCGACATGTAGCTGAGCAAGCTTGTCACCGTTTTGATCAACGACGAATGTCTTGTTGATGGGCCCTTTGAGGAAATAGTACGGTAACACAAACAGCGCCAACCCCAATGTGACGATAATAAGTAAAAACCAAATAACCAATTGGCCGATAGCTTCGCTGACCGAATACTCACACTTCAAACCGCAACCCAACATATCCCCGAACCCCCTTAAAGATAGTAAAGGGACTGAATATCACCCCAGGATTGAAGTCAAGCGCGCCTTACTTCAGAACTTTTGCGATGCTCGCTGCGACCTCATCCATGCTGGCCAAGCCATCAACAGCTTTCAGATCGCCTTTGGCATAGTAATAGCCCACCAAAGGGCTGGTCTGTTTGTAATAGGCAAACAGACGGGTGCGCATGCTCTCTTCGTTGTCATCTGGGCGGACAGGTTGACCGGCGGCCTCCGCCTCTTTGGCGCGGCCAATGACACGCTCAACGATGACATCATCATCAACCTGCAATTCGATCACGGCATCCAGGTTCTCGCCCATATCAATCAGCAAACGGCCCAGTGCCTCGGCCTGGGCCAATGTGCGGGGGAAACCATCAAAGATGTAGCCGCCTGCACCATTGTCCTGTTCAAGCTGGTCACGAATGATACCGATGACAACCTCATCAGGAACCAGATCGCCGCGATCCATGATCTCGCCGGCTTTTTTACCCATCTCAGTGCCTGCACGGCGGGCCTCACGCAGCATGTCCCCAGTGCTCAGCTGCACCATGTTCCGTTCTGCAACAAGCCTCGCAGCCTGCGTGCCCTTACCCGCTCCTGGCGGGCCCAGTAGTATAATATTCATTTACGTGCCGGCCCTTTACGTTTCTTGGCGCTACGCTTGCCACGCAATTGAGACTTCTCAATCAGGCCTTCGTATTGATGTGCGACCAGATGAGACTGGATTTGTTGGATTGTGTCCATACCTACGGACACAATAATCAAAATTGATGTGCCGCCAAAGTAGAATGGGATGGACAGTTCTGCCCGGATGATCTCGGGCAGCAAGGCAACCAGCGCCAGATAACCAGAGCCCAACACCAGAATGCGGGTCACCACGTAGTCCAAATATTCCTCGGTCTTTTTACCGGGGCGAATGCCGGGGACAAAACCATTTTGGCTCTTCAGGTTCTCGGCGACATCTTCGGTCTTAAAGGCCACCTCACGGGTGTAGAAGTAGGTGAAGAAAACAATCATGCCGCCAAAGAAGATCAGATAAAGGGGCTGACCGGGGCCAAACAGGGCCAGGATCGTGGACATGAACGGGCCGGATGTGCCGCCGCTAAAGGTGCTGATGGTCGTGGGCAGCAAAAGCAGGGCCGAGGCAAAAATGGCCGGGATCACACCAGCGGGGTTCACTTTGATGGGCAAGTGGCTGCTTGAGCCATCATAGACTTTCTGACCGCGCTGCTGACGGGGATACTGAATATGGATCTTGCGCAGTGAGCGCTCCATGAACACGACAAAGGTCAAGACAGCGGCAAGCATGACGATGATGCCGACAACAACAGCGGGGCTGATGGCGCCCGAACGGCCTTGGCTCAGGAACTGGGCCATGGCGGCGGGGATTTCGGCGATGATGCCAACAAAGATGATCAGGGAAATACCGTTACCGATGCCGCGTGCGGTGATCTGCTCACCAAGCCACATCAGGAACATACAACCACCCACGATGGTGATGACAGTCGAGGCTTGGAAGAAGAGACCCGGATCAGAAGCCAGACCGCCGGTTTCCAGGCTGACAGCCAGGCCATAAGCTTGGACGGTGGCCAGAACCACGGTGCCGTAACGGGTATATTGGTTCAGCTTGCGACGTCCCTGCTCACCTTCTTTTTTCAAGGCTTTCAGCGGTTCATACATGGAACCAAGCAGCTGCATCACGATGGATGCGGAAATGTAGGGCATGATGCCCAAGGTAAAGATGGCCATCCGGGACAAGGCGCCGCCGGTGAACATCGACAAAATACCGCCAATGCCTGACTGGGCATCTTCCATAAACTGTTGCAGGGCGGCGGTATCAATACCGGGAACCGGGATGAACGTGCCAAGGCGGTAAATGATCAGCAAGCCAATCGTAAACAGAATGCGCTGACGAAGTTCAGTCGCTTTGCCGAAGGCGCTCCAACTGACGTTGGCTGCCATTTGCTCTGCTGCAGAAGCCATATGGGTCTCTTTTCATGCTAAACGCCGCTGCGGTTTCCCGATCAGCGGCGTTTGGGAAAACTTGAAAGGTTATGTAAGCGACGGTTGCGCCGCTCACAAGGTCTTACTCAGCCGCTGCCGGTGTTGTGACAGTCAGTGAACCGCCTGCTTTGGCAACTGCATCAACGGCACCCTTGGATGCGCCTGTGACGGTGATGTTGGCTTTGGCTTTGAATTCACCTTTGGCCAGCACACGGATACCGTCTTTCTTGCGGCGAACCAGACCCGAAGCAACCAGCGCATCTTCGGTGATGTCGGCTTTGGCGTCGATCTTGCCTTCGTCGATGAATTTCTGGATCAAGCCCAGATTTACAACGGCAAATGCCTTGCGGTTTGGCTTGTTAAAGCCACGCTTAGGCAGACGTTGGTAAAGGGGCATTTGGCCACCTTCGTAGCCATTGATGGCAACACCCGAACGGGATTTTTGACCTTTGATACCACGGCCACCGGTCTTACCGACGCCGGAGCCTGGACCACGGCCAATACGTTTCTTACGGCGGGTTGCGCCTGGATTGTCTGAAAGCTCATTCAGCTTCATGTCGCTTCTCCTTATGCCGGAACTACCCCCCAGCGACGGGAGCGGGCAAACACGGCGTTACATCTGAGTCGGGGCAAGAGCGCCGTCCGACCGGGCGCGTATAGAACGAGGGGTGAGAGAGGTCAACAATTGGATGTACGAAGCACATTCGAGCACGATAATCTAACGCAGGAGCACAACCGCAGCAGCTCACTTAAGCTGACATCTTATGCGATACCTTTCCTCCGCCCGCTTGCCTTTGCGGCGTTCCATCTTTCATCGGCCTCTTTGTCTTCCTTCTTGCCTTGCTCGATGTTCTTCATCTCTTCTTCAGTCGGCTTCAATGTTATTGGCACAGCAAAACTAACCCGGCTCACCTGCTCACCGGAATAGGCGGACGTTCCATCTCCCCCTAACTCAAGTGATAAGACGCGGATCCCTGCTTTACCGCCCAGTTCTTTTGATGTTGCAGCGGTGACCGCAACATCAAAAGATATATTCTGTACTCTGCGCATCGTGTAATTCCTACTACCAGATAGATACACGTCAGACCCTGACTGCGCCGACGGCGGATTTATCAGTATTTGCTCATCTGCATACTTTGACTGAAGTTCAGACGTCGCATCGGCGATCGCTGCGATCGTCTCGGATATAAATTCTTTTAGTTCCAATGCATGTCCTCCTTCGACACTGCTTATCACAAAATTTGCCGATAAAAAAACGCCCCGCAGTTCCCTGCGAGGCGTCTTGAAATCAAGCCGGTAAGTCGGGGTTAGCCCGACAAAGCATTTAGCCTTTTTCTTCGATGATCTCGACCATATGGCTGATCGAATTCACCATGCCGCGGACGGAAGGGGTGTCTTCCAGTTCGCGGGTGCGGTTCATTTTGTTCAGGCCCAGACCGATCAGCGTTGCGCGCTGTTTTGCGGGGCGACGGATGGGCGAGCCCACCTGTTTGACAACGATTGTTTTAGCCATCTGTCTGCTTCCTTATGCTTCAGCTTCGGCAGGGGCAGGCGCAGCCTCTTCCCGCTTGGGCAGGATATCAGCAACCTTCTTGCCACGACGCTGGGCCACATTGCGCGGGCTCTGCTCTTTTTGCAGGCCGTTCATGGTGGCGCGGATCATGTTGTAAGGGTTCTGCGAGCCGATGGACTTGGACACAACGTCCTTAACGCCCAGCATTTCAAACACGGCACGCATCGGACCACCGGCGATGATACCAGTACCCTCTGGGGCGGTGCGCATAACGACTTTACCAGCGCCGTGGCGGCCCTGCATGTCGTGGTGCAATGTCCGTCCGTCGCGCAGTGGCACGCGGATCATCTGGCGCTTGGCTTGCTCTGTGGCCTTACGGATCGCCTCAGGAACTTCCTTGGCTTTACCCTTGCCAAAGCCGACACGGCCTTTCTGGTCACCTACAACAACAAGTGCGGCAAAACCGAAGTTCTTACCACCTTTGGTCGTCTTGGATACCCGGTTGATGGCGACCAGACGGTCGGCAAACTCGGGCGCTTGCTCTTCACGGTTACGGCCACGGCCGCGGTTTTCACGTTCTGCCATCTAGGGCATCCTTTTGCTGTGGGCCGCGCGCGGCCCGTTGTCCAATCCAAGTGTCCCGGACCTGATCCGGGACCTCGATCATCGAAGGTGGGTTTCACCCACCCTACAGGTCGTTGGTAGGGTGGGTGAAACCCACCGCCACCTTTAGATTTTCAGACCACCTTCACGGGCAGCTTCGGCCAAAGCCTTGATCTTGCCATGAAAGAGGAAACCACCACGGTCGAAATAGGCAACTTCGACACCAGCTTTCTTGGCACGCTCTGCAATTGCAGTGCCCACTTTGGTCGCGGCTTCGATGTTGTTCTTTCCAACCACGCCCAGTGCTTTTTCGAGCGACGAAGCCGAGGCGATAGTCACGCCGTTGACGTCGTCGATCAGCTGGACGCTGATGTTTTTGTTGCTGCGATGTACCGACAAACGGGCGCGGCCCTGGTTGGCGGTGACGCTGCGCAGCTTGTTCCGAACGCGCATACGGCGCTTCAGAAACAATTGTCTCTTGCTGTTTGCCATTACTTCTTCTTCCCTTCTTTGCGGAAGATATATTCGCCTTTGTACTTGATACCCTTGCCTTTATAGGGCTCGGGCTTACGCCATTCGCGGATGTTCGCCGCAACCTGGCCGACAAGCTGTTGGTCAATACCTTCAACGATCACATCAGTTGGCTTGGGGGCGGTCACTGTGACACCCTCAGGCACTTCGAAGTTCACGTCGTGGCTGTAACCCAGCGACAGTTTCAACACGTTACCCTGCATTTGCGCACGATACCCAACACCGGACAGCTCAAGCTCTTTCTTGAAGCCGTTGGTGACGCCTTCCACAAGGTTGGCCACCTGGGTGCGGCTCATGCCCCACTGCTGGCGGGCGCGCTTGGACTTACCGCGCGGATCGACGGACACAGCGTCGCCATCAACCGTGATGGTGACATCATCTGTGGCCGTAAAGCTACGGGTGCCCTTGGGGCCCTTCACTTCAATGGTCTGGCCGCTGACCGAGGCACTCACACCTGCAGGCAGCTCAACCGGTTTTTTACCAATACGAGACATCGAATTCTCCTTAGAATACGGTGCAAAGCACTTCGCCACCAACATTGGCAGCACGCGCTTTTGCATCCGACATCACACCCTGCGGGGTAGAGACAATCGACACGCCCAGGCCCTGACGGACAGATGGGATGTCATTTGCGCCCATGTACACGCGACGACCGGGTTTTGAGACCCGCTTGACTTCGCGAATAACAGGAGTGCCCTCGTAGTATTTCAGCTCGATGTTGAAAGCAGGGTGGCCATCTTTGCCGTCCTTCTTTTCATATCCGCGGATGTAGCCTTCGTCAGAAAGCACATCCAGCACCCAGCCGCGCAGTTTGGACGCAGGTGTTTCCACCGCTGCCTTGCCGCGCATTTGGCCGTTGCGGATACGTGTGAGCATATCACCGATAGGATCGTTCATAATATGTGCTCCTTACCAGCTTGACTTGACCATGCCGGGGATCTCGCCATTGGAACCAAGGTCCCGCAGCGCAATCCGGCTGATCTTCAGTTTACGGTAATAGGCGTGTGGACGCCCGGTCAGCTGGCAACGGTTGTGCAAACGGGTCGCAGAAGAGTTCCGGGGCAGTTTTGCCAGTTCAAGGGTTGCCTTGAAACGCTCTTCCACAGGGACTTCTTTGTCGTTGATGATTGCCTTCAAGGCGGCACGCTTTTCGGCATACTGCTTGACCAGCTTTTCACGCTTCACTTCGCGTGCGATCATGGATTTCTTAGCCATATCTAATTTCCCCTCAGCTGTTGAACGGCATGTTGAAGTGCTTCAACAGTGCCTTTGCTTCAGCGTCAGTGTTCGCTGTTGTGCAGATGACGATGTCCATGCCCCAGTTCTCATCGATCTTGTCAAAGTCGATCTCGGGGAACACCAGATGCTCTTTCAGGCCGGTGGCATAGTTGCCGCGACCGTCAAAAGACTTGCCAGATACGCCGCGGAAGTCACGGATACGAGGCATAGCAACAGTGATCAGACGATCCAGGAATTCAAACATACGGTCGCCGCGCAAAGTGACCTTTGCACCAAGGGGCATGTCTTCACGAACGCGGAAACCAGCGATAGATTTCTTGGCGCGCGTTGTCATGGCCTTCTGACCGGCGATGATAGTCAGATCTTCCTGAGCGGATTTTGCTTTCTTGCTGTCACGAACAGCTTCAGCACCGCAGCCGATATTCAGGACAATCTTGTCCAGCTTCGGGATCTGCATGTCGTTTTTATACCCAAACTCTTCTTTCAGAGCAGCCCGGATTGTACCGGTATATTGGGTCTTCAGGCGGGGGGTGTAGTTTGCAGCGTCAAGCATCAGATCGCATCCCCTGTTGTCTTGGCATAACGAACCTTGTTGTCGCCATCCATACGGAAGCCAACGCGGGTCGCTTTGCCATTTGCATCAACAATCGCTAGGTTGCTCAGCTGGATTGGCATCGCCTTGGGCGTACGGCCACCTTGTGAGGTCTGAGATTGCTTTGTGTGACGGATAGAGATGTTGACGCCATCGACAACAGCCTTGCCAGTTTTCGGGTCAACCGACGAAATCTCGCCTGTTTTACCCTTGTCCTTACCGGCCAGGACGATGACCTTGTCACCTTTACGGAGTTTGGCAGCCATGATTACAGCACCTCCGGAGCAAGCGAGATGATCTTCATGAAGTTCTTTGCGCGCAGTTCGCGAACGACTGGGCCAAAGATACGGGTGCCGATCGGCTCACCGTTATTGTTGAGGATCACAGCAGCGTTGCTGTCAAAACGGATGGCGGTGCCATCTTCGCGGCGAACTTCTTTGGCGGTGCGTACGACGACGGCCTTACGGACGTCACCTTTCTTTACGCGACCGCGTGGAATGGCTTCCTTCACCGATACGACAATGATGTCTCCAACACTGGCGTAACGACGGTGGGAACCACCCAGAACCTTGATGCACTGAACACGGCGGGCGCCGCTATTGTCAGCAACATCCAGATTGGTCTGCATCTGGATCATTTGGTTTCTCCGACCTTTGGGGGAATGCCGATTTCTGACCGGCGCCCCAGGGTTTCATTAAACCGGGTGTGATGGCCTTAAGAGGCAATCACCTCCCAGCGTTTCGTCTTCGACTTGGGGGCACATTCCTGAATGCGGACTGTGTCACCAACGTTGAATGCGTTGTTCTCGTCATGGGCCCGGTACTTTTTGGACTTACGGACGGTCTTTTGCAGCAGCGGGTGCTTAAAGCGGCGCTCAACCGAAACAGTGACGGTCTGGGCGTTCTGGTTGCTTGTAACAACCCCTTGCAGGATACGCTTAGGCATAGTGTTAAGCCTCCGATGCTGCTGCAGCAGCTTTTTCGTTCAGAATTGTTTTGACCTTCGCGGCGTTACGACGTGCTTTACGCATCGCAGCTGTGTTTTCCATCTGGCCTGTGGCCTGCTGGAAGCGCAGGTTAAAGGATTCTTTCTTCAGATTTGCCAGCTCATCACGAAGCTGATCGGGAGTTTTCTCCCGCAGTTCTTTGGCATCCATTGCCTTGGTCCTTTCAACATCACCGGTGGGCCGTTTGATACGTCACCCGATTCCCGGTGGAGGGGTATAGAAGTGCGCCGTATAGGGGGGAGGAAGAGTTGGCAAGCCTTGAAATAGACTGGGAGAATATTCTCGGTACCGCCGATCTGTTTAGGCTTCATTAATTGTGCAAAAGGCACCATATATCAACCGCGAGGTTACGGCATCAAATTGAGAAGGAGGTCAAATTGGGAAAATCTTCAACAGTACGGTCTCCGGTCAACGGAGGCTGGGTCGCCCGCAGCGCAAAGACCGGTCGTTTTATCGAAGTTCACAACGGCAACGGCAAAAGCGTTGCGCGTGCGACCACATCAAAAGTTGTAAAGGAGGCTTCAGCCAAACGCAGCGCCGCGCTGAAGCGTTTGGCTGATCGCTAGGAGACACTATAAGGTCACGCTAGCAGACGCATTTACGGCGCATGATGAAGCTTTGACATATGGCGGCTTGGATGGTGTGACCAGCCTCCACTTAATCGAATCTGGCTTGTCGCGCCCTTACTCAGGATATCATCGTTTTATCTACAGTAAGGCTGCTGCATTACTGCACAGTATGATCAACAATCATGGATTCACAGACGGAAATAAGCGAACGGCGTGGTTGTTGGTCGAAATCCTGATCTAAAGAAGCGGCTACACGCTCAATATCGATGACGACGCACCTGTGGATGACTTTGTTGTATCCGTCGCCGACAATCAAATGAATTTTGACCAAATCAGCGATTGGTTCATGCACAGAATTGAAAGCCAGTAGTTTTCGCAACGTCAGCGAACCAAACAGCACAACGCTACCACGTCTAGCACCGTCACACGCGACACCACCGTTCCAAACGCCTTCCAGGTCAGGCGTTCCCCTCGGCACACAATCCCAGGCCGTCCCGGACTTGATCCGGGACCTCTACCCCCCCCCAAAAAAAAACCGGGCCCAAGCAACGCCCGCCACCTTAACCTCTCTCCGCCGCATATACCGATACATACGCTCTCTGTACGGCATCTGTACGCATTGCATAACGCCATATCCCTTGTTTCCATGGCCGTTAACCATGTTTAGGCAGAAATGCGGTCTCCGCCCCCTCGCCCTGCCCGATCCGACAGGCTATGAAGCCCCATGCCCGATATTAAATCCCTCTTCGCGACCCGCCTCTACCATGCCCCCCTCTCGGCCCACACGCCGACGATTGACCAAGATGAGCTGGAAAATTCCTGCCTCGTAATCGCCGGTGATGATGAGGCCGGTCAGGACTGGTGCGAGGCCAATGATTTTCCCGGATATACCTCTTATGCGTCGCTGACTGATCTGCCTTGGCGGTTTCCAATCTTTGCTGATCTGGTCAAAGCGCTCGATGCACATGTCATTGAATTTGCAAAGGATTTGCAATTTGATCTCGGTGACGGGAAACTGGTTCTTGATAGTCTGTGGATCAATATCCTGCCCGAAGGCGGCATCCATACCAGCCACATCCATCCCCATTCCGTGATCAGCGGCACGACCTATGTAGCGATGCCGGAAGGGGCCAGCGCGATCAAATTCGAAGACCCGCGCTCTGCCATGATGATGGCCGCCCCCACACGGCAAAAGGACGCCAGGGACGAGCTGAAATCCTTCTTTTACGTCGCCCCCGCCGTGGGTGACGTGTTGCTTTGGGAAAGCTGGCTTCGCCACGAAGTGCCCATGAACATGGCCGAGGAAGAGCGGATTTCGGTCAGCTTCAACTATGGATGGGAAAAATAGCGCAGCCTTATCAATGCGTTACAAAATACGATCCAAATGCGTATAACCCCCATCGACAAAGCACCATTGGCCCGTCGTATGTCCACTGCGCGCCGATAACAGGAACAAAACCTGATTGGCCAGCTCCGCCGGTTCTGTCATCCGTCGGCCCAATGGAATGCGATCCGTAATCTCCCGTTTCGCCGCCTCAGGATCGTCAAACGTCTCTAGCCAGCGGGCATATAATGGTGTCATGGATTCAGCCGGAATGACCGCATTCACCCGGATCCCATCTGGCGCCAAAGCCGCCGCCCATTCGCGGGTCAGCGCCAATTGCGCGCCTTTCGCTGCCGCATAAGCCGATGTGGCGCCCTGCCCCGTCACAGCAGTTTTCGACGAGATGTTGACGATCGCCCCCCTGCTGTTGCGCAGATGTGGTAGACACAGATGCGCGAGCGTATAGTAATGGGTCAGGTTCTGTCCGATAGATCGACGAAACGCGTCCGGCCCGGCCTCTAGCCCAACCTTGTCATTCGCCCCCGCATTATTCACCAGCCCATAGATCCCGCCAAGCAGCGATACGGCCTGCGCCACCGCCGCAGCGCATTGCGCGTCATCGGTCAATTCGGTCTGGATCAGCATGGCTTTGGGCGATTTTTCCTGCAGTGCCGCAAGCCAACCCGCATCAGCAGCACGGCGGGCCAGGATCACCGGGATAGCGCCCTCCTCGGCCAAGCCTTCACAGATGGCAGCCCCAATGCCCGACGCACCGCCCGAGACCAAAACCACCTTGTTTCGCAGACCTAAATCCATCCGTTATCCCCCCGTAAATGCATAGTCCGCCAAGGATTGCGCATGCATTTCAATCGAAAACCCCGGTGCGGTGGGCGGCATATAGGCCGCATCGCGGATGACGCAGGGATCGCGGAAATGTTCATGCAAATGGTCCACATATTCAATCACGCGGCCCTCATAAGTGCCTGCGATACAAAGGTAATCGATCATCGACATATGCTGAACATATTCGCAAAGACCAACCCCGCCCGCGTGGGGGCACACCTTAAGCCCATGTTTGGCGGCCATCAGCATAACGGCCAATACCTCGTTTAGGCCGCCCAGACGGCAGCTGTCAATCTGCACCACGTCAATCGCGCCCTCCATGATGAACTGTTTGAAAACAATGCGGTTTTGGCACATCTCGCCAGTGGCCACCTGCACGGGGGATACGGCTTCGCGGATTTTGCGATGCCCGGCGATGTCATCAGGGCTGGTCGGCTCTTCGATGAACCAGGGCTGGACAAAGGACAGTTTCTTGACCCAGTCAATCGCTTCATCGACCTCCCATACCTGATTGGCATCGATCATCAGATGAACGTCAGGGCCACATTCATCACGGGCGATTGTCAGGCGACGGATATCATCATCCAGATCGCGCCCAACCTTCATTTTGATATGGCGGAAACCGGCATCCACGGCCTCGCGGCAAAGACGGCGCAGTTTGGCATCATCATAACCAAGCCACCCGGCAGAGGTGGTGTAACACGGATAGCCAGACGCCTTTAATGCGGCGACACGTGCCGATTTTCCGGCCGCTTGCTGCGTAAGAAAATCCACAGCCCATTCAGGCGTGATGCAATCGGTCAGATAGCGAAAATCGATGCAGCGCACCAATTCGGCAGGAGTCATGTCTGCGACCAATTGCCAAACAGGTTTGCCCACAGCCTTAGCCCATAAGTCCCACGCGGCATTCACAACAGCGCCAGTCGCCAGATGGATCGCGCCCTTGTCTGGGCCAATCCAACGCAGTTGACTGTCCGAGGTGACATGCCGCCAAAAACGGCCCATATCCTCGGCAATCCAATCAAGCGAAAGGCCAACGACCAATGGGCGCAGGGCCTCGATTGCGGCGATGCAAATCTCATTGCCGCGTCCGATGGTGAATGTCAGACCATGCCCCTCAAGCGCCCCATCGGTTTCCAGAATGACGTAGGCGGCCGAGTAATCCGGATCAGGGTTCATCGCATCCGATCCATCCAGCGCATCCGAGGTCGGGAACCGGACATCGACGCTCCGCAGGCCAGTGATTCGGGTCATGCCGGGCGGACCTTTTGTGTCTGTACACCCAGCTTATCGATGCCAAGGCGCATGACCTCACCGCCTTTCAGATAGACCGGTGGGGTCTGCCCCATGCCTACGCCGGGCGGTGTCCCGGTTGAGATAATATCGCCCGGCTGCAACGACATAAATCGCGAGCAATAGGAAATCAGATGCGGCACCTTATAGACCATCGTGGCTGTGCTGCCGTCCTGATAGCGATGGCCATCCACCTCGCACCACATTTTCAGATTGTCATAGTCACCGACCTCATCGGGGGTAACAAGCCACGGGCCGGTCGGGCCAAAAGTATCGCAGCCCTTGCCCTTGTCCCAGGTGCCTGCCCGCTCAATCTGGAATTCGCGTTCTGAGACATCATTGACGACGCAAAACCCGGCCACATGGTTCAGCGCATCAGGCTCTTCAATATAGCTGCCGCCCGTGCCGATGATAACGCCCAGCTCGACCTCCCAATCGGTTTTGACGGAACCGCGAGGGATCTGCACATCATCATCCGGCCCCACAATGGCCGAGGTCCATTTGTTGAAAATCACCGGCTCTGGCGGGACGTCAAGACCGCTTTCTTCGGCGTGATCGGCATAGTTCAGACCAATACAGATGAATTTCCCTGTGGCGCCGACACAAGGGCCGAGGCGCAGATCACCCTGCGCTGTACCGGGCACCGCAGGCAGCGATTGTGGATCAATTGCGGCGATCTTTTTCAGGCTATCCGGCGCCAAGGCATCCCCTGACAAATCAGGGATCAACTGGCTTAGATCACGGACGATACCGTCCTCATCCAGCAGCCCCGGTTTTTCCTGGCCGCTTGGCCCGTAGCGCAAAAGTTTCATGATAGTCCCTTGGAATATAGTGCAGGTGACCCGGGGCTGTCCCCCGGATCACCCGATTTGCCTGTTTAGTCGTAAAGAACGGCGGCGATTTGCGGCTCGTCCATGTTGCCGGCGTCATAATAGTAAAAGCCGGTATCGATGATCTCGGGCACGGTTTCGCCATTGATGGTCATCACCGCGGCTTTCACGGTTTCATAACCGATGCCAACCGGGTTCTGGGTGATCGCGCCCGCCATCAGACCAGAGCGCACAGCGTCTTTCTGCGCAGCCCCGCTATCGTAGCCAATGATCACAATGTCCGCCCCGCTTTCGGTGACGCCGTTCACCACCCCAATGGCCGAGCCTTCATTGGCGCCAAAAATCCCCTTGATATCGGGGTTCGCCGTCAGGATTGATTTGGTGATTTCGGTTGAGATCAGGTGATCACCACCGCCATACTGGATCGAGACGATTTCGATATCAGGATATTTCTCGGCGACCTGATTGACGAAACCATCCACCCGCTCAATCCCGGTGACACTGGTCTGGTCATGCGAAATAATCGCGACTTTCCCTGCGCCGCCGATGGCTTCGGCCATCTTATCTGCGGCCAGCGCCGCCGAGGCGAGGTTATCGGTAGTGCAGGTGGTCACAGGCAAATCACTGGCCACGCCGCTGTCAAAAGCGATGATCGGTACGCCGGCTGCATCGATTTCACGCAGCATGGGGATTGAGGCCTGACTGTCGACAGCGGCAAAACCAATCGCTGCCGGGTTCTTGGCCAGAGCCGCCGCCAACATGTCGATCTGCCGGTCAACCTGCCCTTCATTGTCGGGGCCTTCGAAGGTAACATCGACGCCGAATTCTTCGGCGGCCTGTTCCGAGCCCAGCTTGACCGCCTGCCAGAACTGGTGTGAAAATCCCTTTGAGATCAGCGGAATATAATGCCGTGTCTGACCAACAGCGACTGTCACACTGGCCAAAACGGTGGTCGCACTCAAGCTTCCAATCATTGTTCTTCTGTTCATCATTATTTGGTTCCTCCCTTAGAATGATGATGTGATGAATGCCGCTTCACGCGGTCTTTTTGCGTCGAACTGTGTCTGCATAAACGGCCAGGATGATGATCACCCCGGTCACAACAGTCTGCCATTCCTGCGCGACGTTCAGGATACGCAGCCCGTTCAGCAACACGGCCATGATCAGCGCGCCGATCAACGTGCCCAGGATTGTCCCTCGCCCCCCCGACAGGGACGTACCACCGATGACAACGGCGGCAATCGCCTCAAGCTCGTATCCAAGCCCCAGGGCCGGCTGCGCGGAATTCAGGCGCGATGCGATGATCAGCCCGCCGATCCCGACAATTGCGCCGGACAAGCTGTAGATCGCGATTTTCCAGCGGTCCGTATTGACCCCGGACAGGCGCACGGCCTCTTCGTTGCTGCCAAGCGCAAAGCAATAACGCCCCAGCACCGTGCGGCTGAGAATATAAGACGCAGCCCCCGCTACGAGAAACAAGATTAACACACCATTGGGGACTGGCACCGCCGGGAATATCTCTCCGATCAGTGACCCACGCGAGATTTGGTCAAAACCTGGCGTGTCGTTAAAGTAAATCGGCCGCGTGCCCGAGACGACAAGGGACATACCCTTGAGGATCAACATCAGGCCCAGCGTGGCGATAAAGGGGGGAATTTTCATTTTGGCGACCAATGTGCCGGACAGGCATCCGGCCATGGCCCCGGTTGCGATCGCGGTCAGAACACCCAGCGGCAAAGGCAGACCCAGATAGGTCAGCACCACGCCGGTCATCACCGCGCAAAAGGTCATCAACGTACCGACAGACAGATCAATACCACCGGTGATGATCACCAACGTCGCTGCGATGGCCAGCACCCCGTTCACGGATGTCGCCTGCAAGATAGCCAGAATGTTGGCCGTTTGGAAAAAATTGGGCGAAGCGATGCTGAACCCGATCATCAACACCACGAGACTGGCGAAGGCGAGCAGTTTTTGGGTTGCCCCGCTTGCGGCCATTTTGGCAAATATCGTTTGGGGTGCGTCGCTTGCTGCGCTCATGCTACCTGCTCCTGCGGGGTGGATTTTGTTTGTGTGGCCAACTGCATAATGCTTTCCTGGCTCGCCTCATCGCGGCTAAGGATGCCGGTCAGATGCCCTTCGCACATGACGGCAATCCGGTGCGACAGGCGCAGAACCTCAGGCAATTCAGATGAGATCACGATGATCGCCTTGCCCTGCTCGGCCAGCGCGACCAACAGTTTGTAGATTTCCGCCTTTGCACCCACATCAATACCGCGCGTCGGTTCGTCAAAGATCAGGATATCGCAATCACGCAAAAGCCATTTGGCGATAACGATCTTTTGCTGATTACCCCCCGACAACAGCCGGACCTCTTGCTGGTCTGACGGCGTGCGGATGTCCAGTTTTCGGATATAATCCTGCGCCACCTGGGCCATTGCGGCCTCATCCAGCACGCCCGTCTTGCTAGCAAACGCCCCCAGATGGGTCATGGCGATGTTTTCGCGCACCGTCATACCGGTCGCTAAGCCAAAATGCTTGCGATCCTCTGACAGATATCCAATCCCGGCAGCCACTGCATCCGCCGGAGACCGTATCTGCACGACCTGCCCATGCGCCTTGATCGTGCCACCCTCACGCGAATCAGCCCCGAATATCGCGCGTGCCACTTCGGTCCGGCCAGCGCCCATCAGCCCGGCAAGGCCTAATATTTCACCCTGGCGCAGTGAAAAACTGACGTCCTTGATCTCGCGCCCTCGGCGCAGGTTTTGCACCTCAAGCGCCACGGGGGCATCCGTCACATCCGGCAGTGCCAGCGCCGTTTCATCCAGCGCCCGGCCCACCATCATCGAAATAATCTGACCAACCGGCGTGGTTGCCGCATCAACCGTGCCGATGGTTTCGCCATCGCGCATCACCGTCACCCGGTCAGCGATCTGTTGCAGCTCGTCCATTTTATGGCTGATATAGATGATCCCCACCCCTTCGGCGCGCAGTTTGCGCACGATGGTGAAAAGCTCTGCGATTTCAGCGTCGTTCAGCGCGGCGGTGGGTTCATCCATCACCAGCACCCGGCTGTTGAAGCTCAGCGCCTTGGCGATCTCAACCATCTGCTGCTTGGCAATGGTCAGCCGCTCCACCGGCACGGTGGGGGCCAGATCAAGGTTCATCTGCGCAAAAATCGCCGCCGTGTCACTATTCAGTTGTGCCTCATCCAGCCGTCCAAACCGGCGGCGCGGTTCGCGGCCGATATAGATATTCTGGGCCGCGGTCAGATCATTCATCAAGCTCAGCTCTTGATGAATGATACAGATACCTGCATCCTGCGCGGCCTTCGGCCCGTCAAAGGCAACAGCATCCCCGTCCAGCAGAACCGTGCCACCATCGGATTGATAGACGCCAGACAAGACCTTCATCAATGTCGACTTGCCTGCACCGTTTTCCCCCATCAAGGCATGGACCTCGCCCGGGCGCAGATCGAAATGGACGTTCTTCAATGCATGCACGCCGGGAAAGCGTTTTTCGATGCCGGTCATGGTGATCAGATTGCTCATGCGGCCTCCAATCCATAAAAACTGCGGGCCGTGCCGCCATAGATCGCAGCGCGTGCAGAGGCGCTAAGATCGGATAACAATGCATCGCTTAACACCGCCCAGCCCGCGTAATCCCCGGCCAAGGTCAAGACCGGCCAATCAGAGCCCCACATCAACCGATCAGGGCCAAACCACGTTAGCAAATCTTCAACGATCGGACGCAATATCCGGGCGGCTTTCGGCAAATCCGCCTTGCACATTTCAGTCAGCAAACCGGAAAGCTTACAAAACGCACCCGTATCCTCCGCCAATTCGCGCATCCCCTGGCGCCATGACGCCCCTTCGGTCCCGTCCATCCCTCCCGCGAGCGGCGGTTTAGCGGCGTGATCGATCACAACCTGCAGATCGGGGTTGGCGCGTGCAAATCCCAGCAGATGCGGTAGATGCCGGGTCGTCACCAACGCATCAAAACGCAGATCAGCGCGCAGCATCGCGGCAATGCAATCGGGATGGGTCTGTGTGCTGATCCAGTCGGACGCAGCAATATCCTGCAGCATCGGACGTAGTCCCTTAAATTTGGGATTGGTCGCCCAAAGTGCGATCTGCGCGACACTTGCTGGATTGCTTAGATCAACCCAACCAACGACGCCCGTCACCTGCGGGGTTTGCCTAGCAAGACCCAGCATAAAGTCTGTTTCTGCCATGGTCGCGGCGGCCTGCACCAAAACAGCGGCTTTAACGCCACAAACGTCCATTTGCGCCCCTAAATCCGCCGGCCCGAAATCCCGGGCAATCGGCGCAAGATCAGGATTGGCTGGATCAAGCCATGCATAGTCACCCCGACCAAGCGACCATAGATGGCAATGGCTATCCACCCGGCCCGCCATCAGATCGTCACGCCGCCATCGACAAGCAGCGCCTGCCCGGTCACAAACCGGCTCTCATCCGACAACAGATAGCGGATCATCGGGACCATATCGTCGACAGTGCCCAGCCGCATCATGGGCTGGCGGGCGACAAAATCCTTTTCGGCCTGCACCGGATCTGCGGCCTCGGCAATGCGCCCCCGCAAAGATGGCGTGTCGATGGTTCCGGGGCAAAGCGCGTTGCAGCGCACCCCCTGCCCGACAAAATCGGCGGCAACAGCCTTGGTCAAGCCAATCACAGCCGCCTTGGTGGCGCCATAGGCGGTTCGGCTTGGAAACCCTTTCACGGAAGAGGCCATAGAGGCCATATTCAGAATTGAGACAGAGCCCGTCTGCTTGGCCCGGTTCAGCATCCCCGGCAGGAATGCGCGGATCATGCGGACCATCGAAGTGACATTCAGGTTCAGACTGGCATCCCAGGCGGCATCATCCAGATCCAGGATCGTGCCGTTATGCACCATGCCAGCACAGTTGAACAAACCATCGAGATCCAGGCTCTCTGCGGCCATTGCCAGAACGGCGTCAGGATCTGTGACATCCAGAACTTTGGCCTGAAGCCGACCGTCAATATCGGGCAAAGCCGCGAGCAGGTCGCGATCACGGTCCGTTGCGATCACATTGGCCCCCGCCTGCGCCAAGGCAATGGCACTGGCACGGCCCATACCTTGACCGGCTGCTGTAATCAGCAGGGTCTTCTCCTCCATCGACATGCCTGTTTCCTCCCGGCGTTTGATCAAATATGGTCCGACTATTCATATTTGGTCAATTGTTTTTTTCTAGCGACTGGCCTATTGATCGTTGCAGCCGTCAGCCAAACAGGATGGAGCCCTGCGTGAACGCCCCTGATACAGCCGTGAAATATCGCGCCCCTGCCCTTGATAAGGGTCTCGACATTCTTGAATTACTAGCTGCGCAGCCCGCAGGCATGACCCGCGGCGAGATCGTCAGGGCGCTAGACCGCGGCCCAAGCGAGATTTACCGGATGATCGAGCGTCTCGTGGCCCGGGGCTATGTTGGTCGCTCGGTCGAAGGGGACCGCTACGCGCTGACGATCAAGCTGTTTCAACTTGGTTCGGCCTTCCCGCCGCTGCGCAGGCTTGTCGCGCAGGCCCAGCCCTTGATGGATTTGTTTGCCCAAGACACCGGACAATCGGTGCATCTGGTGACCCCCGATTTGGGCCAATCATACGTTGTGGCGCAGGCCAGTAGTTCGTCGCCCTGGGAATTTCGGCTGCGGCTAGGGGCAGAGCTGGATTTATTCACCACGGGGTCAGGCCAAACCCTGCTGGCTTTCATGACCCCTGCGCAGCTGGAACATACGCTGAATATGCGGGGCGGCGCAGAGCGCGAGATACCCAGTCCTCTTGCCACAGCACTGGAAGAGATCAGGCTTGCCGGATACCGGATGGCGCCTAGCCAGCAATTGGTTGGGGTCAGCGATATTTCAGTGCCCGTTGCAACAGGCGGACAGGATATCGTCGGGGTATTGACCTGCCCGTTCCTGCCCCTGGTTGGCGCCAAGGGCAGCAGCGTTGAAACGCAATTGGCTGACTGCCTGAGCGCATTGCAAAATACAGCCAATCGGATCGCGTTGATCTAAAGACTGGACGGGAACGCCCGCCCTAAGCAAAGAAAAACCCCCGGCGCAGATGCGGCGGGGGCTTAATTCTTTTTGGTAGAAGGCCCCATGGGGGCCCTATGTTTACCAGTCTTCGCGAACGATTGTCCGTGTTTTAATCGGAAGCTTCATCGCAGCCAGGCGCAGGGCCTCGCGGGCGATTGGCTCGGACACGCCATCGATTTCGAACATCACGCGGCCTGGTTTGACCTTGCATGCCCAAAAATCAACGGAACCCTTACCTTTACCCATACGCACTTCGACAGGTTTCGAAGTCACTGGGGTATCAGGGAAGATACGGATCCAAACCCGACCTTGACGCTTCATGTGACGTGTCATGGCACGACGGGCGGCTTCGATCTGACGGGCGGTGATCCGCTCGGGTTCGATCGCTTTCAGGCCGTAAGTACCAAAGTTCAGGTCAGAGCCACCCTTGGCCAGACCTTTGATCCGACCTTTGTGCAGCTTGCGGTGTTTTGTACGCTTTGGTTGCAGCATATCCTGCCCTCCTTAGCGGCGTGGGCCGCGAGGGACAGCGCCCTCTTGCAGCTCAGCGTTTTTGCGATCATGCGCAGACGGATCATGCTCCATGATGTCACCTTTGTAGATGAACACCTTGATGCCGATGATGCCATAAGGCGTCATGGCTTCGTAATGAGCGTAATCAATGTCAGCGCGCAGAGTGTGCAGCGGCACGCGGCCTTCGCGGTACCATTCGGTACGGGCGATTTCAGCACCACCAAGACGGCCTGCCAAGTTCACCCGGATGCCCAGGGCACCCATGCGCATGGCGTTCTGAACCGAACGCTTCATGGCGCGGCGGAAAGAGACACGGCGTTCCAGCTGCTGACCGATGCTTTCGGCGACCAGTTGGGCGTCCAGCTCAGGCTTGCGGACCTCAACGATGTTCAGGTGCAGCTCTGACGTGGTCAGACGCGACAATTTCTGGCGCAGGCCTTCGATGTCAGCACCTTTCTTACCGATGATGACACCGGGGCGGGCTGCGTGGATCGTGACGCGGCACTTTTTGTGCGGACGTTCGATGATCACGCGGCTGATGCCGGATTGGGCGCATTCTTTCTTGATGAAATCCTTGATGGACAAGTCTTCCAACAGCATGTCGCCATAGTCTTTGGTGTCAGCGTACCAGCGGCTATCCCAGGTGCGGTTCACCTGAAGACGCATACCGACGGGGTTTACTTTGTTACCCATTATGCTTGCTCCTCAACTTGGCGAACCACAATTGTGATTTCCGAAAACGGCTTGATGATCTTGCCGAACCGGCCACGGGCACGGGGACGACCGCGCTTCATGATCAGGTTCTTGCCGCAATAGGCTTCGGCGACAACCAATTCATCAACATCCAGGTTGTGATTATTTTCTGCGTTGGCGATGGCGGACTGAAGACATTTCTTCACGTCGCCAGCGATGCGTTTCTTGCTGAAGGTCAGGTCAGTCAGCGCCTGCTCAACCTTCTTGCCACGGATCATGCCCGCAACCAGGTTCAGCTTCTGCGGGGATGTCCGCAGCATGCGCAGCTTGGCCATGGCTTCATTGTCAGCCACGCGGCGAGGGTTCTTATCCTTGCTCATTTGCGCTTTGCCTTCTTATCGGCGGCATGACCATAATAGGTCCGTGTTGGGGAATATTCACCAAACTTCTGACCAATCATGTCTTCCGTGACGTTGACAGGGATGTGCTTCTTGCCGTTGTACACACCAAAGGTGAGACCAACGAACTGAGGCAGGATAGTCGAACGGCGTGACCAGATCTTGATCACTTCGTTGCGGCCGCTTTCGCGTGAAGCTTCTGCCTTTTTCAAGACATAGGCGTCGACGAACGGGCCTTTCCAGACGGAACGAGCCATAATTACCGACCCTTCTTCTTGGCGTGACGCGAACGGACGATAAGCCGCTGCGACGCTTTGTTTTTGTTACGGGTACGCTTGCCCTTGGTGTCTTTGCCCCAAGGAGTAACCGGCGTACGACCACCGGATGTGCGGCCTTCACCACCACCATGCGGGTGGTCGATCGGGTTCATCGCAACACCGCGAACGGATGGGCGGATGCCCTTGTGGCGCATGCGGCCCGCTTTACCAAAGTTCTGGTTGGAATTGTCAGGGTTCGACACAGCACCAACAGTGGCCATGCATTCCTGACGAACCAGACGCAGCTCGCCCGAAGACAGGCGGATCTGCGCGTAGCCACCGTCACGACCAACGAACTGCGCATAAGTACCAGCAGCACGGGCGATCTGGCCGCCTTTGCCGGGCTTGAGTTCGATGTTGTGAACGATTGTCCCGATGGGCATGCCGCTGAAAGGCATTGCATTACCGGGTTTGATGTCGGCCTTGGCCGAGGCAATCACCTTGTCACCAACAGCCAGACGCTGCGGGGCAATGATGTAATTCTGAGTACCGTCTTCGTACTGGATCAGCGCGATGAATGCAGTGCGGTTCGGGTCATATTCGATCCGGGCGACAACAGCGGACATGTCCAGCTTGTTCCGCTTGAAATCAATGATGCGGTAAAGACGCTTTGCGCCACCGCCTCTACGACGCGAGGTGATCCGTCCGGTATTGTTCCGGCCGCCCGATTTTGTCAAACCCTCGGTGAGGGATTTGACTGGACGATCTTTCCAAAGCTCCGAACGGTCGATCAGCACCAGCCCACGCTGGCCCGGCGTCGTCGGTTTGTACGACTTGAGTGCCATGTTAGCTTCTTCCGTTTGCTTGGCGGCCACTTGCGTGGCCTATGTGGTTAAGGCCCCCGTAGGTGCCCGGTTCGTGGTGGCGTAGGGTGGGTGAAACCCACACGTCGGCCAAATCAAAACACCCCGAACGAATCCGGGGTGAAGCGATTGGCGGCTTATAGGATGGCGAGAACCCTCTGACAAGGGGTAGCGGGAGTTCAACAAAGTAGGGCCGAGGTATTTGCCGGAGACGCGCCTAGACCCTAAAATGAGCGGGCTTCAAAATACGGCCATAATAGCCCGATAGCAGAAACATTGCACATCATGCGATTAGTACCGCAAAAGGAGAAACTCATGACTACCTTAGACCAAGCCACGTTGGTTTGCAGCCATGTTCTTAAAGATGTCGCAGCAGCAGGATTCGTGTGCAATACGATCAGCGGGTGGGCAGCAGGGTGCTCCGAAGAATGCTTAGAGCGTTCCGGACCGAATTCACTCGGAATGGTCTGCCTCGGACACCTTACAAATATTCCCGACTTACCGCGATGGTTTTATGAGACACCTCCTAACTTTGCTTTTCAACATCTAAGCGGCAGATGGCACCTCGACTACTATGAAACTGACGATGAAGGTGAAGGCTTTGAACTGCCTGAGCATAGTTTGATTGGCGCCCCACATGATAGCTTGCTGCGCGCAATGCCTTGTGAAGTGTTAGTTACGGCAATCATCCTACCCGACAAAACTCTCGCGGTTCTTAATTTTGAGGAGACTGGACTTCGTAGCATCCCATTCTGGACCGCCCCCGAGCTACCTTCAGAAATGTTAGAGAAGTTAGACGGAACCGAAACGATATCGGAAATACCGCTTCAGCACATCAGGGATTTCGCCATTCGAAACTCTATTCGCTTTCTCTTGGCCAACAATCTCGTCGGAAGGACATCATTTGTCTTATTGGCGAATGAAGGCTCCCAGTAAGCCTCTGTCATCTGGTACAATCCGCGGGCGCCGGGCGGGCTGGCGCTTGGGTGCCGTTTTGCGTAACGCATCCTCGGCGCATGGGTGGCTGCCATAAAGTGCCAGACATCAAGGGCAGTTGCGCCCGGGGCTCCGCCCGTTTGCGGCTAAAACGATCCACCGGATCGTTTCTACTCCGCCGCAAACACCCACGGGCAGACGCGACCGGCTTCCGCTACCATGGTATAGCCGGAGAGAACCCCGGCCTACGTAGGTCGGGGTTCTCCCCGACAAAGCTTGCCGATTGACCTGATCCGGATCAAGACCGCAAGATATTCTCAAACTTCTTGCCCCGCGCCAGTTCATCCACCAGCTTATCAAGATAGCGGATTTCCTGCATCAAAGGGTCTTCGATATCCTCGACCCGGACACCGCAAACGACGCCCTTAATCAACGCCCGGTTCGGGTTCATCTTGGGCGCATCCGCAAAGAACGCCTCAAAATCCCGCTGGTCCGCGAGCACCGCCGCCAGCCCATCCGCGTCATAGCCCGTCAGCCAAGCAATGATCTCATCCAGCTGCGCTTTGGTCTTGCCCTTCTTCTCAACCTTGGTGACGTAATGCGGGTAAACGCTGGCAAAGCTCATTTGAAAGATCGGGTGCACCATGGGGGTCTCCTGTCTGTGACGACCGGAAGGTAACCGATGAACGGCGGCGGGCAAAAGTTCACGCTGGCGGTCGTCAGCAAGATCACCCCGACCCAGCCCCATACGCCGATAGTGCCCGTCAATGCAGCGATCACAGGTAGCATGCCCAGAACGAAACGCGCGATACGGTCCCAATATGCTAGATTACGCGTCATATGCAATCTCTCCATTTCAGATAGAACAACCTAGCAGCAGACAAATGTTTGGAAAATGAAATGCTTTTGACCGGCCGGCACAAAAAATCCCCGGCTGCCTGCGCAACCGGGGATCAATTTCCAACATAAGCGGCGATCAGAGACCGGTGCTTACGTCGATTGTGTTGCCCTCTTCGAGGGTCACATAGGCTTTTTTGACATCCTTACGAGTGCCGAGCGAACCGCGGAAGCGCTTCACTTTACCTTTGGTGATCGATGTGTTGACCGCTTTGACCTTCACGCCAAACAAGGCTTCAACAGCCTGCTTGATCTGTGGCTTGTTGCTGTCAATCGCCACTTCGAAAACCACGGCACCATTTTCAGAGGCCATTGTGGATTTCTCGGTGATGATCGGCTTGCGGATCACGTCGTAATGTTCTGCTTTCGCGCTCATGACAAACGAGCCTCCAGTGCTTCGACGCCTGCTTTGGTCAGGACCAGCGTGTCAGACCGCAGGATGTCGTAGACGTTCGCGCCCTGGCTGGGCAGTACGTCCAAGGTTTTGATGTTTTGGGCCGCCTTAGCGAAGTTTTCGTTCACTTCAGCGCCGTCGATGACCAAAGCCCGCTTCCAACCAAGTGCGCCGACCTGCTTGGCCAGAGCGCCCGTTTTGGCGTCTTTGACATCGATGCTATCCACGACAACCAGCTCACCCGCAGCCTGCTTGGCAGACAAAGCGTGCTTCAGGCCCAGCTTGCGGACCTTCTTTGGCAGATCATGGGCGTGGCTGCGCGGCGTTGGGCCCTTGTAGATACCACCCGAGCGGAAGATCGGTGCACCGCGCGAGCCGTGGCGTGCGCCACCTGTGCCCTTTTGGCGGTAGATCTTCTTGGTCGAATAGCTCACTTCGGACCGTGTCAGCACGTCATGCGTACCTGCCATGGCCTTGTTACGCTGCCAGCGAACGACGCGGTGCAGGATGTCCTTGCGGGGCTCCAGACCAAAGATGTCGTCGTTAAGGTCAACGGAACCGGCTTTGCCGCCGTCCAGTTTGATTGCATCAGCCTTCATTGGTTTCGACCTCCTCAGCTGGGGCCTCGGTTGCTGCGGCCTCGATCGCCGCCGAGCGCAGACCAGCAGGGTATACTACGTTTTCAGGAACGGGCTTTTTGACCGCATCCTTCAGGGTCACCCAGCCGCCTTTGGAACCGGGCACGGCACCTTTGACCATAATCAGGCCACGGTCGGCATCGGTCTTGACGACCTGCAGGTTCTGGGTGGTGACTTTGGCAGCGCCCATATGGCCAGCCATTTTCTTGCCCTTGAAAACCTTACCCGGGTCCTGACACTGACCTGTCGAACCATGCGAACGGTGGCTGATCGAGACACCGTGCGTGGCGCGCAGACCGCCGAAGTTGTGGCGCTTCATCGCACCGGCAAAACCTTTACCGATGGATGTGCCGCACACGTCGACATACTGGCCTTCGAAATAGTGATCAGCGGACAGCTCGGCGCCCACATCGATCAGGTTCTCAGGGGCCACGCGGAATTCAGCGACCTTGCGCTTTGGTTCCACTTTGGCAGCTGCAAAATGGCCGCGCATCGCTTTGGATGTGCGCTTGGCCTTGGCCGCACCGGCACCCAGCTGAACGGCAACATAGCCGTCTTTGTCAGCGGTGCGCTGTGCAACAACCTGTAGGTTTTCGAGCGAAAGAACGGTCACAGGAATCTGCTTGCCGTCTTCCATGAACAGCCGGGTCATCCCGACTTTCTTAGCGATAAGTCCGGTACGGAGCATCTATCGATCCTCCTTATACGGAAATCTGAACATCAACACCGGCGGCCAGGTCGAGCTTCATCAGCGCGTCCACGGTTTGCGGTGTTGGGTCAACGATGTCGAGCAGACGCTTATGCGTGCGGATCTCGAACTGATCGCGGGATTTTTTGTCAACGTGAGGGCCACGCAGAACGGTGAATTTTTCGATCTTGTTTGGAAGTGGGATCGGACCACGGACAGAAGCGCCTGTGCGCTTGGCTGTGCTGACGATTTCCTGTGTACTTGCATCAAGCACCCGGTAATCAAACGCCTTCAGGCGAATACGGATGTTTTGGCTCTGAGCGGCCATATGTCATCCCCTTATACTGGGGTGAAGATCGGATTGGAGGACACCAGCTCATCCAGCACCCTCATCGCGTCTTTTCGTCCAACGTATAAAGGGCACGCGATGGCGCACCCTTGCTGGATGAGCGGCGTATAGGGGGAGTCGGGGGATGTGTAAAGGGGGATTCCTACTGACCAGAAAATGCAACTGAATTCCACGATGTCTTAGTGTTGCAGCCTGTAGTACAAAACTCGACTATCGGCAAACCAGAGCCGTTCGTCTCTGCTCCCTGAAAGTCTGCGAAGACACGAACTGGCAAATTTGGAATGAAATCGTGTCTCAGCGTGGAATGCGATGTCGCAGTGCGATTTAGTAGCCTTACTCTATTTGATTCATGCCATTCGGAGGTCTCTAAAGCAATCTGGAAGTCTATGCTCCGAAAACTCACCTCTACTATATCCGACGTCAATGCTTCGACTTGAAATTCACAGCTAACCGAACCGCCACCGTTGAAGCAACCAACTAAGTCGACCTGAAGGTCGCCAATACGTTTGGTCTCAAACTCGCTATCAAATATGAACTGTTCGCGCACCTCTGGACTTGCCAAAGCGACCGCCGTTGTTGTTCCAGTTGCTTCGCCTGCAGGACCCTGGTCACCCTGCGGCCCCTGTTCACCTTGAGGGCCGCGCGGTCCCGTATCACCGCGCAATGCGTCGCCGTAGTTTTCGAATAAGGCATCGGCCACATCTGAAACATCAATATCCGCCGTTGCAGCGGCGGGGCGCCGTTCGAGATCAGCAATACGCGCAAGTAACCCGTCGAGCTGATCGAAATCAGTGGGCGGTGGAAGGCTGGCGAGCATCGCCTCCAAACGTTCGACTTCCGCGGTACTTTCTATTAGTCTTTCGGTTAAACGTTCTTGATTACTTTCAAGACGCGAAATTTTCGAGGCATATTCGCTGAAGCTGATGTCATTTGATCGCGAGTTGTCCCGCTCTCCATCGATATAGGTGTACAAAAGCGCCAAAGCAGAAACCCCAACTGCTGTAAGCGTTGCAATACGTTCTACACTCATTCAATTCTCCAAAAACACTCGATTCAATTTCTAGCTTAGGAAAAGAAGCTAAAACAAGAGCGGATCTGCAAGTTAAAGGGTAGCCGGTTGAGGAGGGAATCCTATTTGTTGAGTCGAGACCCATCTTACAGGGTTTGGGACGCATGGCACGTCAATGCGAAAGGCCGCCCCTGATTGGAGCGGCCTTTGGTCTTTGTCCCACGGGTGCGGGTTCTCGAAGTTTTCCTTTGGAAAACATCTGCCACCCGCGCGGTGCGTTTGCGGTCAAAGACCGCAAGCCGCCCCGTACTTACTCGATGATTTTTGAGACAACGCCCGAACCAACGGTCCGGCCACCTTCGCGGATCGCGAAGCGCAGGCCGTCTTCCATCGCGATTGGCGCGATCAGCTCAGCAGACAGTTTCAGGTTGTCACCAGGCATCACCATCTCGGTCCCTTCGGGCAGCACACATGTGCCGGTCACGTCAGTGGTCCGGAAGTAGAACTGTGGACGGTAGTTCGCAAAGAACGGCGTGTGGCGGCCGCCTTCTTCCTTGGTCAGGATGTAGACCTCGGCCTCGAACTTGGTGTGCGGCTGCACAGAACCCGGCTTACACAGAACCTGACCACGCTCAACCGCGTCACGGTCGATCCCGCGCAGCAGGGCGCCGATGTTGTCGCCAGCTTCGCCGCTGTCCAGCAGCTTGCGGAACATTTCAACACCTGTGCAGGTGGTTTTCTGGGTGTCTTTGATGCCAACGATTTCGATCTCGTCACCAACATTGATCACACCGCGCTCAACACGGCCGGTCACAACTGTCCCGCGGCCAGAGATCGAGAACACGTCCTCAACAGGCATCAGGAACGGCTGGTCAACCGCACGGGCTGGTGTTGGGATATATTCATCCACAGCGGCCATCAGCTCGGCGATTTTCTCTTTACCGATGTTGTCATCGCGGTCTTCCAAAGCGGCCAGAGCCGAGCCTGCAACGATTGGAATATCGTCGCCTGGATACTCGTAAGAGCTCAGCAGCTCGCGGATTTCCATTTCAACCAGCTCGAGCAGCTCTTCATCGTCGACCTGGTCAACTTTGTTCATGAAGACAACCATATGCGGGATGCCAACCTGGCGGCCCAGCAGGATGTGCTCGCGTGTTTGGGGCATCGGGCCGTCAGCTGCGTTCACAACCAGGATCGCGCCGTCCATCTGGGCCGCACCGGTGATCATGTTCTTGACGTAATCGGCGTGGCCGGGGCAGTCAACGTGGGCGTAGTGGCGGGTCTCGGTCTCATATTCCACGTGCGCGGTTGAGATGGTGATGCCGCGGGCTTTTTCTTCGGGCGCACCGTCGATTTCGTCATAGGCCTGGAATTCACCAAACTGCTTCGTGATCGCCGCCGTCAGTGTCGTCTTGCCGTGGTCAACGTGACCAATCGTACCGATGTTAACGTGCGGCTTGTTACGTTCAAACTTTTCCTTAGCCATGATGGCCTCCTTGTTTTGTCTTGGGTGGTGGGTTGGCACCCACCCTACGGGTTGGTGGTAGGGCGGGGTTATCCCCGCCGTCCCGGTTATGCGTATTTGGCCTGGATCTCTTCCGAGATGTTGTTTGGCACAGGTTCGTAATGGTCGAACTGCATGGTGAACTGGGCGCGGCCCGAGGACATCGAACGCAGCGTGTTGATGTAGCCGAACATGTTCGCCAGAGGTACCATCGCATCGATGGCAATCGCGTTGCCGCGTGTGTCCTGACCGGACACCTGACCCCGACGGGATGTCAGATCACCAATGATACCACCTGTGTATTCTTCAGGTGTGATCACTTCGACTTTCATAATGGGCTCAAGCAGTTTCGCACCCGCTTTGCGCATGCCTTCACGCATACACATCCGTGCCGCGATTTCAAACGCAAGGATCGAAGAGTCAACATCGTGGAACTTACCGTCCAGCAGTTGCACCTTAAAGTCGATCACAGGGAAGCCCGCCAAAGGACCGCTGTCCATCACGGACTGAATGCCCTTTTCAACACCGGGGATGTATTCCTTTGGTACCGCACCACCAACGATGAGCGATTCAAACGAATAACCTTCACCAGGCTCTGTTGGCATGATGTTCAGCTTCACCTCACCAAACTGACCGGATCCACCGGACTGTTTCTTGTGGGTGTATGTATGCTCAACCGCGTGGCCGATAGTCTCACGATAAGCCACCTGAGGCGCACCGATATTCGCCTCAACCTTGAACTCGCGCTTCATGCGGTCGACCAGAATGTCGAGGTGCAATTCGCCCATGCCCTTCATGATGGTCTGACCGGATTCCAGATCAGTTTCCACGCGGAAGGACGGATCCTCGGCAGACAGACGCTGCAGGGCAAGGCCCATCTTTTCCTGGTCGCCTTTGGTCTTAGGCTCAACCGCGATCTCGATCACCGGATCAGGGAAAGTCATCGTCTCCAGGACAACTGGGTCGTTCTGGGCACAAAGCGTATCCCCTGTTGTGGTGTTCTTCAGACCACCCAAGGCGATGATATCGCCGGCGAATGCTTCATCGATCTCTTCGCGATCGTTTGAGTGCATCATCATCATACGGCCCACACGCTCTTTACCACCTTTGGTGGAGTTGAGCATGGTGTCGCCCTTGTTCAACTTACCGGAATAGATCCGTGTGAAGGTCAGCGAGCCAACGAAGGGGTCGTTCATGATTTTGAACGCCAGGCCAGAGAAGGCCATATCGTCATCCGCACGGCGGGCGATGTCACGAACTTCGTCTTCGTCTCCGGGTTTGAAGCCCATGTAATCAACAACGTCCAGCGGGCTGGGCAGATAGTCGATCACAGCGTTCAGCAAAGGCTGCACACCTTTGTTCTTGAAGGCAGAACCGCCCAGAACAGGGACAAACGCCATGGACAGGCAGCCTTTGCGGATCAGCGCGCGCAATGTTGGAACGTCAGGCTCATTGCCTTCGAGATATTCCATCATGGCTTCGTCGTCTTGTTCGACGGCGTTTTCGATCAGCTTGCTGCGCCATTCGTCTGCCTGATCCTTCAGGCTGTCGCGGATTGGGGCTTTGACCCAGGATGCGCCCAGATCTTCGCCCTGCCACAACCACTCTTCCATGGTGACCAGATCAACCAGGCCTTCCAACTCGGTTTCAGCACCGATTGGGAAAGCCACTGGAACAGCAACAGCACCTGTACGCTCTTCAACCATGTTCACACAGTTAAAGAAGTCAGCACCGATCTTGTCCATCTTGTTGACGAAGACCATGCGCGGAACTTTGTAGCGGTCAGCCTGACGCCAGACGGTTTCTGTCTGCGGCTCAACACCAGCGTTGGCGTCCAGAACACAAACGGCACCGTCAAGCACGGCTAAGGAACGCTCAACCTCGATGGTGAAGTCAACGTGGCCGGGGGTGTCGATGATGTTCAGGCGGTGCTTGGGACTGTCAGCGGATTGACCGTCTTCTGTGCGCTCCCAGAATGTGGTTGTCGCAGCAGAGGTGATCGTGATGCCACGCTCTTGTTCCTGCTCCATCCAATCCATGGTGGCGGCGCCATCGTGAACTTCGCCAATGTTGTGGGATTTACCTGTGTAATACAGGATACGCTCGGAACATGTGGTCTTACCGGCGTCGATATGCGCCATAATCCCAAAGTTGCGGTAAAGTTCGAGAGGATACTCGCGTGCCATCTGGATGTTTCCCTATTACCAGCGGTAGTGGCTGAACGCTTTGTTCGCGTCGGCCATTTTATGGGTGTCTTCGCGCTTTTTCACGGCAGTGCCGCGGTTGTTGACGGCGTCAATCAACTCGCCCGCCAGGCGCTCTTCCATGGTGTTTTCGTTGCGGTTTTTGGCTGCAGCGATCAACCAGCGGATGGCCAGCGCTTCGCGGCGCTCAGGGCGCACATCCACAGGCACCTGATAGGTGGCACCACCAACGCGGCGCGAGCGGACTTCGAGGTTAGGTTTGATGTTGTCGAGACCTTCGTGGAACACTTCCAGAGGGCTTTTCTTCAACTTGTCTTCAACGCGATCAAAAGCGTTGTAGACGATGCGTTCAGCGACAGCTTTTTTACCATCGATCATCAGGTTGTTCATGAACTTGGTCAGAACGATATCGCCAAATTTGGCGTCGGGCAGAACTTCGCGTTTTTCAGCGGCGTGACGGCGTGACATCTGATCTCTTCCTTACTTAGGACGCTTCGCGCCGTATTTCGAACGGCGTTGTTTACGGTCTTTGACACCCTGGGTATCCAGAACACCGCGCAGGATGTGGTAACGCACACCAGGAAGGTCTTTCACACGGCCGCCACGGATCAAAACAACAGAGTGTTCCTGAAGGTTGTGGCTTTCACCGGGGATGTAAGAGATGACTTCAAAGCCATTGGTCAGGCGCACTTTGGCGACTTTCCGCATGGCCGAGTTCGGCTTCTTAGGTGTCGTTGTATAAACGCGTGTGCAAACCCCGCGTTTCTGGGGGCATGATTCCAAGTGCATGGACTTGGATTTGTTCACTTTCGGCTGGCGCGGCTTGCGGATCAGCTGCTGAATCGTTGGCATCGTTTGATGTTCCCATCTATTCACATATTGCGTCCGGCAAACGCGGGTTTCAAAACTGCGCTTCAAAAAGCACAAAAATTCCGCAGTCGAACCCTTACCGGAGGTTCGGTGCGGTGAGTTTCCAGAGGAACAAAGCAATAAGCGCTCGGTTCTTGGCCACTACGGGGTCTGATAACAAGGCAGCAGGAAAGCCCCACGCCCGGTTGAGCGGCGTATAGGAGGAGTCGCTGTGCCTGTCAACAGCCGGGAAATACAGGGCGTTCAAGGCAATAACACGCCGTGTTATTCGATAGCCGCGCGCCCTTATTGTATAGCAACTCCAAGACACGCAAAGCTGAAGCAATCAAATCAAATGCCCAAACGCAGTATCGGAGTTCGAACATGATGAAACCTATCAGTGCCAGCTTGATCGTGATGGCCAGCCTGTCAGCCTGCGCCACCCCGACACCGCCGACAGTGACAGCATCAGATGTGGATGACGCCTTTGACGAGGCAACGCGGATCAGTGCCCTGCCCCAGACAGCCATTGCGGACCTGCCCACCGGATCAGTGACCTATAACGGGCAAATCGGCGCAAATGTCAGCGGCGATGCACAAGGAAGCATCCTTGCAGATATGACTATGATTGTTGGGTTCAGTAGCAACGATATTGATGGCAATGTCAGCAATATCAACTTGATCAATCCCGACGGCACCCCCGATCAGTTGCTGACGGGCACGCTCCAGATGTCCGGCATCGAAAGCAATGGGGACCTGGACGCAACCGCTTCAGGCACAGTGCAAGGTGTCGACAATAGCGGTTTTGTCGTGAATTCGGACATGAATATCGTTCTTGATGGCGCGGTTTATGACGATACCGGGCAAGGTGATGCGGTCTATGGCTCGGCCGAAGGCGCTGCAAATGGCGATTTTCTGTTGGACATTGACGGGGTCTTTTTCGGGACCAGCAACTAACGCTGGCGCCTGCTTTGCGGGGCGATGGGCTGCTTGATCTGTTTTTCGCGGTAAAGCGTGAACAGCCCTGTCGCCACAACGATACTCGCCCCCAAGATCGTGATCAGGTTTGGCCATTCGTCAAACAGCAATACCCCTAGGATCAACGCCACCAAAAGGCTGGTATAACGAAACGGGGCGACAAAGCCGATCTCGCCGACGCGCATGGCACTGACCGACAGAATATACCCGACGCTTAGGAACAAGGTAGCGCAGGCAATGTAACGGCCCGCATCGCCCGTGATCGGTTGCATATCGGTAAAAGCCGTCCCGACACAGCCCAGCAGGGTCGTGCCAATGGCCGTGATCAAAGCGACGAAAACGGGCGGAACATCATGGGACATGCGCCGCACGGCCAGATCACGCACAGTGACGCAAAGCACCGTGATCAGGGCGTAAATGCTGTAACTGTTAAAATCCGCACCGCCGGGCTGAATAATCAGCACCACGCCCACAAAACCAATGGCAATAGCCGCCAAGCGGCGCCAGCCAAGCGGTTCGCGAAACAACAGGGCGGCCCCAAGGGCCACGGTCAACGGCAGCGCCTGCAAAATGGCGCTGATATTGGCAATTGGCATATGCAGCAGGGCGGTCAGAAAGAAATAGGTGCCCGTCACCTCGCATAAGGTACGCAGGGCAATCAATGCCCAGTCGGAGGCACGGAAATCAAACCGGAACTGCCCCATAAAGCGACACATCAGCGCCAAACATAGCACCGCACCAAAACCGCGGATCATGATGGCTTGGAATAGCGGAAAATTGGTGGTGGCAAGCTTCATGAACGCGTCATTGACAGTGTAGGCACACATGGCACCCATCATCAAAAGAGCACCGCGGCTATTCTCTGAAGATTTAGTCATGAAAGATGCGTAACCGCTTGCCGGGTAACGCGCCAGAGAAACGCTTAGATACCGGTATCAGGCCGGATCAACGAACCACGGCATGATGATGTTTCCAATATCAGATGGCATCAACATCCCCGGTGTCGCGTTGAAGGACGCCATACGACCGACAATCTGTCCAGGTTCATCAACGAAACTCAGGCGTATCTTGCAGTGTGCAAGCCGTAAATAGTTCTGCCACGCAAACAAAAAGGGCCCTCGCATCGCGAAGGCCCTTTTCCAATTCTAACCACGTCTCTTTACAGATCGCCGCCTTCTGGTGTGTCAACGATCAGCGCATCATCGGCGTCAACATCGCTCGCCATCTCCATCGGGGCAGCAAGACGTGCGGCCTCTTCTGCTTCTTCCCGGCGGGCTTCGATGACCACGTTGTCACGGTCAGCAGCCACGCGGCGCATCTGCTGTGTCGCCCCGCCTGTACCAGCCGGGATCAGACGACCCACGATGACGTTCTCTTTCAGACCAATCAGCTTATCCTTCTTACCCTGCACCGATGCTTCGGTCAGTACGCGGGTTGTTTCCTGGAAGGACGCAGCCGAGATGAACGAACGGGTCTGCAAGGACGCTTTGGTGATCCCCAAGAGGATCGGCTCACCTTGTGCCGGACGATCACCACGTTTCAGCGCCTTGGCATTCGCCTCGTCAAACTCGGCCTTATCGACGTTTTCGCCTTTCAGCAGAACCGTGTCACCACTGTCCTGGATTTCCCATTTCTGGAGCATCTGGCGGACGATCACTTCGATATGCTTATCGTTGATCTTCACACCCTGCAGGCGGTAAACGTCCTGAACCTCGTCGATCATATAATCAGCCAAGGCCTCAACCCCCATAACCGCAAGAATATCATGCGGGGCGGGGTTACCATCCATGATGTAGTCGCCCTTTTTGATAAAGTCACCTTCCGCAACCGGAATGTGCTTACCCTTGGGCACCATGTATTCGACCTTAACCTCTGCATCATCAGAAGATTCAATCGCGATGCGACGTTTGTTCTTATAGTCCTTGCCAAAGCGCACGTAGCCATCGATTTCGGCGATGATCGCGTGATCTTTTGGACGGCGGGCTTCGAACAATTCGGCCACACGTGGCAGACCACCGGTGATGTCCTTGGTCTTGGCACCCTCACGCGGAATACGCGCAACAACGTCACCAGCTTTGATTTCCTGACCGTCTTCAACCGACAGGATCGCATCCACGGACATACCGTAGGACACGGGGTTACCATCGTCCTTGACGGCAGGTTCACCATCCGCACCAACCACGATAATTTTCGGGGCCAGTTCGTTGCCTTTGGGGGCTGCACGCCAGTCCGCCACGATACGCTGAGTCATCCCCGTTGCATCATCGGTTTCCTCGCGCACCGCGATCCCGTTGACCAGATCGACGTATTTCGCCGTACCGGATTTCTCGGCAATGATCGGCAGGGTATATGGATCCCATTCAAAGAGCTTATCACCGCGCAGGATATCCTGCCCGTCTTTGACAAATACTTTGGAACCATAACCAACCTTGTGGCTGGCCAGCTCGGTGCCTTCCTTATCCGTGATCGACAAGGTCATGTTCCGGCCCATGACAACGGTCTCACCAGCTGCATTTTCCAGCAGGTTGGCGTTGTCGAACCGGATCAGACCGGGCTGCGATGCTTCGAGGAAGGACTGCTGACCACCCTGGGCAACACCACCGATGTGGAAGGTCCGCATCGTCAGCTGTGTACCAGGCTCACCGATGGACTGGGCGGCGATGATACCGACCGCTTCACCGATGTTGACGCGTGTACCGCGGGCCAGGTCACGACCATAGCACATGGCACAAACGCCATCTTCGCTTTCGCAGGTTAGCGGGCTGCGGATACGCATCTTGGTGATGCCAGCCACATCGATCATGTCAGCTTTACGCTCGTCGATCAGCTCACCCAACTCGACGATCACCTCATCCGTCCCCGACTTGATGACATCCTCGGCGGCGACACGGCCCAGCACACGCTCGGCCAGAGACGCAACAACCTCACCATCATTCACAGCCGCTTCGGCAGTGATCGAGGCTTCGGTCCCGCAATCCAGCTCGCGCACGATACAGTCTTGGGCGACGTCAACCAAGCGGCGGGTCAGATAACCCGAGTTCGCTGTTTTCAACGCCGTATCCGACAGCCCCTTCCGGGCACCGTGGGTCGAGTTGAAGTACTCAAGAACGGTCAGACCTTCTTTAAAGTTCGAGATGATTGGCGTCTCGATGATTTCGCCATTCGGCTTGGCCATCAAGCCGCGCATCCCGCCCAGCTGCTTCATCTGTGTGACAGAACCACGGGCACCAGAGTGGGCCATCATGTAAACACTGTTTGGTTCGCCTTGCGATCCGTCTTCCAGCGTTGGGGTTTCCCCGATGGTGGCCATCATGGCGTCGGTGACTTTGTCGTTCGACTTTGACCAGGCATCGACAACTTTGTTGTACTTCTCACCTTGGGTGATCAGACCGTCCATATATTGCTGTTCAAAGTCCTTCACCTGCTCGCGGGTCTCATTGACCAGATCCCACTTGGTGTCAGGGACAACCATGTCGTCCTTACCAAAGGAAATACCGGCTTTAAACGCTTCGCGGAAGCCCATGGTCATGATCTGGTCGCAGAAGATGACAGACTCTTTCTGACCACAGTAACGATAGACGGTATCGATGACCTGCTGCACTTCTTTCTTGCGGAGCAAACGGTTGACCAAGGCAAAAGGCGCCTTCGCGTTCAGCGGCAACAGCGCACCCAGACGCAAACGGCCAGGGGTTGTTTCAAAGCGCTCAAGCACTTCGTTGCCTTCATCATCGATCTGCGGCATCCGCGCGGTGATCTTGGCGTGCAGATGCACTTCACCAGCAGTCAAAGCGTGTTCGACTTCTTCGATGTCCGAGAATGTCAGCCCCTCGCCCTTCATGCCTTCACGCATGATAGTGGTATAGTAGAGACCCAGGATCATATCCTGCGAAGGCACGATGATCGGCGCACCGTTCGATGGGGACAGCACGTTGTTCGTGGACATCATCAGAACGCGGGCTTCCAACTGGGCTTCCAGTGAAAGCGGTACGTGAACCGCCATTTGGTCACCGTCAAAGTCAGCGTTAAACGCAGAACAGACCAGCGGGTGCAGCTGAATAGCCTTGCCTTCGATCAGGACAGGTTCAAACGCCTGGATGCCCAAACGGTGCAGCGTTGGCGCACGGTTCAGCATGACGGGGTGTTCGCGGATCACCTCATCCAGAATATCCCAAACCTCGGGACGCTCTTTTTCGACCAGTTTCTTGGCTTGCTTCACTGTGGAAGACAGACCCTTGGCCTCAAGGCGCGAATAGATGAACGGCTTGAACAGCTCCAACGCCATCTTCTTGGGCAGACCACATTGATGCAGTTTCAACTCCGGACCAGTCACAATGACCGAACGACCCGAGAAATCGACACGTTTCCCCAAAAGGTTCTGACGGAAGCGACCCTGCTTACCCTTCAGCATATCGCTGAGGGATTTCAGAGGACGCTTGTTCGCACCGGTGATCACACGACCACGACGGCCGTTATCAAACAGCGCATCCACAGATTCCTGCAACATCCGCTTTTCGTTCCGGACGATGATGTCAGGCGCGCGCAACTCAATCAGACGCTTCAAACGGTTGTTCCGGTTGATCACACGACGATACAGATCGTTCAGATCGGAGGTCGCAAAACGACCACCATCCAGCGGCACCAACGGACGCAATTCTGGCGGGATCACAGGGATCACGGTCAGAACCATCCACTCAGGGCGGTTGCCAGACTCCAGGAAGCTTTCGACGATCTTCAAACGCTTGATGATCTTCTTGGGCTTCAATTCGCCAGTGGCTTCTTTCAGGTCAGCACGCAGCTGTTCTGCTTCGCTTTCCAGATCGATCTGAGACAGCATTTCACGGATCGCTTCAGCACCAATATTGGCCTGGAACGCGTCCATCCCGTAAAGGTCTTGCGCGTCGTTGAACTCTTCCTCGGTCATCAACTGGCCGTAAGTCAGGTCAGTCAGGCCGGGTTCGATCACAACGTAGTTTTCGAAATACAGGATGCGTTCCAGATCGCGCAATGTCATGTCCAGCATCAGGCCGATGCGGGATGGCAGCGATTTCAGGAACCAGATGTGCGCAACAGGTGCAGCCAATTCGATGTGGCCCATCCGCTCACGGCGGACTTTCTGCAGGGTGACTTCCACACCACATTTCTCGCAGACAACGCCGCGATATTTCATGCGCTTATATTTACCACAGAGGCATTCGTAATCTTTGATCGGGCCAAAGATACGCGCGCAGAACAGACCGTCACGCTCAGGCTTGAATGTGCGGTAGTTGATGGTTTCCGGCTTCTTGATCTCACCAAAGGACCACGACAGTATCCGCTCGGGGGATGCCAAAGACACCTTGATTTCGTCAAACGTTTTTGCCGGGGTCAGCGGGTTAAACGGGTTATTTGTCAGTTCCTGGTTCATCTTCAATTCCTTGAATTGGGGTGCGTTGGGAGGGAAAGAGCGAACAAATTTCTAGAAATTTGTTCTGCCCCAAGAATTTTCTAGAAAATTCTTATTCCTCATCCTCCGCATCCAGGAGTTCCATGTTAAGGCCGAGGCCCCGGACTTCTTTCACAAGCACGTTGAACGATTCAGGCACACCGGCCTCAAAATTGTCCTCGCCCTTGACGATGCTTTCATAAACTTTCGTCCGGCCTGCCACGTCATCCGACTTCACAGTCAGCATTTCCTGCAGGGTGTAAGCCGCGCCATAAGCTTCCAATGCCCAGACTTCCATTTCCCCGAAACGCTGGCCACCGAACTGGGCTTTACCGCCCAACGGTTGCTGCGTGACAAGGCTGTAAGGCCCGGTAGAACGTGCGTGGATCTTGTCGTCGACCAAGTGGTGCAGCTTCAGCAGGTATTTCACACCCACCGTCACCTTACGGCTAAACTGCTCACCTGTGCGGCCATCATAGAGCACAGACTGACCAGAGGTGTCGAACCCAGCGCGTGTCAGCGCGTCGTTCACATCAGCCTCTTTAGCACCATCAAAGACAGGCGTCGCAATTGGCACACCGCGTGTGATGTTACCAGCCGCTTCAACCAGTTCGCCTTCATCCATGCCCGCAACGCCTTCGTCATAGACGTCATCGCCATAGACGATCTTCATCGCATCACGCACGGGGGTCAGATCGCCAGAACGGCGATATTCACCCAACGCGTCATCAATCTGGATACCCAGACCACGTGCAGCCCAACCCATATGGGTCTCAAGGATCTGCCCGACGTTCATACGCGACGGCACACCCAGCGGGTTCAGACAGAAGTCAACCGGCGTACCATCAGCAAGGAACGGCATGTCTTCCATGGGGACAACCTTAGAAATAACACCTTTGTTCCCGTGACGACCGGCCATCTTGTCACCGGGCTGCAGCTTACGCTTCACGGCAACAAAGACCTTGACCATCTTCATGACACCTGGGGGCAGATCGTCGCCGCGGCGGACCTTTTCGACCTTATCCTCAAAGCGGGCATCCATGGCCTTTTTCTGGATCTCATACTGCTCGTTCAGGGCCTCAACGACCTGCGCGTCAGCTTCATCCTTCAGGGCAATCTGCCACCACTGGCCACGGCTGAGCTCAGACAGGGCCTCTTCTGTGACAACTGAGTTCGGCTTGAACCCTTTTGGACCTTTCACGGCTTCTTTGCCCAGGATCATGTCCTTCAGACGGGCGTAGATGTTCCGATCCAGGATGACCAATTCGTCATCACGGTCACGGGCAAGGCGTTCAACCTCTTCGCGTTCGATCTGCAGGGCACGTTCGTCTTTTTCCACACCGTGGCGGTTAAAGACGCGGACCTCAACAACAGTACCGAAATCACCAGGCTTCACGCGCAGCGATGTGTCGCGGACGTCAGATGCCTTTTCACCAAAGATAGCGCGCAAAAGCTTTTCTTCGGGGGTCATCGGGCTTTCGCCCTTTGGTGTGATCTTACCAACAAGAATGTCGCCTGGTTCAACCTCAGCACCGATGTAGACAATACCGGCTTCATCAAGGTTGCGCAGCGCTTCTTCACCGACATTTGGAATATCGCGGGTGATTTCCTCTGGCCCAAGCTTTGTATCACGGGCAGCGACTTCAAATTCCTCAATATGGATTGAGGTAAAGACGTCATCACGGACGATCCGCTCAGAGATCAGGATGGAGTCCTCATAGTTATACCCGTTCCAAGGCATAAAGGCGACGACCACGTTCTTACCCAGGGCCAATTCACCGATATCGGTGGATGGACCATCGGCAATCACCTGACCTTTTTGAACCGTGTCGCCCACTTTCACCAGCGGACGCTGGTTGATGCAGGTGTTCTGGTTCGAGCGCTGGAATTTGCGCATGCGGTAGATATCAACGCCAGCATCGCCCAGTTCAAGGTCAGAGGTCGCACGGATCACGATCCGCTGCGCATCCACCTGGTCGATGATCCCGGCACGTTTCGCCATGATCGCCGCACCCGAATCGCGGGCAACGACCTCTTCGATACCAGTACCGACCAAAGGTGCCTCAGCCTGAAGCAAGGGCACAGCCTGACGCATCATGTTCGAGCCCATCAAGGCCCGGTTCGCATCGTCATTCTCAAGGAATGGGATCAGCGAGGCCGCAACAGAAACCAGCTGCTTGGGCGAGACGTCGATCAGGTCCACGTTTTCGCGTGGGCTCAGCGTGTAATCACCGTTTTTCCGGGTCGAGACCAGTTCGTTGTTGAACGAACCTTCGTCATTCACATTCGCATTCGCCTGCGCCACAGTGTGACGCATTTCTTCGGTCGCGGACATATAGCTGACCTCATCGGTCACCTTGCCCTCAACCACTTTACGATATGGGGTCTCGATAAAGCCGTACTTATTTACCCGGGCGAAAGTCGCCAGGCTGTTGATCAGACCAATGTTTGGCCCTTCCGGCGTTTCAATCGGACACATACGGCCGTAGTGGGTTGGGTGCACGTCGCGCACCTCAAAACCAGCACGTTCGCGGGTCAAACCACCGGGCCCAAGCGCGGACAAGCGGCGCTTGTGCGTCACCTCGGACAGCGGGTTGGTTTGGTCCATGAACTGGGACAGCTGGGAAGAGCCAAAGAACTCACGCACAGCGGCAGCGGCAGGTTTGGCGTTGATCAGATCCTGTGGCATGACCGTGTCGATTTCGACGGATGACATACGCTCTTTGATCGCACGCTCCATGCGCAGCAGACCAACGCGGTACTGATTTTCCATCAACTCGCCAACAGAACGGACACGGCGGTTCCCTAGGTGGTCGATATCGTCCACATCGCCTTTGCCGTCACGCAGCTCAACCAGTGCCTTGATGCAGGCCACGATATCTTCCTTGCGCAGGGTGCGCATGGTGTCTTCGGCATCCAGATCAAGACGCATGTTCATCTTGACGCGGCCAACCGCAGACAGATCATAACGCTCAGCATCGAAGAACAGCGTGTCAAACAGCGCCGAGGCAGATTCAACCGTTGGCGGCTCACCCGGACGCATAACGCGATAAATATCCATGAGCGCGGTTTCGCGGTTCATGTTCTTATCCTGCGCCATAGTGTTGCGCATGTAAGAGCCAACAGTGACGTTATCGATATCCAGCACAGGGATCGTTGTGATGCCGGCATCAACCAGATCTTTGAGCGTGCCGCCGATAACGTCGCCATCTTTGTCCATCTCAAGGGTCAGCTCATCACCTGCCTCGACATAGATCGCACCGTTCTCTTCGTTGATGATGTCTTGGGCAACAAATTTACCGACGATGTTCTCGTAAGGCACCAGCAGATCAGTAACCTCGCCCGCGTCGATCAGTTTCTTAACCGAACGGGGGGTGACCTTTTCACCGGCTTTGGCAATAACTTCGCCGGTTTTGGCGTCTACCAGATCATGGGTCGGGCGGGTGCCGCGCACACGCTCAGGGAAGAACTTGGTCTGCCAGGCATTGGCCTTCTTGTCCAAGTGATACTCAACCGTGTCGTAATAGGCATCCATGATGCCTTCCTGATCCAGACCCAGCGCATAAAGCAGGGTGGTCACAGGCAATTTCCGACGACGGTCAATCCGGCAGAACACCAGATCCTTGGCGTCAAATTCAAAGTCCAGCCAGCTGCCGCGATATGGGATAATGCGGCAGGCAAACAGCAACTTACCCGAGGAATGGGTCTTGCCCTTGTCGTGGTCAAAGAACACGCCGGGTGAACGGTGCATCTGGGATACGATCACGCGCTCGGTGCCGTTGACGACAAATGTACCATTTGGGGTCATCAAAGGCATATCGCCCATGAATACGTCTTGTTCTTTGATGTCTTTGACAGACTTCGCGCCTGTATCTTCATCCACATCAAACACGATCAGACGGAGGGTGACTTTCAGCGGCGCGCTGTAGGTCATGTCACGCTGCTGACATTCCTCAACATCATACTTCGGCTTTTCCAGCTCATACTTGACGAACTCAAGCACGGCTGTTTCATTGAAATCCTTGATCGGGAACACCGACTGGAAGACACCTTTGATGCCTTCACCGTCAAGCGGTGTGTCACTGTCGCCAGAGCGCAGGAACAGATCGTAGGATGATTTTTGAACCTCAATAAGGTTCGGCATTTCAAGTACTTCACGGATTTTGCCGTAGTACTTACGCAGGCGTTTCTGACCAAGGAACGTAGAAGCCATGTTTGCCGGGTCTCCATAATGTCAGAACGCGCGCTTTGGCCGGGCAACCAAAACACACGTCCGATTGAGGTAGGATCGTTCCAATACCTGAGATGTATCCCAAACATCTCTCCCGAAACGATCAACTTACCTGTCAAAACGCGCAAGCGAAGCGCTTTGAAAGATAAGTTTCAAATGAGCTAGGGTTGTCTATGTCCGATTTCTGAGCGCCTGAACGGACCAATTAAGAGAGATTCGGCAAAAGTTCAAGGGCATTCCCAAAAATCAATAGGTTTTCGTAAACCCCGCGCCCGGGCGTCTTGCCTGACCGTGAAGCTGAAAAAAGGCGCCCGGCACGAACGCACCAATACCCCAGCCGTACATACAGGTTCTGTACGGAATACATACAGGATATTTCCCGGCAAGAAACCTGACAACAACACTAGACAAAGGCGGCAATTCACGCCCGAGTTGCCAGTTAAGAAACCAACTCTCCATAGCCCGCAGGACCTCATGCGTATTTCATTTTTCAGCATTCTGCTACTGGCCAGCACGACCATCGCGCAAGCCACGATCCAGCCTGAAGCGCTTCGCAAATTGGCATATGAAGGCAATTTCCAAGCGGTTGATGACGCGATGGCAGCGGCGCACCAAGAAAGCTTGACGGGCGAAATCAGCTATGATGATCTGGGAAATGTTTTCCTCCGGACGCATCCGGACATGGATGATTTCCGGGCGCTGTGGCTCGAAAACCTTCCGGATTCGCCCTATGCGCAAATGGCCACCGCGTGGTCGCTTTACAATCACAGCTTTTCGGTCCGCGGAGGGGCCTTTGCCCGCGACACGCCTCCGGCGGCATTAGATGCCTTTCGGGAATTGCAGCGGGAGGCCGCCGCGCTGACGGTGCGTGCCTATGACACGGCCCCAGATTATGTCCCCGCATCCGATGGCATTATCCGAATACAGCTGTCCGCTGGGATCATGATGGGGTGGCTCTTTCGCGGCGTCGTCAAGGATATCATGGAAACGACACCCAATTATGGAACACTTGAACGTCTCTCGTCGCATGCGCTTGTACATTGGGGCGGCCGGGGTCAGCGGGATATCGTCAATCTGTGCGATGCATATTTTGATAGACTTCCAGAATACCCGGACCTGACGTACGAAATATGCCTTGTCTCCCTTCTCGCCTATAATGACATGTTAGAGCCGAATTGGTCCTTCGTTGCAGATGTACTGGATCGCGAAAACCATGAATTGTTGACCATGGCACGCTTGGAACGCGCCTTAGCGCGGCGAACCGACGAAGACCTCCAAATTCTGATGGACTATCTCGACAATACGCGGTTCGACGAACCATGGATACGCGATCAGTACCGCATCGCAAGCAGCTTTGCCCGAATACACTGGAATTCTCGGTATCAAGAAGTCGGTGACTTTATGGCAGATTTTCAACCGCGCTTTTACACCGAGATCATGACCGAGTTGGCGCGCAATCCATTCAATTTAACTTTATTGGAAATTATAATTGAGGACGACAATCGAAGAAGGGTACGGCTGACCCGAGCTGACCCATTGCAAATTGGAAACTACAAACTTCGGCGTGCCTTCCTACAACCGTACCACAAAGGGAATTGGTCCGCTGCCGTTGCCCCATACGCTGAACTGGGCAATCCGACGGTTTTGAACACCTATGATATGCCTCTGTACAATGCGGTGGCGTACTCCAATCATGATATTTTTGCGATTAGGCATTTCCTGTTTCACAAGATTGAGCAATATGAACGCTTCCGAGACCCCATTGGAACACGCGGTTTCCGAGGTTGGTCCGAACACCCGGACGAAGATATTATTCGCGAAATTGGTTGCCGCGTGGCAACCCTTATTAGGCTCTTTGACGATGCGGCAAAGCGTCACCCGGAGCATATCAACTCTATTGACGGCTTTCGTATCAACCATAACCTGGATGAAGCCGAACTTAGAACGGTAAGTGCCTGTGATTATGTGTGGAGCGCGACCATCGGAGAGCTCAGATTTGAACCGATTGAATTGCAGGCAAGATATCTGTTGGTAATCCCGGACAGCACGCCTTTTGCGCCCCATCTGGGGATTTTTGAAAGAAACGTGCCCAGCGCAAGACGATAACCGCCCGCAGGAACCAGGCTGATATTTGATGCCAAAGGTGCCAAGTTCTTTACGATATGTGAGTTCGTCAAATAAGCCAGCTTGGGGTGTGGAGAAACGCATGCGCTTTAGCCCCCAGCACGGTGTACTTTCTATCGCAAGATCAGGCCACCCAGGCCCGCTGGCTGTCACCGCCGGTTTCGTCCGGCAAGGAAAAGAGCGTAACATAACCGCGCAAATCATCCGAACGCGCATGCAGCTGGTCGGTTGATGCTTTGATATTCTCCGCCATGGCGGCACTTTGTTTTGTCGCCTGATCCAACGATGCCGCCCCTTCCTTTATACCACCGAGGGTTTGAGAATACCCGACGAAGGTTTCGACCAGCGCGCTGACATCCTGGTCAACCGTGCGCACCCCGCCAATGGCCTGCTCCAACGATGTGCCGACATCCCGCACGAGATTGGCGCCGTTTTTCATCTGCTTGACAGAGTTTGAGATAAGCCCATGGATTTCGCGTGCCGCATCGGTCGTACGGTTGGACAGGTTTTGGATTTCGGTGGCGACCACAGCAAAGCCGCGCCCCGCCTCGCCTGCGCGCGATGCCTCGACTGCTGCGTTCAGGGCCAAAAGGTTTGTCTGGAAAGCGATATCTTCGATGACCCCGATAATCTTTTGGACTTCTGCTGAACTGGTTTCGATTTCGGACATCGCGGCCACCGCAGAGACCACGATATCGCCGCTATTCTTCACCGTTTCATTCGTTGACATCACCGTCGTTCTGACGCCCCTTGCACGGTCCACGGCAGTCTCCGTATGGGTTGCCGCCTCAGAGAGTGAGGCCAGAATATCGGACAATGTCCTGGCTTGATGATCCGCGCGCGTCGACAAATCAGATGCGGCCGAGACCAGTTGCCCAACTTCGTCATCCACGCTGGAACAGACGCTGGATATACTATGCAACGTCGTTCCCATGACATGCTGGGCGGTATTGAAGTTTTCGCGCAGAATTTCGAACTGCCCTGCAAATGGTTGCGCGATATGTGACGCAAGATCGCGATCCGCCAATGCGGCCAAACCGCCCGATAGCTCTTCAATTGCCGCTGATTTCGCGGCGTTATCGATCCGTTGCTCTTCTTGCATCTTGGCCGCATCTGCCAAAGCATGCTCAAGCGCGTGGAAATGCTGTTGAATTGATTTCATCTGGGTCAGATGGCCAAAATCATGCCGCGCAACGTCATAATGCCCCGCCTCTAAATCCGAGAGCGCACCACTGATTGAGCGCAGCGGCCGGCCGACCATGCGGCGCATCATCAAGATTACTAATGTGGTCCAGACTAGGAAGACCCCCGTCAAAACCCCTACAGCGGCCAGAGCTAATTTCACAATCGGGGCCTGGATTGCTGCTTGGTCCCAGACCATCAGGATAAATCCGGCCAGGTTGCCATTGGGTTGGATCGCAGGTGAAACCACCAACTGCAGGTCAGGTAGAGTAACCGGCTGCATCGTCTCGCGGATTGTCGCGAAATGGGGCTCCAAAAACCCGGCGGGCAGCCCATCTTCATCGCCCAGCGCGACCATGAGGCCGCCATCTTTGTTATGCACCGCGCCATAGACAAAGACATCGCCAATCCGTTCTATCAGTGCCGTAAAGGCGATTTCGATACGCCGGGTGACATTCCTATTAATGTCCTGCACGATTTGGCCAGAGAACAGATGCAAGGTTTCTTCCTGCCGTGTGGTCGCGTTTTCAACCCCTTTTTGCATCAGCTGTTGATAGTAGATGCTGGAGAGCAAAACGGCCACAATCAAACCAGCACCGCCGAGCGCCAAAGCAATCCGAAAGAAGAGAGACCTTATATCAAAGGTCGCAGCCAGCCTTTGATACAGGGACATGCGCGGACCCTTTGCATGTTTTGTCATCTGCGTCTCCTCTTTCAAGGAAGTTGGTAAACGCAAACTATTTAAGGTCCTCTAAATTTCTGGATGATAAAAACGGATCGTTCCAAGCGCACGATCCTTTGTGGACTTGCATTTCGTTGCAGCTGTGAAGCATGGGGTTTCATACGCCGCACGTTCAAAAACTAAACCCAAAACGCAGGCCACCGCTGGTCGTTTCCTGATCACCCCCCAGCCCCGACAGTTCAACCGAGCTGTCGAATATCACCCCGTTGGCCAGCTCTGTCGCAAAACTAAGACTGATGCGCCCGGTCCAATCACCGTCGGCGATCAAGTCGATCACCAGCGCGTTGTCCGAGGTGGTTTCAAGCCAATCTGCATGCAGCCCGACAAACCCTTCACCGCCTCCGAATTTCTACCCTCACGAACTAACGTTTATTTGCGGCCTGACGCGATCACCAAAAATTTGGCCTCCAAATCAGGCCTAAAGTAGACGGACCTGGGTCAGAGTTACGTCACCTAATGCACCGACGACTTGCGTGTTATTAAGTGCGCATGAACACACTCAGGCATTTTGGGAAAATTTGTTGCGTGGCCCGTGGGCCCCAAGTTTACAGCAAGGAAACGGCGGGCCGTCAGGTTCCATGGCGGCAACAAAAAACCCGGGCCGCCTACGCGCCCCGGGTTCTTGTGATCAATGTGATCGGGCTTAGGCCAGTTCGACTTCTGCGCCAGCTGCTTCCAGCTTGCCTTTGATGTCTTCGGCTTCGTCCTTGGCAACGCCTTCTTTGATCTTGCCGCCAGCTTCGACGAGGTCTTTGGCTTCTTTCAGGCCAAGACCTGTGATGCCGCGAACTTCTTTGATGACGTTGATTTTGGATGCGCCAGCGTTCTTGAGAACGACGTCGAATTCTGTCTTCTCAGCTGCTGCTTCACCGCCAGCGTCGCCGCCGCCAGCAACCATAACTGCGCCACCGGCAGCTGGTTCAATGCCATACTCGTCCTTGAGGATGGTTTTCAGTTCTTGTGCTTCGAGAAGGGTCAGACCAACGATCTCTTCAGCAAGTTTCTTCAGATCAGCCATTTGCTTTTTCCGTTTCTAAATAGTGTGTTCCAACGTGAGGCATTTGCCCCAAGTCAATCCAAGTTGCTTTATGCAGCTTTCTCTTCGATGGTTGAGAGAATGCTTGCGATGTTCGAAGCAGGCGCGCCAATGGCTCCGGCGATGTTGCTTGCAGGTGCACCGATGCAGCCAACGATAGAAGCAATAAGCTCTTCGCGGGACGGCATCGCGGCAACGGCTTTCACACCAGCCACGTCCAGTGCTGTATCACCCATTGCACCACCCAGGATCACGAGCTTTTCGTTATCCTTGGCGTACTTATCCACGACCTTCGCAGCTGCGACAGGGTCTTCGGAATAGGCGAGCACGGTCATGCCTTCGAGGTATTCAGCAATGCTTGCACACGGCTTTCCCTCAAGGGCAATCTTGGCGAGCTTGTTCTTGGCAACGCGTACGGAACCGCCCGCTTCACGCATGTGCGCGCGCAGGTCCTGCATTTCAGCAACTGTCATGCCTTCGTAGTGGGCAACCACAACGACGCCAGAGCTTTCAAAGATCTGGCCGAGATCGTCGACCAGCTGTTCTTTTTGTGCTCTATCCACAGTTTCACTCCAAGTTTGGCACCAGATCAGGTCCGGCACCGGCTCACATTTTGCCTGCGCGCGAACGCGCCGACAGTCGATGTCCACATTTACGGGGGTTGAGCCAGCTTGGGCTGAGGAGAGCCTCAGATCATTCCGGTCTATCCCGTCTCAGGCAGGAATTATCGGCACAAGGCCCACCCACCGTCTCGGACGAACAGATCAACAGGCGAATCGCACAATTGGTCTGGGACGTTGGTTACTGCTGATCAGGCGCATTGCCAAGCCCTTTCAGGACAAACCGCAGTAAATCCAGGCGGTGCAGATGCCAGTTCAGGGAAGGTGTAGATGATCATAACGACTTCTTTAAGGACCATGGGCTATCGTCGAGCGATGAGCGGGGTAACTGACAAAGATATTCGTAACCTTGAGGACTTTTCGGGGATTGCGTCAGATTGGTTTTGGGAAACCGATGCTGAGCATCGGTTTTGCTATTTCTCCGGCCGGATGGAGGAAACGACCAAGATCTGCCCAGATAATCTGATTGGCCTACGCCGGGATCATTTTGCCGAAGGATACATTAGTGACCCTAAATGGCGGGCCCATCTTGAGGATTTGCAGAACCATAGGCCTTTTCGAAACTTCGAATATGAAATCGAGCGTCCAACAGATGGCAGCAGCATCTCGATCCGCATCTCGGGCCAACCCTTTTTTGACGAAACGGGCACATTTACCGGATATCGGGGCATCGGCCACGACATCACCGCTGAAAAGGAAGCAATGCGCCAATTGCTTGAAACCAATGCAGCGCTGGCCGAACGCAACGAGGAATTGGATGAGGCCCGCAAAGCGCTTGAACGCAGTGCCTATGAGGACTTGCTAACGGGGCAACTTAATCGGCGCGCCTTTGAACGTGATCTCGCCGCCGCGCTCAGCATCCCACAAACCCGATCAGGGCTTTTGCATATCGATCTGGATCGTTTCAAATGGGTCAATGATACGATGGGTCATCCGGCGGGTGATGCCGTACTGGTCACGGCTGCAGAACGCATATGTCGCGTTATCGATAAGGGGGGGACAGTCTATCGGGTCGGCGGCGACGAATTCATGGTTATTCTCCAACCTCGCATGACAACCGATGCTGCGGTGATGATCGGCGACAGTATCATTGAGGCGATGGCCGAACCCATTGCCCATGAACATCAAAACGTAACTGTCGGTGCCAGTATCGGATTGGCGTTCGGCAAGGCGGGGCATATCAGCCCCGCGCAATTGGTCACGGATGCCGATGTCGCCCTGTACGAGGCGAAGGCGAATGGCCGCAACATCCTTTGCCAGATCAATGCCGAGGTGCAGGCGCGGATTCAAGCGCATCGCCGTATGGCAACGGATATCCCGCTGGCCATCGAACGAAGCGAAATCGTACCTTATTATCAACCGCAAGTGCATGTTGGAACCGGCGCTGTCGTCGGCGCAGAAGCATTGGTACGTTGGTTTCATCCAACCTTAGGTATTCTGCAGCCACGTATGTTTCTGGATGCAGCTTCCGAACTGGGTTTAATGGCCGAAATTGACCGGCTTATGCTCAGACAAGCGCTTGAAATGACAGGCCGGCTGCGCAGCAATGGTCAGATTTTGCCGTCGATCTCCGTCAATATCAGCGCTGCGCGGCTTATGGATCCAAACTTACCAAATGACATTGAAAGTTACTGGACTGACAAACGATGCCGGTTAAGCATCGAGCTTCTTGAAACAATCTATTTTGACGAAATGCGCGAGACACCGCAGATTTCAGAGAACCTGAACAGGCTACGCGAACTTGGCGTCCGCATTGAAATTGATGATTTTGGCAGCGGGCGCGCCTCGATTACGGGATTGCTGAAGATCCGGCCAGACAGGCTCAAGATTGATCGCAGCCTGATCCAATCGGCCGTGGCGGACCCGACCACCCGCAATGTCGTCGCAGCGATCCTGGACATGACCCATAGCCTGGGAGTTGAGGCCATGGCCGAAGGCGCCGAAACCAGGGCCGATATTGAGACGATCCGCGCCCTGGGCTGCAACGTTTTCCAAGGCTATGCCGTGTCGCATCCATTGGCAGAGGCCGAACTGGCGGCCTATCTGGGCACACGCCACCAAAGCGCCGCAGGATAAATACCATTTAGGACGGGGTGTTATCTGCAACGATCCAACGCAGCCCTGTGGTCGACACACCTTCGGTCCGCGGCAGATAAATCACCTCGCAATGCGCGCTTAGCTCATCGAACTTGCCCGCCCAGTCATCGCCCATCGCAAAAATATCCGCATCAAAGCGCTTTATGTCGTCCGCTTTCTGGTCCCAGCTATGTTCCGGGATCACATCATCAACATAGCGACAGGCCCGCAAAATAATCTCGCGATCAGCATAAGGCATAATGCACTTCTTGCCCTTGATGTCGTTGAATTCATCAGTCGAACAGCCAACGATCAAACGATCGCCTAATGCGGCCAATCGGCGCAATAGATGCACATGGCCCACATGGAACAGATCAAAGGTCCCATAAGTCAGAATGGTTTTTGGTTTGTTTGTGTTCGTCTCAATTGCAGCAAGTAGTTTGGCAAATTTACGATTTTGGGCTTTCCATGGAAAAACAAAACGCGGGTTTGGTGTGCGCCATCCAGAACCATAGTTCTGTTCCAAAACGCGCAACGGCGCAGCGGGAATTGGCAAACCACTTACCTCGCAGGTTCCCAGTGGCACAATATCTGACCGCTGAAGTGTTCCGGCAGCGTAAGGATAGACACTAAAGTTATCATCAGTGCCATATGCCGGAAACAGATCAACCTGAAATCCCGCGATTGATGGCAGTTTAATGATGGCCCCACCTCGACCGGCTAAATACGCATCGATCCCGATCGACTTCAATTGGTCAAAAAGGCGGAAAAAGGCAGCTGCAGCTTCGTCTGGCCCGGCCACATCGAAAATGACCGCAAGATCGATATCGTCGTCATAGGCAATTGGCGCCTTATCTCGGATCAGCCCGAGTAACGTACCAGAATTTGCAAAAACGGCGTACCCTAGTGACTTTAACTGCTGCACGACCTGATGAACTCCGCCGTAAATCTCAGCCGCGTCGACATCCCCCAAACGTGTCGTGACAAAACCATGCGCAGAAAATGACACTCCACCGCTGTGTTTTTCCAACAACTTTTCAAATGCCGTATACTTGTCGAGCTCATTTGCTTTTTCGCGCGCGGCATACAACATCGACATACGTCCGTGGGCGCGGGCGGGCATTGCGCGCGCAACAACAGCAAACATGATGAATGCTTCATGAAACATGGGACTGCGTCTTTGCGCAACAGGAAGCCCCTTGAGCGCCTGAAACTTAAACCTAGGACGCCCATTGATCGTGCCGCTGATCAGCGCCTCTTTCGCCTCAGCATGTAATGCTGCCAGTTTTTGGTCTGCGTCCGCTTGCATGAAGCTTTATCCCCCTGAATGTACGGCTGAAACAAGCCACCTTCATAAAAAAAATCAGGCCTACCACCGGCAGGCCTGATCAAATGCTTTACCAACAATCAGTCTTGGCGCCCTCTGGCACCGACCGATCAGGCGTTACCTGTCGCCGAAGCCACATCGATCGATACGCCTGGACCCATTGTTGAGCTGACGGCGATCTTTTTCATGTAAGTGCCCTTGGCACCGGTTGGCTTGGCTTTGCCAACGGCCTCGACAAAGGCCAGCATGTTTTCTTCAATCTGCTTCGCGCTAAAAGACGCTTTGCCGATCCCAGCATGCACAACACCAGCCTTTTCAGCCTTGAACTGAACCTGACCGCCTTTGGCGTCTTCAACAGCTTGCTTAACGTCCATCGTGACCGTACCAACGCGTGGGTTTGGCATCAGGTTACGCGGGCCAAGAACCTTACCCAGACGGCCAACAACGGCCATCATGTCAGGTGTCGCGATGCAGCGGTCGAAATCGATGGTGCCGCCCTGGATGGTTTCCATCAGGTCCTCGGCACCGACGATGTCTGCACCAGCTGCCTTAGCTTCGTCTGCTTTTTCGCCGCGGGCGAAAACAGCAACGCGAACCGTCTTACCTGTGCCGTGGGGCAGGCTAACCGTACCGCGCACCATTTGGTCGGCGTGACGCGGATCAACGCCCAGTGTCATTGCGATTTCAACAGTTTCATCGAATTTGGCTTTGGCATTATCTTTGACCAAAGACGCAGCTTCGGCCACTGTGACATTCTGCTTGCCGCCAAATGCTTCGCGGGCCGCAGCAGTCCGCTTTCCAACTTTTGCCATTACTTGACCTCCACACCCATAGACCGGGCAGAGCCCATGATGATCTGCATCGCGTTATCGATATCGTTCGCGTTCAGATCTTTCATCTTTGCTTCGGCGATTTCACGAACCTGCTTGGCCGTGATCGAACCAGCAACTGCTTTACCAGGTGTCTGAGACCCGGATTTCAGCTTGGCAGCCTTCTTGATGTAGTAAGACGCAGGTGGCGTCTTGATTTCCATCGAGAACGACTTGTCCTGATAGTAAGTGATGATGGTTGGGCATGGGGCGCCGGGCTCCATCTCGCCAGACTTGGCGTTAAAGGCCTTACAGAATTCCATGATATTGATCCCGCGCTGACCCAATGCAGGACCCACTGGCGGGGAAGGGTTAGCTTGACCTGCAGGAACCTGCAGTTTGAGCGTGCCCACGATTTTCTTGGCCATTGGCCATCTCCTTTTGCAACTCTTGGCACGGCGCGCCGCGACAAGATTTTCGTTGTGTGGTCCGGCGCCGCGCTCGCGAGCGTTTGGCCTCCCACATTTTGGCATTGCTGATCAGATCAACAACACGGGCGGTCGTTAGCCGAGCATAGCCATGTTTGCAAGATAATTCGGCCTGATAAGGCAGGGTTTCATGGCTATCGATGCCCGACCCAGCCCCGATCATCGGTGAACATGCGCCCCGGCGCGATCTCGACAGGCCTATAGTCTTCGGGCAAAGCATCCAGCGGCGCAAAAGGCTTTTGTCCCGCAGCGAGCACGATATTGGCATAGCCCCGCCCGCTGATCGGCCCGCGTATTGCCTGAACATGGGGGTATTGTTTTTGCAAAATCGCATAAGTGCTGCGGGCAAGCCGGCCATCCGGCGCATCAATCAGGTTCACATAGATCGGGCCATCGGTGATCTGACGCAGCCGAGCATAGGTTTCGACCGTGGTCAGATGCGCCGGAACCGAAGCGGATGAAAACGCATCCATCACAACCGCATCAAACCGGCGGGTCGTCTCATTGATGAAAACGCGCCCATCCGCATGCACGATCTGATACCGTGCGCCGACACCCTGCCCTGCAGCATCTCCCCCATCCCGGATAGTTCCAAACTGCGCAATCATCGCGCCCGCCTGCGGCAGGCGCTGCTGGACGACATGGGTGACAAGCGGGTCAATCTCAACGGCGACGGCCTGCGCCTCTGGCCGGGTTTGAAGCAGGGTGGTGGGCAGAGAAAAGCCCCCACCACCGATGAACAAAACGCTGGGCGCCGGCCCCAAATCCCGGTCCATGCGCGCCCAAAGCAATTGGGTATAGGCCAATGCCAACGCCTGCGCCGGGGTATCTGCGCCGATCTGTTCGGCAGCCTGTGTCGTCCGGTCCGCATAAAGGCGGATTTCATTGTCGCGGCGCTGCACATCAATGCAGGACAGCCCAGATTCATAGGTGCAGACGGGGCCCGTGGTCAGGCTTGCGGCAATGAGGGCGCCCGTCAGCACAGCCGGCGCCGGGCTTTGTGCCAATGTCTCGGGCTTATCAGGGGCCTCTACCCGCACGAAGAATGCACATATCAACGTTGCTGCGCCGCAACCGCTGAATGTCATCGCTGATCCGATAAGCGGCAGGGCCACGAACCCGGCGATAATCGCGCCCGCAATCGCCCCGACCGATCCCGCCGCCAAGACGATCCCAAGCGATGATCCCGCCCGTCCAGGACGTGCCTCAACCGCCAATTTTGCCAAAAAGGGCGATGGCAAGCTGACCAAAACAGAGGCCGGGAAAAAGGTGATGAGCACCGCCAGAAACATCCCACCCGTCCCGCGCAGGCCAATTCCATAGATCACAGCCAGGATCGTTGGGGACAGCGCCATTAAAACCGCCGTTGCGATCAACGCCTTTCGGATCGCGAGGGCCGCCGCAGCTTTCGGGCGTTCTGCGATAAAACCGCCAATTGCATTGCCCAGCGCGAACCCTGCCAGCACCGTGGCGATCACCGCGGTCCAGGTGACCAGCGATGTTCCAAAGAACGGCGCCAGAACGCGCCCGGCGGCAATTTCATAGGTCAGGCCAACGATGGACAAAACCAAGATCAGGCCGATCGTCGTCCAAAAGCGCATAAATACCTCAACTGCATGCTGCCTGCTTTACCCAAAAGCAGCTAGCGCTGCACCAAAACAGGGGCAAGGCCATAACGCCTAAACTGGCAGCGTTACGCATTATTCATAAGCTATTGAACCACCATCCAAGCCCACGCTGCGAAATTTTCCGCCGATGGACTGACAGCTCCGCGCTTTGTGAGATGGCTTCTTACCGTCGCCGCCCTACTATCAAAATGCCGTCCCCAAGGACCCCAGCCTGATCTTCGCGAGGTGACATATGAAATATTCCAAGACGCAAGTCGTCTATCACTGGCTAACCGCCGCGTTGATCTTCGTCATGCTTGGCACGGGGCTGGCCTATCGCTTTGATCTGGCAGATCGGGCGGCGCTGAACGCGCACCAGATCGCCGGTCAGTTGCTGATCGTGGTGCTGGCCCTGCGGGTCGGGGCGCGGCTGATGCGGCGCAGACCTGTAACGCGCCATCAGCACGCCGCTTGGGAGCGATTACTGGCCGGGGCCGTCCATTTCGGGCTTTACGGAACGATGATCGCCTTTGTGATCACCGGGTATGTCTCGGCCTCAGCGCTGAGCAGCAACAGTCTGATTGCGCCTGTCGATATCACCTTCGCCCGCTCTGATACGGGCGAATGGCTGCTGGATATTCATTACATGCTGAAATGGGTTCTTCTGGGCTTTTTCGGCCTGCATCTGGCAGGCGCGCTGAAACACCTGCTCATCGATAGGGATGACAGCTTTTCACACATGACCTTCACCTCAAAAAAACAGGAGCCACCTAATGCATAAACTCACACGCAGACATGTGATGTTGACGATGACCGGCAGCACCTTGATGCTGTGTCCGGCAATCTTGAACGCGCAGACTGTCTCGCCGGAATGGGACGGGCTGCCGGATACCACACCTGTCGGCGAAGACCAGTTAATCAATGTCGGCGAAGGCCCGGCCGAGGTGGACATCACGGATCTGGAACCAGGCCAAGTGACCGTGATCGCAAGACCCACAACCGATGAGGCCTATTCTGCCACGGGGCAGATCCAATATGTCGCCGTGCATTATCGCACCGAAGCGCAAATCGCATTTGGCGCCGAAAATGACCGCGACGGCACCGTTCAGGACCCGCGCTACTTTGTGGTCAATCTGGTATGTACGCACCGGGGCAAAGCCATTGGCATGACGGGTGATCCTGCTGCGCCATTTGCCTGTTTGGATCGGGGGGATCGCCATTCATCGGTGTTTGATGCCTCAGGCTTTGGCATCGCAGGCGCATCCGAGGATGAATATCTGTCTATCCCTGATTACAGCCTTACCACTGACGGGGATCAGGTCGTCCTGCAACTGGCCTGAACAAAAAAGGGGAGCGTCGGACGCTCCCCTTTCTCTATTCATTATGCAGCAAGCCTACTGCTTGGTGACCTGCGTATATTCCAGCTCGACCGGTGTGGCGCGGCCAAAGATGGACACGGTCACTTTCAGGCGCTGATTTTCTTCGTCGACTTCCTCGACCAGACCATCGAAATCCTCGAACGGACCATCGTTGACTTTGACCTTCTCGCCAATCTCGAAGTTGATCAGGGTGCGCGGCGCTTCTTCGCCTTCCTGAACGCGGCCCAGGATCGCCTGCACTTCGGCATCACGCATCGGCATCGGGCGCCCCTGCGGGCCAAGGAACCCGGTAACGCGGTTGATTGAGTTGATCAGGTGGTAGCCTTCATCGGACATTTCCATATGCACCAGCACGTAACCGGGCATAAAGCGACGCTCGGCGGTTACCTTTTTGTTGCGGCGGATTTCGATCACTTCCTCGGTGGGGACCAGAACTTCGTCGATCTGCTCATCCAGCCCGCGTTCTTCCGCTTTGGTCCGGATTTCCTCTGCGATCTTCTTTTCGAAGTTCGACAGAACGCTTACCGAATACCACCGTTTCGCCATTGTCTGCGCACCTTGTCGTCAGCGACCCGTTCGGGTCCAATTCAAAAATATCCGGCGGCCCATCCGCCAGTCCCGAAAATAAAAGCGGCGTGCAACTCGATTCGCCACACGCCATTTTCGGGAAGTTTCAGGCTCTTACCGCTGCTGCCCGCTATTTTCAAGAGGCACCCACGAAATTCCGGATCGTCAGCTGCCGAAATAGTTCAATACAGAGGTCAGCCCAGACCGGATCACAATATCAACCAGCGAGAAAAAGATCGCCGTCAAAGCGGCCATGATAAACACCATGATCGTTGTCAAAACCACTTCGCGGCGTGTCGGCCAAACGACCTTGGACACTTCGGCGCGGACTTCTTGGATGAATTTGACAGGGTTGGCGATGGCCATGGTTGATCGTCCTTTGTGGAAACAAACGCGACATACGGTGTCTGTATGGCAAATTCAAGCCCGGCGCGGCACGGGCGGGATGCTCATTTCAGGAATGTGACATCTTCCATACCGGCAATCGCAGCGGTTTGAGCAGCATAAGCTGCGGCAGCGCGGGCATGTTCATCAGAATCAAACCCATCAAAAGACGGATGCGCCGGCCCCACAGGCCACATTTTGCGCATGGCAAACCCCGCCTTGTCCCCTTCTCCAGCCGCGTGACGCTGAAGCGTTTCGGTCACGGCAGCGGCAGACAGACCTTCGTGAATCCGTCGGGGCAGCGGCGCGACAATTTGGGCGCGGTCCGGACCAACCAAACCTGCACAGATTTGTGTAAAGACGTCGGCGTAATCCTCATGCCGCCAGACAGTCAATTGACCAACGCCCTTGGCCCCGCGCAGCCGGGTGACCAGATCAAGCCAATCGACACTGGTGATCGGATTTATGCGTTTGAAGCGATCCAGCGGCATGGCCCGCCCGCCCATGAGCATCTGACAATACGCAGAGCTAAGAAATGCTGTGGGCTGGCGGATACCCAGAAACACATCGATCGGGCGCCCGATCGCCTCGGCCAGCGCGGCAACACGGTCGGCGGCATGCGGATATCTGACTTGCACCGGGAAACGGCGCGGGCTGTTCAGAACGCCGATGTAATTCTCTTCGCTAAAGATCACCCGGTCCGCATCTTTGCGCATCAAGGCAAGCTGATCGGCAGGTGATCTGCGGGCCGGATCAGGCGGTCCATCTTTCAGACCGAAAAGCGCCGGGATCGACCGACCGGGCAAACGAAAATACTTTGGGCTGTAAAGACGCACCCCCGCGTCCGCCAGCGGGTCCGCCACAGTCTGCAAAGAACGCTGCAAATGGGTCGTTGCGGTCTTATGCGCGCCCACATGAAAGGCGACTGTAAAATCGGGGGGTGTCATAACAGAACAATCATCCTCCGGCGGGCGGTGATCGGGTCTGGCAGGGGCACCAGGACTTGAACCCGGGACCTACGGTTTTGGAGACCGTCGCTCTACCAACTGAGCTATACCCCTATGACCGGATGCCGGGTTAGTCCGAAACGCAGGCCGGATCAAGAGGGAAGCTGCACCAGACTTGTGTTCACGTGCAGAAATGTCGAAACAGAGGGTCCACCGACCATGCAAAGGCCCCTGCCCTGATGTCTCTTCGCCGCCGGATCGAAAAATCAAAGTTCCTCGCCGGGTGGCTGGCGGCACTTGCGGGGGTTTATCTGGCCTTTTGTCAGCGCAGCACAAAATGGAAAGTCGAGGGACTGGACGATCTAAAAACCGCATTAGCCGAAGGCCCCATTCTGCTGGTGATGTGGCATGAAAGATCGATCATGGGCGCCTTGCATTGGCCCGTCGATACCGCGCCGCTATCTAGTCTTTATGCCAGCTCGCCCATCGGGCGGATTTCGGGCGCGCTGCAACGGCGGGTTGGTCTGCAACCGATGGAAATGGCCCGCAAAAAGTCAAACCGAGCCGCATCACGGATGATTCTAAAGCGCGTCCGCGAGGGGGTCAGCATTGGCATGACAGGTGACGGCCCGCTTGGCCCGGCATTGCAGGTGCAGGACGCGCCGCTTGATTGGGCGCGAACAACGGGTATGCCAGTGTTTTGCTATGCTTTCGGCACAACACGCGGGCGGCGTTTGAATTCATGGGACCAAATGCTGGTGCCGCGGCTCTTTGGGCGTGGGGCTTATGTGTTTCGCCAGTTGGACGCAAAGGTAGCCCGCAAGATGTCGGATGACGCGTTAGAGGCGCTGCGCGAAGATCTCAGAGGCACGTTGGACGAGGTGGTTCAGCGCGCAGACCAGCTGGCACAAGCGCGCGCCTAAGCGCTGCCTGTCGGCCCGATCAAACGCGCTATATCCCTGCCGACGATGGCGTCTTCATTCTGCAAAATATGCTCAATCGGCCAATTCCACCACGCCGTCTCATTCAGCCTGGCGATGGTTTCCGGGTCAAACCGCATCCGCAGGATTTGGGCCCGGTTGCCTGCCACAATGGCGTAGTCGGGTACTTTGCCGCTGACAACCGCACCCGCCCCGATGATCACCCCATTACCAATCTCAGCGCCCGCAAGAATGCGCGCGCCGGTGCCGATCCAGACATCATGGCCCAGGCGAATATCGCGCCCCGCAGGCAAGGTGGCGGGGTAATCGGCAAAGCGGTCGGGATCATGGATCGCAAAGGGAAAGGTGGAAAACCCCGTGCGCGCATGGTTCGCCCCATCGGTAATAAAGCGCACATCATGGGCGATCTGGCAGAATTTACCGATGATCAGACGGTCCTTGGCCATGGGAAACAAATAGGGCGCCAACCTGCTGGCCCAACCCGCAGGGTTCTCTGGCGGGTCGAAATCATTAGCATAGCTATAAACGCCAATCTCCCAATTGGGATGGGTGATCGCGGCCTTTAAGAAGACATTGCCCTTGTGAACGGTCCCGTCCGGCAGGGTGACCGGGTGTAGCGTGTCTGGTGATGGGAATGGCATGATCCAGGTCTCTTTTTCGAATTCGTTGTCGAACAGATAGTGATCGTTTGTCGAACGCAAAAGGCCGCCCTGGTTAGGGCGGCCTTTGGTTTTGTAGTGCGTGTGCGGGTTCTCGAATTTTTCCGTTGGAAAACATTTGCAACCCGCCAGATACGTTTCAGCTAACACCCATCTCACAGGGTTTTGCAGGTCTCAGAGCTGTTGCTGTTGCTTCCAATACTCAAAGCTATGCATGAGGGTTCCATCGGCCCACGTGAAGTCCGAGCGGTGCTGCCGGACGCCTTGATACTCGTATACGTACTCAGGAACCACCCAAGCCAGCTGCTTGCCAGCCTCCAATGCGTTTTGCTCCATCTTACGATAACTCTGAGCCTGTTCGTAACCGCGGAGCATTAATTCAGCAGACCCAAAATCGTTCTGTTCCCATCTATCTACGATTGTTTTGCAGGTCTTCCAGCTTTCTTGGTAAGAAGGATAGTCCAACTCCTCCCAAGTTAAATTGGTCATCCAATTTGAAGCCTCAATAAAGAAGATATGGAATGCGGTTCCGAGATCACATTCTGGTTGCGAGACGATCCATAGCAGTGGTGCAGACCCGTAGTCCCAATTCCAATTGATAACTATCGCATGCCATGTATCTGGCGCCTGTTTAGACAACCACCCCAAAAAATCGTTGTCCGATATTTCAATTTTGCCTTCTTCGAGCCAGCGGTGGAGAAGCGCATGTTCGTCCTCGGACGTACCAAACGATTGCCGGTTCCTTCGTTTGGCGAGGACTTCCGAACGTTTGAGGATTGGTTGAGGGCTTTCGTATGAAGACGCTTGGCTATCCTGACGGATTTCTTTTTCACTCAATCGTTGCAGCTCTTCCACGACACGCTTCGGATCGACCGTATTACGTCGCATTTCTGCTCGTTTTAAGAAAGGCAAGATAATCAGTATTCCAACAGCCACCCCAACTACCAAAATGATGCTATCAAGCAATGCGTAACCTCCCCGCCCATGTATCATTAAGTCTTATCGAGTACGGTGAAGCAGCTCAAAATGAAAGGCCGCCCTTGTTTGGGCGGCCTTTTGGTTTTTGTAGCGCGGTTGCGGGTTCTCGAAGTTTTCCTTTGGAAAACATCTGCCACCCGCGCGGTGCGTTTGCGGTCAAAGACCGCAAGCCGCCCCGTACTTACTCGATGATTTTGGAGACAACGCCCGAACCAACGGTCCGGCCACCCTCGCGGATCGCGAAGCGCAAACCGTCTTCCATCGCGATTGGCGCGATCAGCTCAGCAGACAGTTTCAGGTTGTCACCAGGCATCACCATCTCGGTCCCTTCGGGCAGCACACATGTGCCGGTCACGTCAGTGGTCCGGAAGTAGAACTGTGGACGGTAGTTCGCAAAGAACGGCGTGTGGCGGCCGCCTTCTTCCTTGGTCAGGATGTAGACCTCGGCCTCGAACTTGGTGTGCGGCTGCACAGAACCCGGCTTACACAGAACCTGACCACGCTCAACCGCGTCACGGTCGATCCCGCGCAGCAGGGCGCCGATGTTGTCGCCAGCTTCGCCGCTGTCCAGCAGCTTGCGGAACATTTCAACACCTGTGCAGGTGGTTTTCTGGGTGTCTTTGATGCCAACGATTTCGATCTCGTCACCAACATTGATCACACCGCGCTCAACACGGCCGGTCACAACTGTCCCGCGGCCAGAGATCGAGAACACGTCCTCAACAGGCATCAGGAACGGCTGGTCAACCGCACGGGCTGGTGTTGGGATATATTCATCCACAGCGGCCATCAGCTCGGCGATTTTCTCTTTACCGATGTTGTCATCGCGGTCTTCCAAAGCGGCCAGAGCCGAGCCTGCAACGATTGGAATATCGTCGCCTGGATACTCGTAAGAGCTCAGCAGCTCGCGGATTTCCATTTCAACCAGCTCGAGCAGCTCTTCATCGTCGACCTGGTCAACTTTGTTCATGAAGACAACCATATGCGGGATGCCAACCTGGCGGCCCAGCAAGATGTGCTCACGTGTTTGCGGCATCGGGCCGTCAGCTGCGTTCACAACCAGGATCGCGCCGTCCATCTGCGCCGCACCGGTGATCATGTTCTTGACGTAGTCGGCGTGGCCGGGGCAGTCAACGTGGGCATAGTGACGGGTCTCGGTCTCATATTCCACGTGCGCGGTTGAGATGGTGATGCCGCGGGCTTTTTCTTCAGGCGCGCCGTCGATTTCGTCATAGGCCTGGAATTCACCAAACTGCTTCGTGATCGCCGCCGTCAGTGTCGTCTTGCCGTGGTCAACGTGACCAATCGTACCGATGTTCACGTGCGGCTTGTTACGTTCAAACTTTTCCTTAGCCATGAAAGGGCCCTTAATTTTATGGGGCCAGCCTGGCCCGTTCCAACATCGCGGGCGATGTATTGGGAATCGGCACAGAAATCAAGTGGTCCTGCCCCCGCAAAAAGGCAGAAAAATTTTGCAACGCATGTCGATTTCGGCATTCGCCAGACGTCTGTTAAGTACCAAGGCAATTCCGCCAAGGACATCAACAGGAGACAACCCATGCAATATATGTGCCTTATCTATTCCGCCGAAGGTTCTGGTCCGCAGCCCGGAACCGATGAATTTGGCCCATTCATGAAGGCCTATGGCGACTACACAGCGCAAATGCGCGAGAGCGGCGCATTGGTCCATGCCGATGCATTGCAACCTGTCGCGACGGCAACCACCGTCACAGTGCGCAACGGTCAAACCATCACCACAGACGGCCCCTTTGCCGAAACCAAGGAACAGCTTGGCGGTTATTATCTGCTTGAATGCGAAAATCTGGATGATGCAATCGCCAAAGCGGCCAGAATCCCAACCGCCACATATGGACGAATTGAGATACGCCCGATCATCGTCTGGGATGACTAAAGCATTTCGATTTATACTTGAACCACGTCTTCGCTGCCTCTCCCTTTGATCGAACGCAAAAAGTGATAGGAGATGTCTCAAGTCAAAATCGAAACGTGATAGAACCCGATGCTGCCCCCGCTACAATCCGAAACTCTGATTGAACGCACTCTGCGTGAAGAGTGGGGGCGCATCCTTTCGGCCCTGACCAAATCCTTGGGCGATCTGCAATTGGCCGAGGACTGCCTGCAAGACGCGATCACCCGCGCGGTTGAGGTTTGGCCGGAAAAGGGTCTGCCGGACGCCCCTGCCGCCTGGCTGATCAGCACCGCTCGCAGGCGCGCCATCGACCGCTTTCGCCGCGATGCCCGCTGGGCGGCCCGTGTGCCCGAACTGTCCTATCTTGCCGATCTTGAAGCCCAGGCAGAAGGTCCAGACCCGGAAGCCATCCCAGACAAACGCCTTGAGATGATTTTTACCTGCTGCCACCCGGCGCTTGAACAAAAGACCCAAGTGGCGCTGACCCTGCGCACGCTTGGCGGGCTAACAACCGAGGATATCGCAACGGCCTTTCTGGATAAGCCCCAAACCATGGCCCAGCGCCTAACGCGCGCCAAACGTAAGATCGCAGCTGCCGGTATCCCCTATGAAATCCCCGATCGGGACAAACTGCCCGAGCGCCTGACGACCGTACTGGCGGTTATCTATCTGATTTTCAACGCAGGCTATTCTACGCCTTCCCCCTTGGCGGGTGAGGCGATCCGGCTTGGCCGGATCATGCATCAGTTAATGCCAGATCAGGCCGAGGTCGCAGGACTTTTGGCGCTGATGCTGCTGCATGATGCAAGACGTCTGGCGCGCAGCGGACCAGCGGGGGAATTTATCCCGCTCGATTCACAAAACCGCAACAGATGGGATCGCGCGAAAATCACCGAGGGCGATGCACTGTTGCAAGCGACCCTGCCGCGCGGGCAGGTCGGCCCCTATCAATTGCAGGCGGCCATCAGCGCCCTTCACGCAAAAAGCCCGTCATGGGATGCAACCGACTGGCCGCAAATCGCCGCACTTTATGGGCTGCTTTATCAGATGCAGCCCTCAGTCGTGGTACGGGTCAATCAGGCGATGGCCGTCTCATACGCGCAATCTGTTGCGGCAGGGCTGGCAATGCTGGATGGGCTGTCGGATGATCCGCAACTGGCCAGCTATCAGCCCTATCACGCCGCGCGGGCCGATCTTTGCACGCGCGCAAGTGATCTGCCTGCCGCCCGTACCAGCTATCGCACGGCAATCAGGCTGACCACCGAAGACAGCAACCGGCGGTTTTTGGAAGAGAAGCTCAAAAACATTTCCTGAAACGCGCGTCGCGGCTACGCTGCGCCTATCAGAACCAAGGAGTATTTCATGAAACTCGGAGCATTTTCGATCAGTTTGAACGTCAAGGACATCGCAGCCTCCAAGGCGTTTTATGGCAAGTTGGGGTTTGAACCCTTTGGCGGCGACGAAGCGCAAGGCTGGTTGATGCTACGCAATGGCGAGACAGTGATTGGCCTGTTTGGCGGGTTCCTGAAGGGCAACACGCTGACATTCAATCCCGGTTGGGATCAGAACGCGCAGAACCTTGATAACTTCGATGATGTGCGCGCCATCCAAAAACGGCTGAAAGCCGATGGCATAGAATTCATCAGCGAGGCGGATGAAAACAGCGAAGGGCCAGCCAGCTTTATGGTGATCGACCCCGATGGGAACCCGATCCTGGTAGATCAGCATCGCTGATTTGCATATAACCTGATGAAAATTGCGCCGCCCATCACGAACGGTGGCGCAGAAGTACCATCTTTTGCAATGCACAATTTTATCACCGAATTTTCATAGTTCATCCAGCACTGGGCAGGTAAAGAGACGGTCGGTGTCACCAATCACGGCGCCGCCGCTGCCGATAGGTCCGACACTGCGATGAACACAGTTTACAACTTCGCCCGCCTTCTGGCGCTGATTGCCATGGGCATTGCTGCGTTTTGGGCGATGCATTTGCTTTTCGCCTGGACCGAAGGGCAAGGGGACGCGCTGCAATTGCCTGCGCGGCTGGCCGTCTTGGCGCTCTATGCGTTGCTGATCGGGGTGCCATTTTTGCCAAGTTTTCAGGTCTCGATGGCCTTTATGATTTTACAAGGGCCTGAGCAGGTCTGGTGGATTTATGGTGCCACTGTCACCGGGTTTTACATCCCCTTCCTGGCGGGCTGGCTGATCCCGCCGCGTTTCTTGATCAGGATGCTGCATAATTGCGGGCTGCACAAAATCGCAGCACTGGTTGAGGACACATATGCGCTGCCGATGGGTGCAAGGTTGGACCTCATGCGCGAAATGGCCCCCAATTGGATCAAACCCCTTGTGAATAAATGGCGCTATGCTGCGTTTTTCGTGGCCCTGAACTTTCCCGGGAATGTCGTCATTGGCGGCGCGGGCGGGATTTTGTTGGTGGCGGGAATGTCACGGGTCTTTGCCCCTTTGGCGATCCTTGGGATTATCTGTTTCTGCCTGAGCACCATCCCAATCGTGGTCACCGTCACCGGTTTTGACATTCTCGAATGGCTGAAAGGTGCAGGGTAAGATGGGCCACACAGGCCCATCTTAGACGCTTCCGGTCTGTCATTTCCGCCTTGTTTGCCCAAAGGCATCAACCCACCGGCTGATTGTCATCGCGCTTGACCGCCACAATCGATGAACGGGCCAACAGGCCTTCACCATCGGGGAATGGGGCATCGGGGTGCTGGATGCCAACGAACATGGTGCGTTTGTCGGCAGACCAGGTCAGACCAGTCACCTCAGACCCGTTTGGCCCTGTCAGGAACCGCTCAATCTGTCCGGTCACGGGATCACCTGCCAGCATCTGGTTGTTCCCCATGCCAGCAAAGCCTTCTTCATTGCTGTCATCCCCATCAGTCTGGATCCACAGCAAACCTGTGCTGTCAAACATCATGCCATCTGGCGAATTGAACAGGTTGCCTGCATTCACATTTGCAGAGCCCTTGTTCAGGTCATCATGGACGGTCGGATTGCCAGCCATCACATACAGATCCCATGTGAATGTTGTGGCTGCGTGATCATCATCTGCAGGCCACCAGCGTACGATCTGCCCATAGCGATTGGCATCACGCGGGTTGGGCGAATTGGGCACGGCAACCGCCGGGTCACCGCCTGCATTGGCGAAATCAGGCCCGCGCCGCGAATTATTCGTCAATGCGCAATAACCTTCGACCGCGACCGGGTTCACCGCGACCCACTCTGGCCGGTCCATGGTCGTCGCGCCAACGGCTGACGCGGCCATACGTGTGAAAATCGCGATCTCGGCGGCTTCCATCCCGGTGCTTTCGGGCGTTAAGGCAACCCATTCACCGGTGGCGTCAGTGTTAAACTTGGCTGCATAAAGCTGGCCATCATCCAACAGTTCAGATGTGGGGCCACCGGGTGTATAAACGCCGTTTGAGACGTATTTATACATAAATTCGCCCCGTTCATCATCGCCCATATAGACCACGACACGGCCGTCGGGGGCCAGAACAGCGGCGGCATTTTCATGCTTAAAGCGGCCCAATGCTGTGTGCTTGATCGGGGTTGAGCTGGGATCGGCCGGGTCAATTTCCACAATATAGCCAAAGCGATGAGGCTCATTTGGGTTTGCAGAGGTGTCAAACCGCGCATCAAATTTTTCGTAATTGTAACGGCTTTCAGCGCCGATGCCGTATCGGGCATAGCCGTCCGGCGCAGCAAAATCTGCATCGGTCGACCCAAAGTAGCCGTTAAAGTTTTCTTCACATGTCAGATAAGTCCCCCAGGGCGTTTTACCCGCGCCGCAATTGTTCATGGTGCCCAAAACAGTTGTACCAGCTGGATCAGCTGCGGTTTGTAGCAGTGGATGGCCTGCCGCTGGGCCTGTAATGGCCATCGGGGTGTTTTGTGTGATGCGGCGGTTCAGATCGCTATCAACCACGATCCCCCAACCGTTGTCGCCTTCGGCAACTTCCATCACTGTCACGCCTTGCATATTTTGCAGTGTTAGAACGTCATCTGCATTTATGACTTCGCCGTCCTGATGTGGCAGGTTGATCCCCGGGTTCACGTATTCATGATTGACGGCAATCACCTGGCGACCATCGACGACAAAGGCTTCCATCCCATCGGTATTTTCGCCAAAGACCCGGTCCGCGCTGGCAACGCTGACGCCGGTCGCCTGATCAAGCGGTTCGGCATCGGAAAAGAGCGGCTCACCCCATTTTGCAACAGGATACCACGTGTAGCCATCAGGCACGTGAATTGTGCTGTCAGTGGCTATCGGGATCGGGGTAAATCCGAAACGGCTGGTCGCCTGGGCTTGCGCGGATGATCCGGACAAAAGACCGGTGCCCATCACGGCTGCACCTGACCCGAACGCCACAACGCCAGAGAGAAAACCGCGCCGCGTGAGCGCTTCGTCAACGACGCGGTCAAAGTCGATATTTTCGGGGGCGGGGCGCTGCAGTTCGTCCCATTCATCCCAAGATAAATGGCTGGTGTCGCGGTCATTCATAACACTGGCTCCTTGCTGGTGTGTCCTTGCAAGGCGATGTTTAGCGGCCGCAGTTTGCAACTATATGACAGTCACTGCTTGGCCAGAAAATGCGTGTAAATATTCCGTACAGATCCTGTACAGAAGCTGTACATACACGCTAGCCAAAACGGTTATTTTTGGGGAATCCATAAGGCGGCCGTTTGCCGACCCCGGCGCGCCCGGCTTTCCATTCGGACATGTCCGGCTCGGTCCGGGTTTTGCCGCCGCCCATGGGCCAGGACAGGCCTGAGTCCCAATCAAAGGTCGTCAGATCCGACAGCCCGCCATCAAGTTCCAACATGCCCTGCCGCCCGGTCGCCTTTTTGTATTTCTGGATACGCACGCCTTTGCCCCGGTTCATCTCGGGCAGGTCCTCGACCGGGAAGACAAGGAATTTGGCGTTCTCAGACACAACGGCCACGTGATCGCCCGCCACGCGTTTGCAGATCTTGGCCACTGTATCTTTGACGTTCAGCACCTGCTTGCCGCTGCGGGTCTGGGCGATAACCTCGGCCTCGGGTACGACAAAGCCGTTACCCTCGGCCGAGGCCACAATCAGTTTCGCATCCGGCTCATGGATCAGGAAATCGACGATCTCAACATCATTAGGCAGGTCCACCATCAGGCGCAGCGGCTCGCCCATGCCGCGCCCGCCGGGCAGGTTTGAGGCCGCAATCGTGTAGAACCGTCCATTCGCCCCAAAGACCAGCAGCCTATCGGTGGTCTGCGCATGGAAGATAAAGCGCGGCCCGTCCCCGTCTTTGAACTTCAGCTCGCGTGTCAGATCGATATGGCCGGTCATGGCCCGGACCCAGCCCATTTTGGAACAGACGACAGTGATCGGCTCGCGCTCGATCATCGCCTCGAGCGGGACGTCGATCACCTCGGTCGCTTCGGCAAATTCGGTGCGCCGGACGCCGCCGGGGGCTTCGCGGCCAAAGATTTTGCGGGTCTCGCGCAGCTGTTCGGCAATACGCGCCCATTGCAGGTCGGAGCTGTCCAGCAGGTCCTCAATCTCGGCGCGTTCTTCCATCAAGGCGTCACGTTCGGCGATCAGTTCCAGCTCTTCAAGCTTGCGCAAGGACCGCAGGCGCATGTTCAGGATCGCCTCGGCCTGCACCTCGGTCAGCGAGACTTCAGGATCGTCGCCCAAAGGGCTGCGATAATCCGCCTCGGATGTCGCGCGGGTATGGCCGATTGCCCAGTCTTCGATCATCAACGCCGCCTTCGGGTCCTCGTCATAGCGGATGATGTCGATCACCCGGTCGAGGTTGAGGAATGCGATGATGAAGCCTTCCAATACTTCCAGCCGATGATCGATCTTTTCCAGCCGGTACTGGCTGCGACGGATCAACACATCGCGGCGATGATCCAAGAACGCGCGCAGCACTTCCTTGAGGCTACAGACCTTTGGCGTGACCCCGTCGATCAGCACGTTCATATTCAGGCTGAACCGCGTTTCCAGATCGCTGTTTTTGAACAGCATGCCCATCATGACCCCTGGATCGACTGTTTTGGCGCGCGGCTCCAGGATGACGCGGATATCATCCGCGCTCTCATCGCGCACATCGGCTAGCAGAGGTACCTTTTTGGTTTGGATCACCTCGGCCAGCTTTTCGATCAGTTTTGATTTCTGCACCTGATAGGGGATCTCGGTCACGACGATCTGCCACTGGCCGCGGCCCAGATCCTCAACCTCCCATTTGGCCCGCAGGCGGAACGCGCCGCGCCCGGTGCGGTAGGCCTCGGCGATATTGTCGCGCGGTTCGACGATGACCCCGCCGGTGGGGAAATCTGGCCCGGGGATGTAGTTCAGCAGTGTATCATCCCGCGCATCCGGCGTTTTGATCAGATGCAAACACGCTTCAATCAGCTCATGCAAGTTATGCGGCGGAATGTTCGTGGCCATGCCCACGGCGATGCCGCTGGACCCATTGGCCAGAAGGTTCGGGAAGGTGGCGGGCAGAACGCTGGGTTCTTCGAGCCGCCCATCATAATTGTCGCGAAAATCAACGGCGTTTTCGTTGAGCCCTTCCAGCAGCGCCTCGGCGGCGGAGGTCATTCGCGCCTCTGTATAGCGGCTGGCGGCGGGGTTATCGCCGTCGATGTTGCCAAAGTTCCCCTGCCCGTCGACAAGCGGATAGCGCACGTTGAAATCCTGGGCGAGACGGGCCATGGCATCGTAGATCGCCGCATCCCCATGCGGGTGGAAATCACCCATCGTATCGCCGCTGATCTTGGCCGATTTCAGAAAACCGCCCGTGGGCGACAGGCGCAGGCGCGACATTGCATAAAGGATGCGCCGATGTACCGGCTTGAGCCCGTCGCGCGCATCCGGCAGCGCCCGGTGCATGATGGTCGACAGCGCATAGGTCAGATAGCGGTCGCCGATGGCCACGCGCAGCGGTTCGGTTACATCATTGGGGCCCAGATCGGTGTCGCTCTTATCACTCATGTTGCTGGTGTAACGGCCTGCGATTCTGCCGTAAAGCCGGGAAAATTCCCCGTTCGCGTTGGGGCGCCATGCTGTTCAATGGGCACCGCCACGTTAACCAGTCTCATCCGGGGGGATGTCTTGATGCTAAAACTGATCATCGCCAGTTCACTTATCCTGTTCTGGGCCTTTTATGAAATGTCCGGTGGGGCAGATTTTGAACCCCGTGAACGGGTTGCCCAAACGCAAGCCCCCTTCGCAGATACAGCGCCCGAAGCGCCGCCGAATGCCGCCGCAGCGATTGTCGAGACGACGGTATTGGCGCCTGACCCCTCTGTGGCGGCGGAGCCGATCCGCGTGTCCTCTTACGTGTTTGTCGATGAGCCGGTGATTATCTCATCCCGCTCGGTCGAAACTGAGGAGGCACCGGCCGCACCCGCGCCTGAGCTACGCGTCGTTGCCGGTGACCGTGTAAACATGCGTGCAGGTCCTGGCACGCAGCACCCGGTTTTGGCCACATTGCCCCGCGGCACCCAAGCTGCGTTTATTGAGGCCAATGATGATGGCTGGGTTAAAATTCAGCTGACCGCTGATGATCAGATCGGCTGGATGGCTGCGCGGCTTTTGTCAGACGGCTAGGGGCGCCCCCTATCCAACCTTCAAAACAATCTTGCCGATATGCGCGCTGCTTTCCATTCGCGTATGGGCCGCGGCAGCATCGACCAAGGCAAATTCCTGGTCCATCACCGGTGCAATTTTCCCAGCAGCGATCAGCGGCCAGACATGCTGGCGGAGCTGATCAGCGATCCGGGCTTTGGCCAAATCAGATTGCGGCCGCAGCGTTGATCCGGTGATGCTGAGCCGCCGCATCATCAGCTGCCCCAGGTTCAAGTCCGCTGTCGGCCCTTGTAGAAATGCGATCTGCACCAATCTACCGTCATCTGCCAGCGCTTTGAGGTTGCGCTGTATATATGGCCCCCCGACCATATCAAGGATCACATCCGCCCCGCCCGCCGCTTGTACTTTTTCAACAAAATCCGCGTTGCGGTAGTTGATCGCCATTTCGGCGCCGAGCGCGCTGCAGGCCGCGCATTTTTCATCCGATCCAGCGGTGGTGAAGACACGCGCCCCAAAGGCTTTGGCCAGTTGGATTGCCGTTGTCCCGATCCCCGAAGAGCCCCCATGCACCAAAAACCGTTCGCCCCCTTGCAAGCCGCCCCGCATGAAGACGTTGGACCAGACGGTAAAGAAAGTCTCGGGCAGGCAGGCTGCTTGTTTCAGCGTCAGACCGCCCGGAATGGGCAGGCAGTGGGCTGCAGCTGTGGCCACATATTCCGCATAGCCGCCCCCCGGCAAAAGTGCGCAGACCTGATCACCCACCGCAACGGTGCTGACCCCGGCGCCGCAGGCCACAACCTCGCCCGCGGCCTCAAGCCCCGGCAGATCGCTGGCCCCCGGTGGCGCGTTGTACAGCCCCGCCCGCTGCAGCGCGTCAGGCCGGTTCACGCCCGCATATGCCACTTTGATCACCACTTGATCATGGTCTGCTTCCGGCATCGGCCGGTCCACCACCTGCAAGACATCTGGCCCGCCGGGTTGCGAGATTTCAACTGCGCGCATCAAATTGCCTTATCTTGGATCCTGCCAAATGCCTGGCAAATCTGCAGGTGGCATTTTTGTTGGCGCCCGGACTGAGGACAGCATTTTCGACAAAGGCCCGGTGAACGGTTTGAACAACGGATTGTCCCGCATGGTCGATTTGAATTTCTCAAACTGCATCACGTCATCAATGCGCCGGTCGATAAATGCGTCAGTCGCTTGCCCATCAAGGCTATCATCGCCCAGCCAATAGAGAATGACCGCGCTATAGACGCCCGACAGCGTCATCCGTTTGGTGTACCAGTTCACATCCTGTGATGTATCGCCCAGGGCCTCCCATATTTTATCGGCGGTCCCCCAAATCAGCTTGGAGCCATCAGCGGCCATATGCGGCAGGGCAAAAAGGGCCGCGGCGCGGCGCACGGCCTCTTTATCGTCGATCCCTGCAATGCGTAGGCGCAGTGCATGGGCTACTTTGTCCCGGAACCGCATGTCGGACATATCCGACGCTTTCAGGGCGGCGATCATCGCTGCATCCGCGCGCATGTGATAGGCAATGGCCAGATCAACAGCGCCGCGTCGGCACATCGTCCGTGCATGGGCCGGATCGATGCCGATTTCGGTGACGGCGGCATCAAAGGCGGTCTGCGACCAGCCGTCAAAAGCCACATGAGGCAATATGGCATCCAAAAGGGCGATTTTCTGTGGATCGGTCGGTGGCGTCATCATTGGCACTCTCCTGATGCGGGGCAACACTGGACAAACTAGTGCGCCTTTGCTACATGCCCAGTTCCTGCAATTTTTGCAAATCCAACTTAGAAAGGTGGTGTATACCACATGCAGGTTAGTGTTCGTGATAACAACGTCGATCAGGCGTTGCGTGCTCTGAAGAAGAAACTTCAGCGTGAGGGCGTTTTCCGTGAAATGAAGCTTAAGCAGCATTTCGAAAAACCGTCCGTGCGCAAAGCGCGTGAAAAAGCTGAAGCGATCCGCCGTCAGCGTAAGCTGGCGCGCAAGAAGTTGCAGCGCGAAGGTTTGCTATAAAGCATCCATCGACGTGACGATCAAAGACCCCCGTCTGAGCAATCAGGCGGGGGTTTTATTTTCACATTTCCGAATCATCGCAAATTACCTCGTCCTTCACACGGTGCTTCCCACGATTGGATCTATCCCTGCGTGGTAGGCGGTAGCACTTTCTGGTCAATTCGTCGGCGCTTAGGCGCGTTAGACGCCCCGTTTGCCTTTGATTTGACCGGCGCAACAAGAACCATGGCGCTGAAATGCGCGATACTTTTCAAAGGACCTCTCATGAAGCTCTTAAGCAAATCAGTCTTAGCCCTGTCACTTGGCTTTGCCCCTACCATCAGTCTTGCCGATTTTTCCGGCGCCTATGCCGGCGCAGGCATTGGGACCTTGAGCGGGAAACTAACATCAACGCTGTTCGATAGCTTTCTGGAAGCTGACAATTCCCTTGGTTTGAATGACAGTGCCGGTTTCACTGGGTTTGCAGGCTATCAGATTCAAAATGGCGCTTTCGTATATGGCGGAGAAATTGCTATCAATGCAGCGCCGGATGCCGAAATCGAAGGCGCCGATGGGTCTGGGCAGGACGGGGTTGCGACCGACGTGAAAGCCCGTTTGGGCTACGTTTTTGACACCAATTCAATGGCTTTCGCGACGGTCGGATACACAGCTGTCAGCGTCGACGACGGCTTTGATGAACAAGGGGATCTGGAAGGATTCCTGTTAGGTGCCGGTATCGACCATTTGCTTTCAGAAAACGTCGTCGTTGGTGCAGAATTCACCATGCGTGATACCGAAGGCGCGACCCAAAACGCCGACGTGACCATGAACACCAATTCGTTCGCGTTGCGCGTCGCTTATAAGTTCTAAACACACACCCCACTAAAGTGAGCCCCCTGCCGAAGTCATTCAGCAGGGGGTTTTGGTGTCATCAAGCGCGCCATTTAAAATCAAGACCCATTATGTCCGGTTAGTGATGCTCAACTCAGCATCGGCCTGCTTCAATTCTTGTTCAAAATGGTCTTTCATTTTGTGTGCTTCAGCGAGGTCAGCCTTTGACACTAAGGGACCAAACGGATCATTCACCGCAGCTTCGAAGTTAAGCGGGTCATCCTTGTTTGTCAGGCCCTCTTTGGCAAGGGTTGCAGATAGGTCATGAAATCGATCACCCTCAGATGCGATCAGCATTTTTGCCAGCTCGCCAACGGCGGCCTTGGGGTCGTTCTGCATTTTGGCATGATTGACCGAAATTACATCAAAATCAGGGGTATCGAAAGCGACCGTCTTTGCATTTGGGTTCGTATCTGCATTCAGCTTATACCCTTTATCTGCATACTTTTTCAGATGGGTCATCAGCGTTGGCGACTGCGCAATCATGTCTTTCGCAGCAGGCGGCAAACCCGTTTCCCCGGACATTTCGTCGATAAAGGCGAGGTTTTCGTTCAGGCGTTCGAGGGTTGCGCCGGTTCTCGCTGGATCTACGGATGGCTCTTCTTTGACACCCTTTTGTCCTTCCAAGTTCGCAGGGCTTTGCTGATCAGGTTTGCGAAGCATGTGCCTGGCTGCATCCAGTTTCCGACCTGCGACCGCCGCAAAATTTGAAAGCATGTTGGCAGCACCATCGCGCCGCGCGGCAAAGAAGTTCTTGACCCGCCCGATCACCGACCGATCCACTTGCGAGGGCGCTGCGTTGTCGGCCATTTGCATTTTCTGGCCGCCGATAGTCGCCGCATCCGTTTCATCCTGGCCCGGTTGCATGTCACCATAAACAAGCAAGTTGGAAACACCCGTCACACCTTCCAATGACATCGCACTCTCCTCATGTCTGATACTTCTTGCTATCGGCATAGCGCCTATCGACACGGGGCCCTGTCTCAAATGGTACTTTTACGTTTCGTTTTCTAAGGTCGCCTGATCCGGCATGACGATGCCTCAAACCGGCCCCAATCTGGCCCTGCCGCCCATGTAACAGCTTATTGAGCTTTTATGCCTATTCTGCTGCAACTGGCGCAATGCGCGCCCCTTAACGGACGGCCCAGACAATGCATCAAGATGAATTCCTTCTCTCAGCCATGGCGCAGGTGGGCGCGATGCGTAAGTTAGTGCTAAGCGCGCTGGCACTGCGTTTGATCGAAGAATCCGAGCCGCTGCAGGCGCTAAATATGCTGGGTACATTAGTCACCGCCACGCCAACCATGCCTGCCAAAACAGACCAGGCCATTGATCCGGCCATGTCAGATATGCTGGCCGCGATGACCGATGATCATGTCAGCGGCATGATCGATGAATTGCGCGTTCATTTGGCGGTGGCTAGCTAGGGTCAGGACCCTAGGGGAAAAAGTTAGGTGCTGGGGTGACGAACACATCGGCCACAAACTCATCCAGTTCTGCCGGTATTTTCGTCGAATGGGCTGGCGTGCCCACGGACATCGCTGCGTTTGGGCTAAGCCCGAACACATCCTCAAACAACCTGTTCTCGCCCGAAATCGACAAAGTGTTCAGGTTGCCGGACTGCACCGTGAACCCCAGCTGTTCCAGCCGTGTGCTGATCTCTGCCGCCCGCAGATCGGTCACATCGCCCTGATTGGCGGTTGCCGCGCGACCGCTGCCCAAATCAAGGATTGATCGCCCATCGGGCCGTTTCATCACCAATTGCGCGACGCTGTCGCTTTTGTCATTCATTTCATCCTCCGTTCGCGTGCCTATTGGGGGCCGCCGCGCAAAGCGTACCGCCCCCTAGAATAGTCGTTAGCGCGAGCGCAGTGTTTCGATCAGATCTTCGACGAAGTCTTTGGAAATCTCGGGCATCGCCCCCGAGCTGACCATCGCCATCTGCTGATCCTTGGGCGCCGAGAAGAACGTGGTTGCCACATCGCCCATCGTATTCAGATAGGCCCATTTGGCATCCGCAAGCCCTGCCCCCGTCGCCAGATCTGGGCCTGCGCCTGCGGTGTCCCCGTTGGCTGTGGTCCCCTTTTTGACATCGCGCGCGCTTTTGACCAGCTTTTCCTTGACCTGTGCCGGTGTCAAGCTGGAGTCTTTTTCCAGCATCAACGCGACGATCCCGGCGATTTGCGGACAGGCCGCCGATGTGCCGGAAAACAGCCCATAGCCATCGCTTGTCGAGCCCGTTGTTGGTGCGATCGCGTCGAGCGTAGCCCCTTCCTCAACCGGGAGCAGCAGGCTGGGTGCTTTGCCCCCGCCGATATCCACGCGCTTGCCCGTCAGCCCGCAGACATCTGGGCAGTTACGCCCCGGATAGAACCCTGATTGAAAGCTGGACGCATAGCTTGAGGCTTCAAATTCCGTGACATCGGGTAGGTTCACATGCACACCGCCGACCGAGATCACATCCGGATGGCTGCCGGGGAAGGCCTTGTGCCCGTTCCCGGCCGAGAAACAGACCGTGACGCCGCTGGCCACGGCATTGGCAATCGCCGCCTCAAGCGGTTTGAGCCAGTTCGGGATCGCCCCCCCGTGATCCACATCATAGCCCCAGCTATTGGTGCAGACCTGCGGTTTGGGTGTGGAGTTCAGCAACACATTGAATGAGCCGACCGGATCATTGCCAGCCTTGACCATCCGCAACCGGCAGTCTGGTGCATTGGCAAAGATATTTGCCGCCTCACCCGTCCCGTGCCCATTAGCGTCGGATGCTGCATCTGATGCACCCGGCCCAAGTAGCGTAGCCAGCAGCCGGTACCCCCGTTCCTTGTAGAAAGGGTGTTTGTAAAGCCCGGTGTCGATCATCCCGACGACAACATCCTTGCCAGTCACCCCAAGCCGATGCACCCGCGCCGATCGCATGATCACGGACACCCCATCGGGCACCGTCAGGTATTGATAGGCGGCCGGATCAACCGGCGCGACCGGTGGGATGGCAGAGGGCGCGAAATATTGTGGCGGGCGTGCCACGACGGCCCCTTCAAGAAGGTCCTGGAATTTGTCCGGCGCTTGCATCAGCGCCTCTGCCGGATCGTCGCTGGTGCCCATGAATGACATGGTTCTTTCGGGACCCACATCCACTTTCTGCCGCGTCAGCTTGGCCCCAAAGAATTCCTTGAACTGCTTGGCAGACCCGCCCACCGACAGCGTGATGTCGCTGCTGGCCTCGGAAAACACCGTAAAGCCGGCCTCTTCCAGCGCCCGTGTCGCATCGCGCACATCCGATGTGGACGAGCGGAAACTATCGACGTTGCCCGTTGTTATCGCTTCTGTTTCTGCAAACAGGCTTTGCGGCCCAACGGAGCGCGGTGACACGTTTGCAATGACTTCATATTCAGTATCGGCCATAAAAATAGTCCTTCTATAAATTTATTGAATGAGAATCATTATACCATAAATTGCATGATTTTTGAACGCTGCAGGCTGGACGTGTTTTTGTGCCGCGTAAAAGGGGCGCGCCTTTAACCGCAAATCATTAATTCTTCCTTAATTTCGAAATTACCTCGGTTTTTTACACGGTACCTCACTTGATCCAGCCAACGCCGCAGCCTTAGACCAGCCGCTGGCAAGGGCGCGTGTTCGTGATGCGTGCAGCGCGCTGCGCCGTCTTTGTCATCAGTGAAACGGGGTGGGTGGGACCCCCTATTGGAAGAGTAAAATGCAAAATATCATGAAACCTATCGCCGCTGTCATTATTGCGGCCCTCCCATCAGCTACCCTGGCCGATTTTTCCGGTGCCTATGGTGGTGCAGCACTTGGGGTCGTTAGCCCCAATCTGGATTTTTCCGATCTGCTTGAAGGCCTCATCGACGAAGACATCGTCATCGGTCTTGAGGACACGACGTCGCTCTCTGCTTTCGCGGGATACCAAATCCAAAATGGTGCATTTGTCTATGGCGGTGAGGTCGCGTTTACGACCGCACCAAACATGGAGTTTGTTGGTGTCAGCATCGACAATAGCGCAACTGACATCAAAGGCCGTCTTGGCTATGCCGTTGACGATCAGCTGCTTGCGTATGGCGCGCTTGGGTATAGCCAAGTGACCATCGATATTGACGATATTGATCTGGAACTTGATGCAGATGGTCTGTTTCTGGGTGCCGGTGTCGACTATCTACTGACCGACAACATCGTTCTGGGCGCTGAAGTCAGCACCCGGAAGGTTTCCATCGATCTTGATGAGTTCGATATCGACCAGGATGTCGATCTGGACACCAACACATTTGCCCTACGTGCGTCTTACAAATTCTAAGGCTGTATGAATAAAAAACGCGTCTGGCCAAGTATGTTGGCCCGGCGCATCACCGCCTGATCAGGCTGGTACCCGTAACACGCGCGGCACTTTGAATTCCACATTCTCTTCGGCAGTCACGATTTTTTCGACCGTTACATCGAACCGGGATTTGAACGCATCGATCACCTCGTTGATTAGAACCTCTGGGGCCGAGGCCCCCGCCGTGATCCCCATCGTGCTGATCCCTTCAAGCGCCCGCCAGTCGATATCTGTCGCCCGTTGGACCAACTGCGCATAATCGCATCCCGCCCGCGCGCCAACCTCGACCAGCCGTTTCGAGTTGGACGAATTGGGCGCACCGACAACCAGCATTGCGTCGCATTTCGGCGCCATTTCTTTGACCGCCTCTTGCCTGTTGGTTGTGGCGTAGCAGATGTCTTCTTTATGCGGGCCCACGATATTGGGAAACCGCGCCTCTAAGGCGGCGACGATGTCTTTGGTGTCATCCACTGAAAGGGTCGTCTGCGTCACAAAAGCCAGCCGGTCCGCATCGCGCACCGTCACTTTTGCCACATCTTCAACCGTTTCGACAAGCAGCACCTCACCCTCTGGCAATTGGCCCATTGTCCCAACTGTTTCCGGGTGGCCTGCATGGCCGATCATGATCATTTGCAAACCGTTGTCGGCGTGGCGCTGCGCCTCGATATGGACCTTGCTGACCAGCGGGCAGGTCGCATCCACATAGATCATTTCGCGCTGTGCCGCGGCCGCAGGCACCGCCTTGGGCACCCCATGAGCCGAGAAGATCACCGGGCGGTCATCAGGGCATTCGTCTAGCTCTTCGACAAAAACGGCCCCCTGATCGCGCAGGCTATCGACAACGAATTTATTATGGACGATTTCATGGCGCACATAGACGGGCGCCCCCCATTTTTCGAGCGCCATTTCAACGATCTTGATCGCCCGGTCCACACCAGCGCAAAAGCCCCGCGGCGCGGCCAGATAAAGTGTGAGGGGTGGTTTTTGCATCGCAGCCTCCGGCGTTGCAGCAAGAGGTAAGCATTCGCGGCGCTGCCGTCCAGTATCACCTGCTGTGACAAAAAGGAGCGCGCGATGCGCGCACGCCATTCTCTGTCTGGCATGCGCGATCTTCCGTCAGGCTTTAGCCTTCTTCGGTCACTTCTTCTTGTTCATCCACGCGCGGCTCACGGGTCGGACGCCCGACCACATCGCGCAGCTCGTCAAGCTCAATGAAGTTATCCGCCTGACGGCGCAATTCATCGGCGATCATCGGCGGTTGGCTGCGGATTGTGGACACTACAGAGACACGCACGCCTTTGCGCTGCAACGCCTCAATCAATGGCCGAAAGTCCCCATCGCCGGAAAAGAGCACCACATGATCGACATGCGGCGCGAGTTCCATGGCATCGACCGCAAGTTCGATATCCATGTTCCCTTTGACCTTCCGCCGCCCCATGCTGTCGGTGTATTCCTTGGCCGGTTTTGTGACCATGGTGAAACCATTGTAGTGCAGCCAATCCACCAGCGGCCGGATCGGTGAGTATTCGTCGTTTTCGAGCAGTGCTGTGTAGTAGAATGCGCGCAACATTTTGCCGCGCCGCATGAATTCCTGCCTGAGCAGCTTGTAGTCGATGTCAAAACCAAGCGACTTTGCCGCCGCATAGAGGTTCGATCCATCAATAAAAAGCGCTAAGCGCTCGTCCCGGTAAAACATAAAATTTCCTTCCAAATGTTTGTCCCGCAATACTGAGGTCTGCTGAGTGGCTTGCATGTCGCGAGACAACCCGTAATGTACTCTTTTCACCTTATCTGGCAAGTGTTGAAAATGGACGAGATTGGCCGCTTAGCGCTTATTGCATTAGGAAGTAACGCGAATTCAAATTGGGGTAACCCTGCGGAAACTGTACAAAAGTCTATCCAGGCCCTGCAAAAATTGGCGCTTGGTCCGGTCCTGTCCAGCCCCCTGTATGGCACCCCCGCCTTTCCGCCTGGCGCCGGTCCAGACTTCGTGAATATGGCCTGCCGTTTTTTCACGAAGCTGTCTGCTGAGCCGTTATTGGGCGCTTTGCACGAAATTGAGGCGGATGCAGGCCGCATCCGCGACCAGCGCTGGCAACCCCGATGCCTAGATCTGGATTTGATTGCCCTGGGCGCAGATGTCTACCCCGATGCCATGACCCACGCCCAATGGCGCGATTTGCCGCTGAGCGCGCAGGCCAGTATCGCCCCCGATCAGCTGATCCTGCCCCATCCCCGCTTGCAAGACCGATCTTTTGTACTGGTCCCCCTGGCCGATATTGCCCCCGACTGGCATCATCCTTTACTCGATCTGACCGTGACGCAGTTGCGCGATGCCTGCCCAGAGGAAGATCGTTCAAGCGTCGTTTTGCTAACTTGATTCGCATGCTCAGGTCGCGGCGCCGGGCAAATTTCTAGAAATTTGCCCTGACATACCATGCTTTCTGGGGCCAGAACCCCTTGTCAATATCGGGCAGACGTTCTACTTAGGCCACTTCTGACCCCCATTTGCATGTTGGAGTACGTCCATGGCCCGCGTCACCGTAGAAGATTGCGTCGATAAAGTTCCTAACCGGTTTGAGCTGGTGATGCTTGCGGCCCATCGTGCGCGCGAGGTGTCGGCCGGTGCTGCCATCACGGTAAACCGCGACAATGACAAGAACCCTGTTGTTGCCCTGCGCGAGATTGCCGAAGAGACCCAACAAGCCGATGACCTGCGCGAGCGCATGATCGAAAGCAACCAGACCCAGATCGAAGTGGATGAGCCTGAAGAGGATAGCATGTCACTTTTGATGGGCGCAGAAACTGACAAACCGGTTGAAGACGATATGTCCGAAGAAAAACTGCTGCGCGCGTTGATGGATGCGCAGGGTCAACGCTAGGGCCGCGATACCGGCCTGACATGGATAGGCACGGACCAGATGACGACTGCTGATGATCTGATCGCAACGGTCCGTACCTACAACCCCTCTTCTAATCAGGCGCTTCTGGCCGATGCGTATTTCTTTGGTGCCGAAATGCACGAAGGCCAATTTCGCCATTCGGGTGAGCCTTATTTCACCCATCCTGTTGCCGTTGCGGGCATTCTGGCCGAACAGCAGATGGATGACGCCACTATCGTCACGGCCCTGCTGCACGACACGATTGAGGATACCAAGGCCTCTTTCAGCGTGGTTGAAAAACGCTTTGGCCGCGAGATCGCCGAATTGGTCGATGGCGTCACCAAGCTGACCAACCTGCAGTTAACGTCGACCCAGACCAAACAGGCCGAGAACTTCCGCAAGCTGTTCATGGCCACCAGCCGCGATTTGCGTGTGACTTTGGTCAAACTGGCCGACCGCTTGCATAACATGCGCACCATCAAATCCATGCGCCCCGAAAAGCAGGCCCAGAAGGCCCGGGAGACCATGGATATCTTTGCCCCATTGGCTGGCCGCATGGGTATGCAATGGATGCGCGAAGAGCTCGAGGATCTGTCTTTCCGCGTTCTGAACTCTGAGGGCCGCAATTCGATCATCCGCCGCTTCATCACCCTCCAGCGTGAGGCGGGAGATGTCGTCCAAAAGATCACCGCTGATATGCGCGTCGAGCTGGAAAAAGCGAGTATCGAAGCAGACGTGATCGGACGTGCCAAGAAACCCTATTCGATCTGGCGCAAGATGCAGGAAAAAGATCAGGGTTTCAGCCGTCTGTCTGACATTTACGGCTTTCGTGTCATTGTCGCGACTGAGGCCGATTGTTACCGCGTTCTGGGCGCTATTCACCAACGCTGGCGGGCGGTGCCCGGCCGTTTCAAGGACTACATCAGCCAGCCGAAATCCAATGGCTACCGGTCGATCCATACAACCGTGTCCGGCCGTGATGGCAAACGGGTTGAGGTCCAAATTCGCACTCGCGAAATGCATGAGGTGGCCGAAACCGGCGTCGCCGCCCATTGGTCTTACAAGAATGGCGAACGGGTCGAAAACCGCTTTGCGGTCGACCCCGTCCACTGGATTTCATCCCTAACGGATCGTCTGGACGAGGATCAGGACCACGAAGAATTTCTCGAGGCCGTCAAGCTAGAGATGTATCAGGATCAGGTCTTTTGCTTTACCCCCAAGGGCGATGTGATCAAGCTGCCGCGCGGGGCCACCCCGATTGATTTTGCCTACGCGATCCACACCCGCATTGGTGCGGCCTGCGTCGGTGCTAAAGTAGATGGGTTGCGGGTTCCATTGTGGACCCGGCTGAAAAACGGCCAATCCGTTGAGATCATCACCGCAGAGGGCCAGACCCCCCAAGCGACATGGATTGATATCGCGGTCACGGGCCGCGCCAAAACAGCGATCCGCCGATCACTGCGCGAGGAAGATCGCGAGCGATTTGTCAGGCTCGGTCGCGAACTGGCCCGCGTCGCGTTTGAAAATGTTGGCAAACGCAGCACAGAAAAGGCCCTGCGCACTGCCGCTAAGGCCCTGGCCATCGCCAATGTCGAGGAACTGTTGGCCCGGCTAGGCAGTGCCGAATTGACCGGGCGCGCTGTTGTCCGCGCCATTTATCCCGAACTTGAGGCAAAGCATGGCGATGAGATCGAAGCCGGGCGCGCTGTTTTGGGCCTTACCCCCGACCAGGTACAACGCCGCGGCAATTGCTGCCAGCCCGTTCCTGGTGAGCGGATCGTCGGGATCACCTATCGCGGTCAGGGCGTAATGGTGCACGCGATCGACTGCGCTGCCCTTGTGGATTTCGAAGATCAGCTTGACCGCTGGGTTGATCTACACTGGCAGGAAGGCACCCATGGCGCCGTCAACACTGTCACATTTGATGCAACGATCACCAATTCTTCGGGCGTGTTGGGCCGCATTTGTACGCTGATCGGCGAACAGGAAGCCAATATCTCTGACTTGCGCTTCATTGACCGGAAACCGGACTACTTTAGATTGTTGATTGATGTGGATTTGCGCGATGCCGAACATCTGCACCGTATCATGACGGCGCTAGAGGCTGAGAGTAACGTTTCATCCGTGCAGCGTCATCGCGATCCCGGTCTTGTTGGTGCAGAGCGCACAACTTCGGCCAGCTAAGGAAAAGGTAAAGTGGTTTTCAAGCGCAGGGATAGGCGGCCGATCTGGCGGATCGTGGTCGATTTCATCTATCCGCGCGGCGGTTGGTCCCGGGCCTTTGAATATGTCAAACACCGGCTGCGCCGCTTGCCGGATACACCTGAAAAAATCTCGCGCGGGATTGCGGCGGGCGTTTTCGTGGCGTTCACCCCATTCTACGGGCTGCATTTCATCCTGGCAGCCCTGCTGGCCCGGCTGATGCGCGGCAATATCCTGGCCGCCTTGCTGGCCACATTCTTTGGAAATCCTTTGACCTATATCCCGATTGGCGTTGCCTCGCTTGGGACGGGGTATTGGCTGCTGGGCATTCCATTCAATCCCGCCTTGCTTGGCTTCGGCCGTATCGCGCATCCCAATTACTGCACCCTTGGCTGCCGATTTGGGCACGCTTTTTCGGATATTACCCACAATATCTGGGCCATTTTCACCCCGGCAAAGGCCCATTGGCGCGGCCTTATCGATTTTTATTGGGACATTTTCTTTCCCTATATGGTGGGCGGGATTATTCCCGGGGTCATCTGCGGCGGGCTTGCCTATTACCTTTCGGTTCCGGTGATCACCGCTTATCAAAACCGGCGCCGCAAAGCCTTGCAGCAAAAGCTGGACCGACTCACAAAAAAACCACCCGCAGAGGATGACGGTCCGGCTGGAACGTCCTAGGCTGATGGGGAAAGGAACCTGCAGATGACAGCGAAGAAACTGCGCCTGGGCGTCAATATCGATCACGTAGCAACCGTGCGCAATGCACGCGGCGGTGCGGTGCCCGATCCGGTGCGTGCGGCCATCATGGCGGAAGAGGCCGGTGCCGATGGTATCACCGCCCATCTGCGCGAAGACCGCCGCCATATCACCGACGCCGATATCGATGGGTTGATGGCTGCATTGCAAGGTCCGCTGAATTTTGAAATGGCCGCGACACCCGAAATGCAGGCAATCGCCCTGCGTCACAAGCCCCATGCCGTTTGCATCGTTCCCGAAAAACGCGAAGAACGCACAACTGAGGGCGGCCTGGAAGTCGCCCGCGAAGAAAACGCGCTGGCCCATTATATTGCCCCTTTGCGTGATGCCGGTTGCCGCGTGTCGATCTTTATCGCTGCCGACCAGCGTCAGATCGAAGCCGCCCACCGGATTGGCGCCGAGGTCATCGAACTGCATACCGGCGCCTATTGCGATGCCCATGCTGAAGGCCGTTTTGACGACCGCGATGCTGAATTGGCCCGCCTCACCGATATGGCCGCCTTTGCTGATGATCTGGGCCTTGAAGTTCATGCCGGTCACGGGCTGACCTTTGATTGCGTCAGCCCCATTGCCGCCCTGCCCCAGGTGGCCGAATTGAATATCGGCCATTTCCTGATTGGCGAGGCCATCTTTCAAGGTCTGGGCCCAGCGATCCAACAGATGCGCACAATCATGGAAGCGGCCCGCGCGTGATCCGGCATGTTGTTTTGCTGGATCTCAAGGCCGGTCATGATGCACCAGAACTTGTGTCAGTTATGCAGGGTCTGGCTGAGTTGTCGCGCGATCTGGAGGGGCTGACGGGTTTTGATCACGGTCCCAACCGCGACTTTGAACAAAAGTCGGCCAATTTTGGTTATGGGTTTATCTGCACCTTCACCGATCACGCAGCATTACAACGCTACGCGGGCGATACACGTCACCAGGCACTTGGCGCGCGGCTGGTTGCATTGTGCAAGGGCGGCGCAGATGGTATCTTTGTGGCGGATATTGAAATCTGATTGATTGGACATTGCGATACGCGTCGCATTGCCCTGTGCGGGTCCGCGCCAAATGCATGGCGCCAAACAAAGTCTAAGGAAAAACGCATGGAGATGGTCCTTCTTGTTGTTGCTTGGATGGTAGGCGGCGGTAGCCCGGGGCCTGCGACATTGGCCATTGCAGGAACTGCGATGCAACGTGGGCGGCCTGCCGGACTGGCGGTCGCCGGTGGCGTTGTCACCGGGTCTGCGTTTTGGGGCATGGCCGCTGCCTTGGGCATGAGCGCGCTGATGCTGGCCCATGCATGGCTGTTTACATCCCTGCGTTATGTCGGCGCCGTTTTCCTGCTTTATCTGGCGTATAAAGCGCTGCGGGCGGCCCTTAAACCCGGCGCGACAGTCCCTGTCGCCGCTATTGGCGCCACCCGGTTGCGGCAATTATGGTTGAAAGGCACGCTGATACATTTGACCAATCCCAAGGCTATTCTGGGTTGGGGGGCCGTTTTTGCGGTCGCGGTTCCACCATCCGCACCGCCCGCCCAGATTTGGCAAACATTTAGTGTGTTGATCACTGCATCAAGCATTGTCTTTTTTGGCTATGGTTTTTTGTTTTCATCTGACCACATGATCCGCGCATATGTACGTGCCCGCAGATGGTTTGAGGCCACGTTTGGCCTGTTATTCGGCGCCGCTGGTATGGCGCTGTTATTCACAAGAGGACAGACATCTTGACCAATTCGGGGCGACGCAGCTTTGCTGTGTTATTGGCATATCTGACCGCGATGACCCCAGCCGCAGCGCAGGAAGCGATCCCCTGCGATTGGCAGGCCTCGGCCCAACACCTGGTCGAACCTTGGGAAGAAAACAGCCGCACCTTTGCCAATGGCGATGTGCGGGTCGCGGCATTGGATACAATCGAGCCCGCCGCCGGCTTTGCGTATCTGATGGTTCTCTCCCCCCGTTTGATGATCTGGGATCGCGCCAATGTGCCGTCATCGGGCATACCGGTGGGGCTGGCTTTGCAGGCATGACCTTTGCCGATTTGCAGGCTGATTATGATCCAGCACGCGGATTGATTCTGACCCTTCCTGTCAATGTCTTTGATCCCGATAACGGGCAGTTTCCACAAAGATCCCTTACGGTTGTCATCAACCAAGCCAGTGGCGAAATTCAACCCAGCCTCGGGGCGTTTCGCCCATGATCCTAGGCGTTGGCACTGATTTGGCCAATATCGAACGGATTGCAGGCACGCTGGATCGGTTTGGTGATCGGTTTCGCAACCGCGTTTTCACCGAAGTTGAACAGGCCAAGGCCAACAGACGCAAGGACGTGGCCGGAACCTATGCCAAACGCTGGGCCGCAAAAGAGGCATGTTCAAAGGCGCTTGGGACCGGTCTGGCCATGGGTATTTCCTGGAAAGACATGTCTGTGTCCAATATGTCCACTGGCCAGCCGATCATGCATGTGACCGGATGGGCCAAAGATCGTCTTGATCAGATGACCCCGCCGGGGCATGAGGCCGTTATTCACGTGACTTTGACCGATGATCACCCATGGGCACAGGCCTTTGTGGTGATCGAGGCGCGCCCCATCGCTTGACAGAACCTGCGCGCCGCCGCATGTAGCCATTCAACAAACAAAGGATCAGGCAATGGCCGAAGAAACTGAGCCCGAGAAAACAGGGATTGTTGGCGGGATTGTCGAAACCGTCAAAACGATCTTCTGGGCGTTGGTCATCGCCGGCGTGTTCCGGACGATCTTTTTTCAGCCCTTCTGGATCCCATCAGGGTCGATGAAAGACACGCTGCTGATTGGCGATTTTCTGTTCGTCAATAAAATGGCTTATGGCTATTCCTACGCATCCTGCCCCTCAATCCGTATTCCACAGATCGGTGTTGACCTGGGCGCAGATGACTTTTGCGGCTGGTTTGAAGATTATGAAGACCGGCTCTTTGGTGCGGACCCCGAGCGGGGCGATATTGTTGTATTCCGTCACCCGGTCACCGGGCAGGATTTCATCAAGCGTCTGATCGGGATCCCCGGCGACCGCATCCAGATGCAAGACGGGCTGCTTTACATCAATGATGAACCTGTTGAGGTTGCCGATGTCGAACCGTTTGTCGAAACCTTTGAACTGCAAGGGCCGCTGCGCGCCCAGCCGCAATGCAACACGACAACCGGGATCGGCGCCGATTGCGTCAAGGAACGCCAGATCGAAATATTGCCCAACGGGGTATCGCATTCGATCTTGAACATCCGCACACAGCGCACCGACAATACCGGCGTTTTCACTGTCCCCGCCGATCAATTCTTTTTCATGGGTGACAACCGCGACAATTCCAACGATAGCCGCGTCTCGCAACGCAGTGGCGGCGTTGGCTTTGTGGACCGCAAGGATCTGATTGGCCGCGCAGACCGCGTGATTTTGTCATCAGCGGGCCGTTCAATGTTCGCCTTCTGGACCTGGCGAAGTGACCGTTTTTTCAAGGCGCTCGATTGAAGCTCTCAGGCGAACTGAAAGCCTTTTCCGGGCGTTTGGGCCATACATTTCTGCAGCCCGAACTGTTGGTGCGCGCGGTGACGCATTCTTCGATGGTCAGCCCGCACCGGGACGACAATCAGCGTCTTGAGTTCTTAGGTGATCGCGTGCTCGGCCTTGTCATGGCCGAAGCGTTGCTGAAAGCCGATCCGAACGCCCCCGAAGGCCAGCTGGCCCCGCGTTACAACGCCCTTGTCCGCCGCGAGGCCTGCGCCGATGTCGCCCGCCAGATTGATCTGGGTGCCGTTCTGAAACTGGGCCGGTCTGAAATGAAATCCGGTGGCCGCCGTAAAGAGGCATTATTGGCCGATGCGATGGAGGCTGTGATCGCGGCAATCTACGAAGATGGCGGTTTTGATCCAGCCCGCCGCGCTATTTTGCGTCTTTGGGGAGACCGGATCAATAATGTGGCTGCCGATGCCCGCGATGCCAAAACATCGTTGCAGGAATGGGCCCAGGCCCGGGGCGAAGTCCCGCCGCAATACGTTGAAATCAACCGCACTGGGCCGGATCATCAACCTGTTTTCACCATCGAAGTACGCCTGGCCTCTGGCCCGTCCGAACAAGCCACTGCGGGCTCAAAGCGGCAGGCTGAACAGGCCGCCGCATCCGCATTGCTTGAGAAAGTAAACCCATGACAGATACTGCAACCAAAGCCGGCTTTGTTGCCCTGATCGGCGAGCCGAATGCAGGCAAATCGACACTGCTGAACCGTATGGTCGGCGCGAAAGTGTCCATCGTGACCCATAAGGTGCAAACCACACGCGCGCGCATTCGCGGTGTGGCGATGGATGGCAACGCCCAGCTGATTTTTGTCGACACCCCGGGCCTTTTCAAACCGCGCCGCCGGTTAGACCGGGCCATGGTGGCGGCCGCCTGGGGCGGCGCCGCCGATGCTGATGTCATTGTCCTGATGATTGAGGCCCATCGCGGCATGACAGATGGCGTCAAAGCGATCCTTGAAACATTGGATGAACGTGCAGGCAAATCGCCCGTGGCCCTGGCGATCAACAAGATCGACAAGGTCAAATCAGAGGTCCTTTTGGCCCTGACCAAGGACATGAATGATGCCTATCCCTTTGCCGAAACCTTTATGATCTCGGCCGAACGGGGTCATGGCTGCGACGCGCTGCGCAGATGGTTGACCCAACAAGTCCCTGCAGGCCCGTTTCTTTACCCCGAGGACCAGATCGCAGATCTGCCCATGCGCATGATCGCCGCTGAGATTACCCGTGAAAAGCTGACCCTCCGCCTGCATCAAGAACTGCCCTATGAGCTGACGGTTGAAACCGAAAGCTGGGAAGAACGCAAAGATGGCGCGGCCCGGATCGACCAGCTGATCTATGTGGCCCGTGACGGCCATAAGGGCATCGTGTTGGGCAAGGGTGGTGAAACCGTCAAAGCCATCAGTCAAGCGGCCCGGTTGGAACTGGAAGAATTCCTGGGCCGTCGCGTACATCTTTTTGTGAAGGTCAAAGTCCGTCCGAATTGGCTGGAAGAATCCGAGCGTTATTCGGAAATGGGGCTGGATTTCAAAGATGGTAACGCCTAGCGACATGTGCTGCGCCGTCCCGGGCTTGACCCGGGACCTCCAACACCGCCTCGGTCGAGGTCCCGGGTCAAGCCCGGGACGGCCGCACCCATGAAACTGACCGCCGACATATGGGTGTCGGCCTATCTGACTCGGCTTCGATTACAAGATATTCCCGCGTTTGTTGTGCGCCGGGGTGACGGGACGGCGGGCGCGGTGCTGGTCAAGCTCAATACCCTGGATGGCGAGGCTGTTTGTTATCAACGCAGCTTTGATTTGATGTCAGGAGAACGGGTTTGGGTCGTTTTGGCCGAAGGTGCCGAGACGGATGTGGATGCATCTATTGCCAAACAATCCGGCTTTGACCCTGACCTTTGGGTCATCGAGGTCGAGGATCGCCAGGGCCGTCATTTGTTGGATGAACCCGGACTTGAATAACTTTTATGCGCTCTGCGCGGGGGAGTCCGGTCTTCCATCCAGCATTGCCTTTCCGCCTTATTCCTGACGATACTGGCTTTATGATTGAATGGCGTGATGAAGGGGCGATCTTGGCCACCCGCCCCTTTGGGGAAAGCGCGGCGATTGTCGAGCTGTTCAGCGCGGCGCATGGTCGCCATGCTGGCGTTGTTCGCGGCGGCGCCAGCCGCAAGGCCGCCCCCAATCTACAACCTGGCACACAGGTCGCAGCCGTTTGGAAGGCACGGTTAGACGATCATCTGGGCGCGTTCACATTGGAACCCTTACGAAGCCGCGCGGCCATTGCCATGTCAGATCGGCTTGCCTTGGCCGGGTTGAATGCCGTCTGCGGCTTGTTGGCTCATGTGCTGCCAGAACGCGCGCCTTATCCAGCTTTCTACGAACGCACGATGGGTCTGTTGGATCTTTTGGGCCAATCTGAGGTCTGGCCGCTGGCCTATTTGCGTTGGGAACAGGCCCTGCTGGAAGAAATGGGATTTGGTTTGGATCTCAGCGGCTGTGCGGTGCGCGGCGTGAATGAGGATCTTGCCTATGTCTCACCCAAATCCGGACGGGCCGTCAGCCGATCAGGCGCCGGCGAATGGGCGGACCGGCTGCTTCCTTTGCCCCCGGTTCTTACCGGGATGGGTGATGCCTCAAATTCAGAGATTATTGCCGCCCTTGGCACCACGGGTTTCTTTATCGAGCATCGCTTGGTCAAGAGCCTGGGCGACCGTCCTGTGCCGCCGGCGCGGGACAGATTGCTGCATGCGATCGCACGATTATGATCGGCCGCCGCTATTGAACTATCAACCAAGGCAAAACGGGCTTAAGAAAACGCATGGCTGATAGTTTTTCCCTTTTGCCCCCTGCCCTTTTGATTTTTGCATTTTGCGTCACATTCATCGGCGGCTTTGTGAAAGGCGCTGTTGGTTTTGCGATGCCGCTGATCATGATTTCCGGTATGGGTATTTTGATTGAGCCGCAGCTGGTCGTAGCTTGCATCGTTCTGCCGATTCTTTTGGGCAACGGGCTGCAAGTTCTGCGATCGGGGCTCGCCCCCGCCAGGCAGGCCATACGCGATCATTGGCGCTATATTTCGCTGGTTTGCATCATGATTCTGATTTCGGCCCAGTTTCTGACCAGCATCCCGACAAATGGTATGTTCGTCGTCCTTGGTGTGCCTGTCGTGGGCCTTTGTGCCGTGCAGTTAGCGGGATGGCGGCCGTCCATATCCGCAAGTTGGCGCCGCCCGTTTGAATGGATGGCGGGCACGTTGTCCGGTATCTTGGGCGGGCTGGCAGGCACATGGGGACCACCAACGGTGTTATACCTGCTCGCATTGGACACGCCGCGAGATCGGCAAATGTCGATCCAAGGGGTAATCTATGGTCTGGGTTCGGTCATGTTGCTGCTGGGCCATCTAAAATCGGGCGTTCTGAATGGGCAAACCTGGCCCCTGTCGGCGGCAATGGTTGTCCCGGCGATGCTGGGGATGTGGCTTGGGTTCAAATTGGGGGACCGGTTTGATCAGGACAAGTTTCGCCGCGCCACTTTATGGGTTTTAATCATCGCCGGTCTCAATCTGATCCGGCGCGGGCTAATGGGCTGACGCGTTACGACAGCAGATCAAGATACCCGCAAAGCCCGGCGATCTCGGGCAGTGCTTCTGGCGGCAGCACCGTAAAATCGACCTTGTACAAGAGCATATCAGCATGGGTCACCATCATGCTCCACTCGCCCTCGACCAGCTCATAGCTGTGATCGAATTGAAAGAAGGTCAGCGACGGATCGTCATCATTGATCCGCGAGGTAAAGCTTTGTTCTGACACTTTCTCTGGCCCCATGGGCGGGTGGGTGATTGTCATGGTGATGCCGTTTAGCCCGCCTGGCACCCGGGTTTGCGCCTTGATCCCAAAGGCAAGCCCCAACGTCGCCGGAACTTGCCGGATATTTGCCGCAAAGGGTGGGCTTTCGGCAATCACGTGGGTCGCACCCGTAATGGTGCCCGGGGCCGGGTTTGTGCCGACCGTTTCGGGTGGGCAAAGGATCCCGGCCTCGAGGCTGATGATATCGTCGCTGACCGGCACAGTCGAAATCGACAGATCCGCCGATGCCCCATGCCCGATAAGGGAAAGCAAACAAGCGAAGAGAAGGTAAGATGGATTGAAACCCATCTTACAGGATTTACCCGATTGCAGCGGCTTTGACGTCCTCATCGATAAACGGGACGTATTTTTCAAAGTTGTCGCTAAACATGCGCACAAGTTTTGTCGCCTGAAGATCATAGGCATCCTTGTTGCACCAAGTCTCACGCGGGTCGAGCAATTTATCGTCGACACCCGCAACAGAGACTGGCACGTCAAAGCCGAAATACGGATCCTTGCGGAATGTGCTTTCGCTGAGCGTCCCATTGAGCGCTGCGGCCAACAAGGCGCGCGTGGCTTTGATCGGCATGCGTTGACCGGTCCCATAGGCTCCGCCTGTCCAACCTGTATTAACCAACCAGCAGGTTGCCCCATGGCTTGCGATTTTGGACCTTAGCAGGTTGCCGTAAACTTCTGGCCGGCGCGGCATGAAAGGCGCGCCAAAACAGGTGCTGAATGTCGGTTCGGGTTCGGTCACGCCCCGCTCTGTCCCGGCGACTTTGGATGTGAAGCCAGACAGGAAATGATACATGGCCTGCGCCGGTGTCAGCCGCGCGATCGGTGGCAACACCCCAAACGCATCACATGTCAGCATGATGATATTCTTGGGATGCCCCCCAAGCGCATTATCTGATGCGTTTGAGATATAATTCAGCGGATACGCGCAGCGCATATTGGCCGTCAGGCTGTCATCTTCGAAATCCAGCGCAAGCGTTTCCGGATCAAAGACCATATTTTCGATCACCGTATGCGGCATCGTACAGGTGGCGTAAATCTCGGGCTCGGCCTTGGGATCAAGCCCAATTGTCTTCGCATAACACCCCCCTTCAAAATTGAAGGTCCCCCGGTCCGACCAGCCATGTTCATCATCGCCGATCAGCGTCCGGCTTGGGTCAGCCGATAATGTGGTCTTCCCGGTTCCTGAAAGCCCGAAGAACACGGCAGTATCCACCGGATTGCCCGGCGCGTGATTGGCCGAGCAATGCATCGGCATGATCCCTTTTTCGGGCAGCAGGTAGTTCAGCAATGTAAAGACGGATTTCTTGTTCTCGCCCGCGTATTCGGTCCCGCCAATCAAGATAAGCTTGGCGTCGAAATTAAGGGCGATCACCGTATCCGTCCGGCAGCCATGACGTACCGGATCGGCCTTGAAGCTGGGGCAGTTGATGATCGTGAAGTCAGGTGTGAATCCCGCCAGTTCGGACGCATCAGGGCGGCGCAGCAGGTGCCGAATGAAAAGGCTGTGCCAGGTCAGTTCGGTTACCACACGCACATCGAGCCGGTGCGCCGGATCAGCCCCTGCAAAAAGGTCCTGCACGTCGTAGTTGCCGCCTTTCATGTGGGCGCGCATATCCGCGTAGAGCGCGTCGAATTTCGCGGGATCCATTGGCGGATTATTTTCCCACCAGATTGTATCCTGCACTGACGGGGTCGCGACGACAAATTTATCCTTTGGTGATCGGCCCGTATGCTTGCCGGTTGTCACCAAAAATGTCCCGCCCTGACCGGTCACGCCTTCGCCTGCCGCGACGGCAGCGGTCTGCAATTCATCTTCAGAGCGGTTATAATAGACATAACCCAGCCCTGTGATGCCTTGGTCTTCAAGCTTCATCGTGGGGTTGACCGTACCGTGGTCCATGGGTTCGCTCCTTTTTGATATGGCCGGGATGGCCTGCGATGCGTTCTCCATAACACCAATTTTTTAAGGCCGGATAGCCCACCGGACCGACGTTAGCGCAACCAATTTGATGTTAGCGCAACCAAGTTCGCCTGAGCCGGGTCCGGGTCTGCCATACCGGTCTGGGGGGCACGAAAAATCCACCAATTAAGGCAATATTGTGGCAGCCGTGGAGTTAGGGATTGATTCGTTTGGCTAAAAAGATGAAAACTGCACAACAGCAGGGCCCAAACCCGTACACCCGTGGCCGTTGAGGAAACAAAAGCATGTCTCGAATCGCGTTGGTCGATGATGACCGGAATATTCTTACCTCTGTCGCAATGACATTGGAGGCCGAAGGTTTTGAGGTCGAGACCTATAATGATGGTCAGGCCGCGCTCGACGCCTTTAATAAACGCATGCCTGACATGGCTGTTCTGGATATCAAGATGCCCCGCATGGACGGGATGGATCTGCTGCAACGGTTGCGCCAGAAAACATCGATGCCGGTAATCTTTCTGACGTCCAAGGATGACGAAATCGATGAGGTGCTTGGCCTGCGGATGGGCGCCGATGACTACGTTAAGAAGCCTTTCTCGCAACGCCTGCTCGTCGAGCGTATCCGTGCGCTATTGCGCCGCCAAGACGCCATTGCCGGCGAAGAGATCGAAGAAACCGAAGAGACCAAGGTTATGGTCCGCGGCGAGTTGGTCATGGATCCCCTGCGCCATGCGGTGAAATGGAAGGGTCAGGATGTTTCGCTGACCGTGACGGAATTTTTGTTGTTGCAGGCGCTTGCCCAACGGCCCGGTTTTGTAAAAAGCCGTGATCAGCTGATGGATGTCGCCTATGATGACCAAGTTTATGTGGATGACCGGACGATCGACAGCCACATTAAGCGTTTGCGCAAGAAAATGCGTAATACCGATAACGAGTTTTCCGCGATCGAGACACTTTATGGAATCGGATACCGATACAACGAAGAGTAAGGCATGACCGCCGCGCCAAAAATTGACGTACGTGATCTGCGGTCCGTACGCGAAGCAGCGCGTTCGCCTGATCTGGTCATCGGCGATGATTGGGTTGATCCTGAGGTTGTTGATCGACGCTCTAGCCGGACCGACACCAGGCGGCGCGGTCTTTTTGCGCTGCGCAGCTCGCCGATTGCCCGTAAGATCGTTACCTTCAACTTGATCGCCCTGATCCTGCTGATTGCTGGTGTGCTGTATCTCAATCCATCCCGGGATAGTTTGGCCTATCAACGTGCTGCAGGCCTGATGAACGAAGCCCAGCTGATTGCGGACGTTTTTGAGGCGCAACTTCCATCGGTTGCCCCCGTTAATCTTGTTACTGCCGACGGCATAAATCCAACGGCAACACTGACAGGTCTGAACCTGCGTGGCGGTGTTGAAGTATCCGTTTTTGCCCCAGACGCCACCGTGGTTGCCCAAGCAACCGGTACGTTGAACGCCGAACAGCAAGCGCAGCTTGAGTTGCAAACTGGCGATACGATTATTACCGACTTTTTAGCCGATACCTGGGATGGCTTCATCGGCCTTGTATCATTCGGCGGTGATGATACGTCGGCTGAAGAGCAGCTTATTGCCCTGTCGCAAGAAAGCGTGCGCAAGGCCATTGCCGCTGGCACGCAGCTTGAAGCGTCGGATATCGGCGGGACAACCAGCTTTATCGTCACGACACCTATTATGCGTGGCGATACAGCGCTTGGGGTCATCGCGGCCCGTACCGCGGCCGGTGAGGTGGACAGCCTGGTCAGGCGAGAGCGCGAACAAGTCTTGCGCCTGTTTTTGGTCGGCATGGCGATTAGTATCGGCCTCAGCCTTGTTCTGGCCTCGACGATCGCAAACCCACTGGCAGATCTGGCCACCGCGGCTGAGATTAGTCAGGATAAAAACGCACGCAAAATGTCACCCGTCCGCGTGCATATCCCCGATCTGACCGCCCGACCTGACGAAATCGGGCGTCTGTCTGGTGCGCTGCGCGCGATGGTTGCCGCGCTTTATGAGCGGATTGAGGGTAATGAGCAATTCGCAGCAGACGTGTCCCATGAGATCAAGAACCCGTTGGCGTCGCTCAGGTCAGCCGTTGGCACAATGCGGGTCGCCAAACGGGATGATCAGCGCGAACAGCTGCTGCAGGTCATCGAACATGACGTCAAACGTCTGGACCGGCTGGTCAGCGATATCTCAAACGCGTCCCGCCTCGATAGCGAGCTGGTCAAAGAGGAAGAAGAGCCTTTCAATCTGGGCACGATGCTTGGAAATATTATCGAGTTTCTGGGCAAAGACGCCAAAAGCAAAGGGATCGACTTTGTCGCGGATATCCCCGAAGAGCCTATCGAAGTCCAAGGGTTGGAAGGGCGACTTGCCCAGGTTTTTGTCAATCTGATCACCAATGCGATTTCCTTTTGTGAACAAGGCGACGCGATCCGGGTTTGGACTCGGACCCGCGAAAACCGTGTGTTGATCGTCGTCGAAGACACCGGCCCCGGCATCCCAGATGATGCCCTTACCAAAGTCTTCCAGCGTTTCTACTCTGAGCGTCCTGAACAGCAATTTGGTAATAATTCCGGCTTGGGTCTGGCGATTTCAAAACAGATTGTTGAGGCACATGGCGGTGTAATTTGGGCCGAGAACATCCGGCCCACTGATGCCGACCCAACATCTGAACCGCTTGGCGCGCGCTTTGTTGTGGGGCTGCCGCTTTAGATGACGGATAACGCTGCGGGCATGACAATGCATGCAAGCTGCGTTGCCTGGGGCGAAGCGGGCGTGCTGATCAAGGGGGCTTCGGGCTGCGGGAAATCTGCGCTCGCCCTGACGTTGATGGCCTATGGCTGCCAACTGGTTGCCGATGATCAGGTCAGGCTGGAACGGCGCGGGGACGGTATCATCGCCAGCTGCCCACCAACGATCACAGGCTTGATCGAGGCGCGCGGTGTCGGACTGCTTCATGCAGATATGGCCCCCCCGACCCTCATCGTTCTGGTGGTCGATCTTGAAACTGACGAAACGTCACGGTTGCCAGAGCGCCACAGTTACAGCTGCCTTGGATGCGCATTGCCCTTGATAAACCGTATTTCAGGTGCACATTTCGCCCCAGCGATCCTGCAATATCTCAAAGCAGGCCGGAGCCACGACAGATGACCGATAGCACCTCTGACAACGCCCCCAGCATCGTGCTGGTGACCGGCCCATCGGGCGCCGGACGGTCGACCGCGATCAACGTTCTTGAGGATCTGGGATATGAGGTGATAGACAATTTGCCCCTGTCCCTGCTGCCCCGCCTATTGGACGGACCGCCCCCCAGCCGGCCGCTGGCGCTGGGGCTGGACGTGCGCAATCGGGATTTCGGTGTCGACGCACTGATCGAAATCATCGACCAGCTTGCCGCGGACCCCGATCATGATCCGCAGGTGCTATATGTTGATGCGGATGAGGAAGAACTGGTCCGCCGCTATTCTGAAACACGCCGCCGCCATCCGCTGGCCCCGGCAGGACCACCGCTGAGCGGGATCGCAAAGGAACGCGATTTGCTGATGCCGGTACGCACCCGGGCGGATGTTTTGATCAACACAACCGGGCTGACACCGCATGATTTACGTGCCGAAATAGATCATTGGTTCGCCACCGGCGATGGCAGGCAGCTTGGCGTCACTTTGCAATCGTTTTCCTACAAGCGCGGGCTGCCACGCGGCATGGATATTGTCATGGATTGCCGTTTCCTGCGGAACCCCCATTGGGAAGCCGATTTGCGCAGCGCCGATGGGCGCGATCAAGCCGTGGCGGACTATGTCGCCGCCGATCCGCGCTTTGCCCCTTTCACCGAACGGGTGAAAGCATTGATCGATCTGCTTCTGCCAGCCCATCAGGAAGAGGGTAAATCCTACCTGTCCATTGGCTTTGGATGTACCGGAGGGCAACACCGTTCGGTCGCAATGGTCGAACATATGGCATCAGCCCTTGCACAGGACGGATGGCAAGTGTCTAAACGCCACCGAGAAATGGAACGCCGCGATGGGCAAGCGAGCAAGGGGCATCCGGTTTGATTGGTATCGTCATTGTGGCGCATGGTGGTTTGGCTAGCGAATATTTAGCGGCCGTTGAACATGTTGTGGGCAAACAGCCCGGCATGATCAGTATCGCCATCGGTCCTGAAGATGACCGGGCCGAAAAACAAGATGAAATTTGTAACGCGGCTGATACCGTCGATACGGGCGCGGGCGTGGTCATTGTGACGGATATGTTTGGTGGCTCGCCTTCGAACCTGTCGCTGCGGGCCTGCAGCCCCGAAAACCGGCGCATTCTTTACGGTGCTAATTTGCCCATGCTGATCAAACTGGCCAAATCGCGCAAACGCAGCGTGCCGGATGCTGTCGAAGCCGCCATTGTGGCAGCCCATAAATATATCAATAGCCATAACGGCGTGCAGGACGGCGGGAGCCCAACATGACAACATCCCGGCTTAAGATTGAGAATATCAAGGGTTTGCATGCCCGCGCCTCTGCCCGTCTGGTCGAAGTCGTTGAAGGCTTTGATGCCGACGCGACGATCAGCAAAGATGGTGAAAGCGCGAGCGGCGATAGTATCATGGGGCTTTTGATGTTGGCAGCTTCTATCGGAACCTTTATTGACGTGGAAACACGTGGTCCTGAGGCCGAAGCACTATCTGAGGCGATCGCGGCCCTCGTGGCCGATAAGTTCGGCGAAGATGACTGATCTGTGATGCGGTAGGGGGGATCAGCCAATTGACCGAGACAACCCGGAAAATTCAAACTCCGCCGATTGTCGGCGATGCCGCCCCCCGCGTTTATGACCGTGGCAGCCTGACGTATTCGGGTAGCTTTGACAGCGCCTTTAAGCGCAATGTGATCAAGACCATCGAGTGGTTCACGGGTAAGATTCACATTATCCGCATGATCCGCAAGTTCGAGAAAAAGGGTAAAATCCGCGGCCAGGCCTTTTGGCGCGAGGCGCTTGATGTGATGAAAATCGATTTGATCACGCCGCAGACCCAGATTGACAATATCCCCAAAACCGGCCCTGTCGTTCTTGTGGCCAATCATCCTCATGGGATGGTTGACGGCATGGTCATCGCTGATCTGGTCGGCCGCGCCCGAACAGATTACAGGATCCTGACACGCGCCTTTCTGACCGATATTGACCCGGATGCGGGCAAATTCATGATCCCTGTCCCTTTCCCTTATGAGGAAAACGCGCAGGCCAAAATGGTCGAGATGCGCAAGAAAGCCATGGATCATCTGGCCGAGGGGGGAATGGTCGCGCTTTTTCCATCCGGGGTTGTGGCTTCGTCCAACACCATGTTTGGCCCCGTTATCGAAGATGAATGGAATCTCTTTACCGCAAAGATGATCCGCAAATCTGGCGCCCGCGTCGTACCCTGCTTTTTTCCGGGGTCCAATTCACGTTGGTACCAGATCGCCAATCAGCTGTCGCCAACACTGCGGCAAAGTCTGTTGATCCATGAAATCGTAAACGCCTGCGGCAAGCCGCAAAAACCGGTTGTTGGAAAAGCTTTTGATGAGGATGAAATCAAAGAGCGCTTGACCGACCCCCGCAATTTCATGGCTTGGCTGCGCGAACAGACGCTTGCTTTGAAAGACGGCTAGCGCTGCTGTCTGGCATAGGCGATCAGGCTTTTGGTAAGCCCCGCCAACCCCGCTTTGTTTTGCCGCGGAACCTGCCAGTACAGCGGTGTCTCAAGCGTCACTTCAGGCCGCAAACGCAGTAATGCCCCACTTTCAAATAATGGTTGCACCAGCGGCAATGGATTTACAGCCCAGCCTAGCCCGACACGTGCAGCTTCGGTGATCCCTTGGGTCGATGGGACGTAATGGGTCGGCAAAGCTGGGATAGACTGCCCGGCTACGTTTGAGGCCCAGGTTAGCTGCAGACGGTCCTTGCGATTAAATGTTAACGCAGGTGCCTGCTGCAACGTATCCGCTGTGATACCAGCGGCGAAATATGTGGCGACGAATGCAGGGGATGCAAAGGCCGCATAGCGCAATGGGCCCAGCGGGATCACATCGCAGCCTGTCAGCGCAGATTTGCGGGATGTCACGGCAGCTGCGACTTCTCCCCTAACCAGAAGATCCGCAGAGTGGTCCTGATCATCGATCACCAGATCGTAAAATAACCCCTTCTCCTTGGGTAACGCGGGTAGAACCCAGCTTGCCAAGGTATCGGCCGTTACGGCAATCCGAACTGGCCGGTCCAACCGGCCGGGGGATTGCCCCATTTCCAGGGTGATATCCCTTTCTAGCAAGTTCAACGTTTCGGCATGGGCCTGCAGCCGCAACCCCGCTTCGGTGGCTGTCGCAGGCCGTGTCCGCCGTACCAAAATCGTACCGATCTGATCCTCTAACTTTTTGATCCGTTGCGAGATTGCGGATTGCGACACGTTCAACCGCGCCGCTGCCAGCTCAAATGAGCCGCTATCCAAAACAGCCGCCAAAGCAGCAAGAGAGGCACGATCAAACATAAGCAATTCTTATAGCATATCATGAAAACGCGTTAGTCTTATATTCTTACTCCTGTTAGCAACCTCTTAAAAGAACACTGAGAGGCCACTGATGTTACAGGCTTTTGCCGCTGGTTTTGCGCTATCGATGTCATTGATCCTGGCCATTGGGGCGCAGAATGCCTTTGTTCTGCGTCAAGGCTTACGCCGCGCTCATGTGGGGCCCGTTATCGCGTTGTGCTGCTTGTCAGAGGCTATTTTGATCTTCAGCGGTGTTGCCGGATTCGGCGTGATCACCAAGGCAGCCCCTTGGGCGCTTGAGGTGATGCGCTGGGGTGGGGCTGTCTTTTTGGTCATCTATGGCTTGCGATCTTTGCGCGCCGCCTTCGCGAATACAGAGGCCCTGACGACTGAAGGGGGGGCCGTACAAAGCCTGCGCACGGCGCTGATCACCACATTGATACTGACCTGGGCGAACCCGCATGTCTATCTTGATACCGTCGGATTGATCGGAGCTGTTTCAACCACTTACGAGGCAGGGCGATGGTTTTTTGGCGCTGGCGCGCTGAGCGCATCATGCGTGTTTTTCTGCGTTCTTGGATATGGCGCACGTATGTTGGCGCCATTTTTTGCAAAGCCAAAAGCATGGGCCTGGCTTGACGGCTTTGTCGGCATCACAATGCTGATATTAGCGACGAAGTTGGCGCTGGGTGCCTAGCGCGTCGGCACCGGCTCATCCCCGCGATAATCATAGAAGCCACGCTGGGTTTTACGGCCCAGCCAACCGGCCTCGACATATTTGGTCAGCAGTGGGCAAGGGCGGTATTTGGTATCCGCCAAGCCGTCATGCAGCACGTTCATAATAGCCAGACAGGTATCCAGCCCGATGAAATCAGCCAAGGCCAGCGGGCCCATCGGATGGTTCGCACCCAGCTTAAGTGACGTATCAATCGACTGCACCGAACCCACGCCTTCATAAAGGGTGTAGATCGCCTCGTTGATCATCGGCATCAGGATCCGGTTCACGATAAAGGCGGGGAAATCCTCGGCCGTTGCAGATGTTTTGCCCAAACGTTCAACAACGCCATGGCAGGCTTTGAACGTGGCCTCGTCCGTCGCAATGCCGCGGATCAATTCGACCAGCTGCATGATCGGCACTGGGTTCATGAAATGAAACCCCATGAATTTTTCAGGGCGATCAGTTCGCGAGGCCAGACGGGTGATGGAAATTGATGAAGTATTCGAGGTCAGGATTGTATCCGGTTTCAGATGCGGAACCAGTTCCTCAAAGATAGCGGTTTTGATCTTTTCACGCTCGGTCGCAGCTTCGATGATAAGATCAGTCCGCCCTAAATCCGTCAGCGTCTGCGTTGTTGCAATACGGCGCATAGCCTCAGATTTGTCGGCTTCGGTGATTTGCTCTTTCTTGACCTGACGTTCAAGATTGCGGTCGATCAGTTTGACAGCCGTCTCTAACGCGTCGGCGCTGATATCGGTCATCAGAACATCATATCCGGCAGCGGCAAAGACATGTGCAATCCCATTGCCCATTTGCCCGGCGCCCACAATTCCCACACGCGCGATTGTCATACTTTTTCCCCTTTGATCTTTGCGCAGCATAGGCCTGCGCAGGGGGCAGCTTCAAGTCGCAGGAACGTCGAAAAATTTAGACGAATGCCATCGTTAGCGAATTCGCAAATGATTTCGACGAATCTGCCATTGCGCGCTGAAATGCAAAAGGTGGGATCTATGAAACAAGAAGCAATCGAAACGGGCGATCTGTCCTATTCTCCATGTCGCTATGGGGCTTCGCGAATGCTGTTTCGAGGGCCGCGGCGGCGGCTAGACCGACCTTATATGGCTTTTATCGGCGGCACTGAAACCTATGGCAAATTCATCGAAAAACCATTTCCGGTACTGGTCGAAAAGGCCATGCGCCAGACTTGCGTCAATTTCGGCTGTGTGAACGGCGGTATTGATGTTTTTGTTAATGATCCGACGATCATGGAAATTTGCAATGGGGCGGATATCACAGTTGTCCAGGTGATGGGCGCAAATAACCTGTCGAACAGGTTCTATTCCGTCCACCCGCGGCGCAATGACAGATTCTTAAAGGCCTCAACCGTGCTGCAGGCGATTTATCATGATGTTGATTTCTCACAGTTCTCATTCACCCGCCACATGTTGGGCGATTTGCATGCAAAGTCGCTAGAACGGTTTGATACGGTGGTGGAGGAGCTTCGGCAGGCCTGGGTCGCACGCATGCGCAACATGCTTGGCCAAATCGGGCCACGGTCTATCTTGCTTTGGTTTTCGGAGGAGGAAATGAACGACTTGCATTGGTCCGAACGGGCCGGCCAATTGCAATCAGACCCGTTGTTTATCACCGCATCAATGATCGACGAATTACGCCCTTTGGTGATGGATGTCGTTCAGGCAAACCCATCGGCGGAATCTTTGGGCGAAGGCACCGCAGGGATGTTCTTTCCCCCCTCGCAAGAGGCTGCAGCGAGTGAAATGTTGGGCGCCGCCTGCCATGTGGATGCAAGTGCGGCCTTGATCCCATCGATTCGCGAAAACCTTTATTCGCTCTAACGAATAAGGCCCGCACGAAATGCGGGCCTTCGTTCAAAAGATGCGTATCAGATCAGAGCTTACCTGTCAGCTCCGGAACCGCATCAAACAGATCAGCAACCAGACCAAAATCTGCCACCTGGAAAATCGGGGCTTCTTCGTCTTTGTTGATCGCCACGATGATCTTACTGTCTTTCATGCCCGCAAGGTGCTGGATTGCACCGGAAATCCCGACTGCGACGTAAAGATCAGGCGCAACAACCTTACCGGTTTGGCCAACTTGCCAGTCATTGGGGGCATAACCGCTATCGACCGCAGCGCGCGACGCGCCAACAGCGGCGTTCAGCTTATCTGCCAGCTTTTCGATCAGGGCGAAGTCTTCTTCCGACCCTACGCCGCGCCCGCCAGAGACGACAACACCTGCCGATGTCAGTTCGGGTCGGTCGGATTCGGCAACTTTGTCTTCGACCCATTCGGACAGGCCTGGATCACCAGCCGCGCCAATGGCTTCAACCGCAGCAGAGCCACCCATACCAGCAGCGTCAAAACCAGCGGTACGGACAGTCAGCACTTTTTTGCCATCCGCTGATTTCACGGTTTGAATAGCGTTGCCCGCATAGATCGGACGCTCAAAGGTGTCCGCATCAACAACTTTGGTCACCTCAGAGACGATCATCACATCAAGTAAAGCCGCCACGCGGGGCATCACATTCTTGGCGTCTGTTGTCCCAGGGGCGGCGATATGCGTGTAATCACCAGCAAGCGAGACAATCAAATCTGCGGTCGGCTCGGCCAAACGGTGACCGAGGGCCGCATCTTCGGCACATAGTACCTTTGCGACACCATCAATCTTGGCCGCTTCATCCGCAGCAGCCTTGGCGGACGCGCCGGCGCAAAGCACAGTCACATCGCCCAGCGCTGCCACGGCACTGACAGCTTTTGCTGTCGCATCAACCGACAGGGCACCGTCGCTTACTTCACCAATCAGAAGAACAGCCATTACACAGCCCCCGCTTCTTTAAGTTTCTCGACCAGTTCATCCACTGAGCCAACGATAATCCCAGCCTTGCGGCTTTCAGGTTCGGACGTACCGACCACACTAAGGCGCGGTGTGAAATCAACGCCGTAATCTGCCGGTGTCTTTTCGTCCAAAGGCTTTTTCTTGGCCTTCATGATGTTGGGCAAGGATGCATAACGCGGCTCATTCAAGCGCAGATCAACAGAGATAATGGTCGGCATCTTGACCTTGATGGTTTGCAAACCGCCATCAACCTCGCGGGTGACTGTGGCGCTGTCACCATCCAGATCGACCTCGGACGCGAATGTGGCCTGCGACCAACCCAGCAATGCCGATAGCATTTGGCCGGTAGCATTCATGTCATTGTCGATGGCTTGCTTGCCGCACAACACCAGCTGCGGATCTTCTTCCTTGACGATAGCAGCCAAGATTTTTGCCACGGCCAAAGGTTCGATATCCGTATGCACATCATCTGCCGCAACGACCAAAATGGCGCGGTCCGCACCCATGGCGAGCGCAGTACGCAATGTTTCCTGAGCCTGTTTGACACCAATCGAAACGGCAATAACCTCTTCCACCTTACCTGCTTCACGCAGGCGAATGGCCTCTTCGACGGCAATCTCGTCGAACGGGTTCATGGACATTTTGACATTAGCGAGATCAACACCGGAGCCATCCGCTTTCACGCGGACCTTCACGTTGTAGTCGATCACGCGCTTGACGGGTACGAGGACCTTCATCTGCGTTTCTCTCCCAAGAAATTGATATTTTCCGTTCTCCTGCCGTTGTTAGCGCGGGTGATGGAATGAAAACAGTGCAAAATCGACGCGCATGGGTCTGCGGACGCCACGTTCCGGACGTGCACGTCAATTCAGCGTTACAAACCGGGCTGTCTTCTAAGGGTCACGGCCCAGCGGTAGAACGTCGCAATGGGCGCATCAAAAACCGGTGACCCGCCAAACCCGGCTTGACAGGCCCCCATCAATTGACCTGACTAAGGGCGGTGCAACATTGGGGGACTTCGAAGATGATCAGAAATCGCGCTGCGGCGCTAGCGCTTTGCGCATTTGCCGGGCCCGGAATGGCCGATGTCACAATCAGTCACGGTTATGCTGTGTTCGGAGACCTTAAATATGGCCCCGATTTCACCCATTTCGATTATGCCAACCCCGATGCGCCCCAGGGCGGAACGATGGCCCAGCGCCAGCTTTACGGCACGCCCACTTTCAACAGCATGAATATCTTCATCATCAAAGGCGATCCGGCCTCTGAGATCAGCCATCACGTCTATGACAGCCTGATGGCACGCGCCTATGACGAGCCGGACGCGCTTTATGGGTTGATTGCCGAAACAATCGAATACCCCGACGATCTGTCATATGTGACGTTCAACATGCGCCCCGAGGCCCGGTTTCACGACGATGAACCCATCACCGCCCAAGACGTCATCTTTACGATCAACGCACTGAAAACCGATGGGCATCCCTATTATCGCAACCTGCTTGCCGATGTGACGGAGATGACCGCAGAGACCGACCACCGGGTCCGCATCGCGTTGGCCCCCGGAGCTGGAAACGCCTTTATCGGCAGTCTGGCGCAGCTTGCGATCCTGCCCGCCCATTTCTACGATAATGTCCCTTTCGACGATACATGGATGGATACGCCCATCGGCTCTGGCCCCTATCTGGTTGAGACCGTCGATGCCCCGCGCAGCATCACATTTTGCAAAGACCCCGATTATTGGGCTGCCGATCTGCCGGTCAACGCGGGCCGAAATAATTTCGAATGCTACGCCTATGAATATTTCGTCGATGACACCGTCGGGCTGGAAGCATTTGCAGCCGGTGAATACGCGATGCGGGTTGAGTATCGGTCATCCTCATGGGCGACGGGATATAATTTCCCGGCTGCACAAAGCGGCTGGGTCAAACAGATCATGATCCCCGATGCCCAGCCAGGGAACGCGTACGGCATTTGGATCAACATGCGCAAGCCAGCCCTGCAAGACGCCCGAGTCCGCCTGGCCCTGCAATATGCGTTCAATTTCGAATGGACGAATGAGACGCTGTTTTACCAGACCTATGATCAATCCGACAGTTTCTTTGAAAACACCGATATGCAAGCCGAAGGCATCCCCGAAGGCGCAGAGCTGGCGCTCTTGGAAGAGTTTCGCGATCAACTGCCACCCGAGATTTTCACCCAGCCCGCCTTTGTACCCTATGCGGGCGGCCCTAACCCGCGTGATCGCAGCGGATTGCGTGAAGCATCGCGCCTGCTGGACGAAGCAGGGTGGATAGCAGGTGATGACGGGATGCGCCGAAATGCAGCGGGCGAAGTATTAACCCTGCGCCTGCCCGATGACAGCCGCGGTCTGGAACGAGTCATCGTGCCCTTTATCGAGAACCTGAAAAGCATCGGCATCGACGCCGAATTTGAGTTTCTCGACCCCAGCACCATGAGCGAGCGGCGCCAAACCTATGACTTTGATCTAAACGCGGCCGCATGGCAGGTCTCGGTCACGCCCGGCGCGGATCTACGGGCCTTTTATGGCGCAGCGGCCGCAGCCGCCGAGGGCAGCAATAATCTAAGCGGAATCGCAGACCCCGTCGTTGACGCATTGATCGAACGCGCAACCGAGGCCGAAACGCGCGAAGACCTGGTCATCACCATCCGGGCGCTCGACCGTGTGCTGCGGTCCAAGAATATCTGGATCAGCGGCTGGACCTTGGCGGCGCACCGGGTTGCGATCTGGGACATCTTCGGCATGCCCGACCGGCCCGCCCCATATGATTTCAACCGGGGCGTGGATTTCTGGTGGTTTGATCAAGGCAAATATGATGCGCTGGTCGCAGCCGGCGCGCTAGAGGACAAATTCTAGAGCCCCGTCCGCTGCAAAATGGCGGGCTAGGCTTCGCCCTTAGCGGTTGGCGCCCGGCACCCAAAGTACATCGCGCTTGCCATTCTCATTCGCAATTCGCGAAGCCTGAAAGAACCAGTCCGACAGACGGTTCAGATATTTCACCGCCGCTGGATTGACTGCCTCCATCGTGGCCAGTTCAACCGAAAGCCGCTCGGCCCGACGTGAAATCGTCCGGCAGAGATGCAGATGGGCCGCCAATGGCGAGCCACCTGGCAAAATGAAGCTACGCAAAGGCTCAACCTGTTTAGTCATCGCATCAATCTGGGTTTCCAGACGCGTGACTTGCGTATCGGCCATGCGCAAAACGGGATATTCGGCCTCGGCGTCTTTTTCCATATCTGGGCGGCACAGATCGGCGCCGAGATCGAATAGATCATTCTGGATCATAGCCAATTGGGCGTCCATTTCATCTGTCGCATGCAGGCGCGCAAGACCAACGGTCGCGTTGGTTTCATCTACCGTTCCATAGGCATTCACACGCAGCGCATGTTTGGCCACGCGCGCGCCATTGCCTAGCGCCGTTTCCCCCGCGTCACCGGTTTTGGTGTAAATCTTGTTCAAAACGACCATGCTCTATCCCCCGTTGCCACGCAAAACGACAAAAAGCACGATCATCACAACTGCAAATAACTGCGCACCGATCCGCCAGCGCATGATCTTATTGGCATATTTGCGATTGAACGCGCCGCCTTTGCCGAAGGTGCCAATCCCTGCCATCAAGATCACCAACACCGCAGCGACCGATAGCAGCATGAACCAAAAAAGCGGGTCGTTTGTCATCTATTACGGTCCTTCAATTATCCGCCCTTGGCCATGTAGCAGCCATGGTGGCGAAGGAAAGCCCCTACGCTTTCAATATCACCTTATCCAGCAAACGCGTGGAAAGGATCCGGCGCAAGAACCCCATCAAATACGTAGGTGTGGTCACATAATAGCGCGGTTTCGGCCGGGAAGAGGTCAGCGCATGCAGCAGCTTTTTGGTGACTGCCTCAGCGGGTAATTCAAACTGATCTGGACCACGATCCTCATAAAGGCGGCCCATGACCTCTTGATACTCATCCTTTCGGGCCGAGCCTTTCCAATCGATCCATTTTTCGAAATGCGGGATTGCATTTTGGCGAATTTTCGACGTGACCGGCCCCGGTTCGATCAAGATCACCTTGATCGGCGTATTGGCCATCTCAACCCGAAGCACATCCGTCAGCCCCTCAAGCGCGAATTTGGTTGAGACGTAAGCCCCGCGCCATTTCATCGCGACAAACCCCAAAACGGATGAGCAATTAATGATCCGCCCATGCCCCTGCGTGCGCATAACCGGGATGACCAGCCGGGTCAGTTCATGCCAACCAAAAAGATTGGTTTCAAAAATGGCCCGCAGCGCGTCGGTGGGCAGATCTTCAACTGCGCCGGGGCAGGCATAGGCCCCATTATTGTAAAGCGCATCAAGTGTTCCGCCAGTGGCCTCGAGCACCTCAGCCAGTCCGTTTACGATCGTATCCGCATCCGCATAGTCTATCAGCGGGCTTTCAAACCCTTCCGATTGCAAACGCGCGCAGTCTTCGGCCTTGCGGCAGCTGGCAAACACACGCCATCCGGCATTGCGCAGCCCATAGGCAGCATCAAGGCCAATGCCCGAAGATGCGCCCGTGATAAGGATTGATTTCTGGGTCATAGGCCCTGTCTGCACCGCATCCGGCGATCACGCAAGTCGTGGACGCTATAGGTCAACCTTATCCGGCAAGCCTTCGCCATTGTTCCACCAGCGATTGGGATTACCGCTTTTGGGATCATAGGCAGCGCGGCTCGCCCAGTCTTCGCGCAGGAATATCACCGGCTCTTCATAGTGATGCGCACCGATGAGCGCGTCCATCACTCGTTCAAGTATTTCCACCTGACGCGGGATAGAGATTTTCAGTTCAACCATCGGATAAGTTTCTGTGGCCCCGGCGGCAAAATCTTTAACATGTGTTGTCGTGGTCGATCCGGTCTGTGGTTGTGCGGTTTCCTTGCCTATTGCCGAAACGCTCGCATTTCGCTGGTAGCGCCCATAGCTGAGCGAATAGACCTGCATGACAGCATCAAGAAGTCTGTCAACATCCCGCGGAAGCGTCTGAATCTCCAAGGTCCAAACGGGTTCAAGCCGACCTGAAGCCGCCTGATATTCTGATAACCCTGCCATCTGTCTGTCACCCTTCCAAACCCCTGGCGTTACCAATTGCGCCGCAGCCTATGCCTTGAACGGTGCCATCCCCGCCCGTGCCAGTTCATCTGCCCGTTCGTTTTCGGGATGACCGGCGTGACCCTTAACCCATTCCCAGCTTACATCATGACGCCCCACGGCCGCATCTAATCTGCGCCATAGGTCTTCATTCTTGACCGGCTTTTTCGCTGCCGTCTTCCAGCCGCGCTTTTTCCAGCCATGGATCCAGGATGTAATCCCATCTTTGACGTAAGAACTGTCAGTCACAATGGTCAGCGCTGTTGGTCGCTTAAGCGTTTCAAGCGCGGTGATCGCGGCCAGCAATTCCATGCGGTTATTCGTTGTATCAGGCTCGCCGCCCTTTAGCGCGCGTTCTTTGAGAACCTGATCACCGTCGCGGGCAATCAGCAAGGCGCCCCAGCCGCCCGGGCCGGGGTTTCCCGAACAAGCACCATCCGTATACGCAAAAAGTTCAGGCATCAGGGTCTTTCCAGCCGCGCATCAAGACAAACGGATCAAGTGTCCCCGCCATCCCTTTTTCACGGCCCTCTTGGGTAAAGGTGATTTCAAAACCAGCCGCCTGCAACAGGCCAGTCAGCTCCGCGACACCCACATAGGTGTAAAGCCGATCAATGTCATCCCGATGCGTGCCGGTCCCGGTTTTCATGCCGATATGAAGAATACCGCCAGGCACCAGTGCTTTGTGGATCGCCACAAGATAGCGGGGGAATTCGGCACGGGGCGCATGTAAAAGGCTGAAATTGGCCCAAACACCCGCATAGCGCGCCACCCCGCTGATATCATCAAAGGTCCCCAGGCGCGCATTGATGTCATAGGTTTCATTGGCCAGATCAACCATGGCCTGGGCTGCATCAACCGGATCAGGCAACAGCCCGGCAGCGCGCATATGGGCAGACGCCGCCGCCGGCCCGCAGCCCAAATCCAGCACAGCGCCCCCTTTCGGGATCAGATCAATGAACGCCTGCAAACTAGCATCGGGGCCGTCTGTATTCACCAGCTTGATGTAATCGGCCGCCTTGGCGTTGTAGGTCGCGATTGTCTTTGGATCAGCCATTTAGAAGACCGCCGGAAGCAAACAAAGCACGACAATTGTTGTCAGCAACACCCGCAAGTGCATCCACCATCGCGGGGCGAGGCCGAAGCTCCAGAAATGCCAATCAAGCAGCAAAAGCCCCAAAAAGCCCGCGATCAAGTTCATTGCGGCCGCGGTCGGTCCGCCGCCGACCATGAAGAAAACCCAAAGGGCAGGGATGACCGACAGAACATAACCGGCATGGGCCACCCGCCCTTCGGCCTTGGTCGCAAAGCCCCACAGCACGCCCGACATGAACGCCAGGATTACCGTGCCGTAGGACAAACCAACAAAGGGGCCGACAAAACGCCCACCCAGCTGTTGCAGCGCCCATTCACCCAGCCCAGGGATCAACATGGTCAACGCGCCCCAGACAAAAGGGGTCAACCCGGCCAAGCCAAGGGCGAGGGGAATGAAGGGAATGGCTTTCATGCTTTTTCGAAGGCCAGACGCAGGCCAAGTGCAGCAAAAATTCCGGCAAAGGACCGGTTCAACCATTGCATGATACGGGCGCTGCGCAATAAGCGGGCCCGGGCGAAGGCGGCAAAGACGCCGTAAAGCACGAAGATCACGAATGTCAGCGCCATGAACACCGCCCCGAGCAAGATCATCTCGGATGTAACAGTGCCTGGGTTGCCACTGAGAAACGGCGGTAAAAGCGCCAGAAAGAAAATCGACAGTTTTGGGTTCAGCACATTAATCAGCGCGCCGCGTTGCGCGATTTTGATCATCGATTGAGGCACAGCATCAGGTCTAACGGCTAGCAGCCCATCGGATTTCAGCGCTTGCCAGGCCAGATAGAGCAGATAGGCCACGCCCGCGAATTTCACGACCTGGAAAAGCAGCGCACTGGTATGCAGCACCGCAGCAAGCCCCAGCGTTGCCGCAGCCAAATGCGGCACAATCCCCAATGTGCACCCAGCAGCAGCCGCAATGGCAGCGCGCCTGCCCTGCCCCAACCCAAGCGCGAGGGTGTAAATCACGCCCGTGCCTGGCGCTATACAGACCACAAAGGCGGTTAGAAGAAACTGCAAACTGATCATAGGCGCGATCATCGACCAAGGAATGGCGGCTGTCCACCGCCATTCTTGTGCCAGGGCTTTCCCGGGCTATTGCTGCTCGGGCACAAGAATTTCGCGTTTGCCCACATGGTTGGCGCTGCTGACAACACCCTCTTCCTCCATCTGCTCAACGAGACGCGCGGCCTTGTTGTAGCCAATGGCAAGCTTGCGCTGGATATAACTCGTCGAACATTTGCGATCTTTGATCACAATCGCCACAGCCGTGTCGTAAAGCGCATTTTCGCTATCCGACCCGTCGCCCAGCCCTAGAACCAGGTCAATATTGCTTTCAGCATCGTCAGAGGGCCCCTCAACAACGCCAGACATGTATTCGGGCGGGCCAAATGCCTTCAGATGGTTGACGATTTCCTCGACCTCTTCATCACTGACAAAGGGGCCGTGCACGCGGGTGATCTTGGATCCGCCCGCCATATAAAGCATGTCACCCATGCCCAAAAGCTGCTCGGCGCCCATTTCGCCCAAGATGGTGCGGCTATCAATTTTTGAGGTCACCTGAAACGAAATCCGGGTCGGGAAGTTCGCCTTGACCGTCCCGGTGATCACATCCACCGATGGGCGCTGGGTGGCCATGATCAGGTGGATCCCCGACGCACGAGCCATCTGCGCCAAACGCTGAATACAGGCCTCGATTTCCTTACCAGCCACCATCATCAGGTCGGCCATCTCATCAACGACTACGACGATATATGGCAGCAGTTCGGGCTGGAATTCTTCGGTTTCAAAGATAGGATCGCCCGTTTCATCGTCAAAACCGGTTTGCACGGTGCGGCTGAACATCTCATTCTTGGCCAGAGCGTCTTTGACGCGGCCGTTGTAACCATCAATATTCCGCACGCCCATTTTGGACATTTTGCGATAGCGCTCTTCCATCTCACCGACGACCCATTTCAGGGCAACCACCGCCTTTTTCGGGTCGGTCACAACAGGGGACAGAAGATGGGGGATACCGTCATAGACGCTCAGTTCCAGCATCTTCGGATCGATCATGATCATGCGGCATTCTTCCGGCGACAGCTTGTAAAGCAGCGATAGGATCATCGTATTGATCGCGACCGATTTACCCGAACCGGTGGTCCCGGCAATCAATAGGTGAGGCATCTTGGCCAGGTTGGCCACAATCGGCTCTCCGCCAATATCCTTGCCCAGCGCCAATGGCAGCTTGTGGTTGCCATCGCCAAAATCGCGATGGGACAGGATTTCGCGCAGCACAACTTTTTCGCGGTTCTCATTAGGCAATTCGATCCCGATCACTGTCCGACCAGGCACGGTGGAAACGCGGGCCGCAAGAGCCGACATCGAGCGGGCGATATCATCCGATAGGCCAATCACGCGGCTGGCTTTTAGACCGGGCGCAGGCTCAAGCTCATACATGGTGACGACGGGGCCGGGGCGGACACTGACGATCTCACCTTTGACGCCATAATCATCCAGTACGCTTTCCAGCATGCGCGCGTTTTCTTCCAAGGCTTCATCGCTCAGATGATGACGCTGGATATCAATCGGATTGGTCAGCAGGCCAAGCGGAGGATTCTCATAATCGGCATATTTTTCCTCAAACTTCAACGCAGGCTGGGCCTCGGCCTTGGCCTGACGGGACGGCTGTGGCGCGCGTTTGGGAGGATGCTGGACAACGCTGCGCGGCTCGGGCGCCGTCGGCATCGCAGGCACATGCGGCGCAGGGATTGGCATATGCGGTTGGGCCATCACCTCTGCCTCGGGTGCGGCGGTAACTTTGGGGGCCATAGCTGCTGCAATCGCCGCAGGAATGCGCAAGCCAGGGGTCGCAGCGGGTGCTTCGTCTGCGACCACTTCTTCTTCCGGCTCGATCACAGGATCTGCGTCAAACACCAGCGGTTTCGGACCGCGGCCTGCGGTCAGGGCAGGTTCAATGCGTACACCGGTCGGCGATGGTGCTGGCGTGCGGTTCTTGATCGCATCTGCAATGCGCGCGCTGACACGGTCAGGGCTGCTGGTTTCAGCCTGGGTATCCGCAGGCAGTTCAGCAGTCACAAGTTCAGGCTCGGGCATCGGGTCGCTACGTTTCAGCAAACCAGACAAGAACCCACCGGATTGCGGTTCAGGCGGGGCTGCGCGGGCGGGCGCCGCGAGGGGCGGCGCAGGCGGCATCTTTGGCGCAGGGGCGCGAGGCATGATGGGTGCCGCAGCGGGTGCGGCTGTGTCAGCGGCCAAGGGCGGCGGGCTTGTGGGCATAATCGGGTTTGACCGAACAACTGCGGCAGCGCGGGCCTTTACATCAGCCTTTGGTGATGGAGGAAATGGCGCGATTTCCATGGCTGAGGTTTCGGCGGATGCGGTACGGGCCTCAGCCGCTTCGGCACGCCGGGCCTGCATGGTGGCGTTCATACCCTGGGCAGCTTGGGCAGACAGGGCTGCGCCTTTACCCACTACACGCAGCAGCAGCGCATAAAGCATCACGGTGCCCAACATCAGGAACCGGCCTGCCTGACGCAGCTCTGGGCGGGTGAAGCCCAATACAAATGCCATGATCGTCAGAACGGCGGCAAAGGACAAAAGCGACAGCAGTTTGACGCCGAAACTGGTGCCAAAGGGGACGATCGTCAGGATGACACCAAGAACAGTGTCACCGAAAAGACCGCCCAAACCAAAATTTGCAGGCCATGCGGGCGCAGGGCTGAGTGTCGCGGCATAAACGGAACCCAACACAATCGCGACGGGTGCAAAGATCAGACGACTGATCGCGCGTTCTTGCCCGTTATGCAAGATAAACCGAGTGCCCCAAGTCAGCAGAACCAGTGGCACGATCCAAATGCCCTTCCCGACTATCATCATGACGGGGGCCGCAATCGATGCGCCGAAATGGCCGAGCCAGTTTTGGACGGGTGCATCTGTTGCAGAAATCCAACTGGGATCATCAGGCGAATAGCTTCCCATCATCGCCGCAATTAAAAGCCCGGCGACAGCCAAGGCGATACCGAATAATTCGCGCCCGCGTTTTTCAATCGCGGCCTGGGTGGTGCTGTCCAAAAGCGGATCGCGCTGCCGTGTTTGATATGATGCCATGACCTTGTTCCTCAACCGTACAGACAGTCGCGGATCAGAGTCAGACCGCGCTGCATTTCTTGTGTTGGGGCCACCATGGCGACCCGAATATACTTTTTACCTGGATTTTCGCCGGCAACATCACGGCTCAGATAAGCGCCGGGCAACACCCGGACGCCGGTTTCCTGCCACAGCTTGACCGTGGCCGCTTCGCCATCTTCAATCGGCAACCACAGGAAAAACCCGGCCTGCGGGGAGTGGTAGCCATCGATATGGCCCAGAATATCATCGGCGATTTCATATTTGCGGTGATAGAGGGCGCGGTTCTCATCCACATGCGCCTCATCATTCCAGACAGCGGTGGCGACAGCCTGCAACGGCTCGGGCAAAGGGGTACCGGCAAAAGCACGCAACTGACGGATGCGGGCGATGGACTTGGGGCCACCGGCGCAAAAGCCAGACCGGAGCCCGGGCAAGTTCGACCGTTTGGACAAGGAATGAAAGATCACGACCCGCTCAGGATCAGCACCCATCTCATGGGCAATCTGCAAGGCGCCGGGCGGGGGCACATCACGGTAAATCTCGGAATAGCATTCATCCGCAAAAACGATGAAATCATGCTTCTCGGCCAAAGTGATCAGCGCACGCCAATAGGCCGCATCGGCCACAGCCCCCTGCGGGTTGGCGGGCGAACAGATATAGGCAATCGCGGTGCGATCCAAAACATCCGCAGACAAGGCATGGAAGTCCGGCAAATGACCTGTGGCTTCGGTCGCAGGCACAAACACCGGCTCCGCCCCCACCGACAAAGCGGCAACAGCATAGACCGGATAAAACGGGTTCGGGGTCAGGATCAGCGGCTGACCATTCTTGCGCTCAGGGCAAAGCGCCATGGCCGCATTATAGAGGCCTTCGCGGGTGCCGTTCAGGGTCAATATCTGATCGGTCGGGATATCGACACCATAGCGGCGCTGCAAAAAGCCACCAATGGCCACCAGCAGATCAGACACGCCGTTGTTGTCAGGATATTTGGCAAAACCCTGCAGGTTGGCCGCCAAAAGGTCGCCCACAAACGCAGGGAACGCATGGCGCGGTTCGCCAATGGTCATATTAACTGTCTCGGTCGCCACCGTCGGCACATCCAAAAGCGCACGTAAACGTGGCCACGTTGCCGCCGGGAGGTCCGAAAACCGCTCGGGAAAGTCCATAACTGCCTCAATACGCGGGATCATTTCGCCCCGCTTTCGCCTAAACTAGCCTGACGCGGGGTGGTCTGTCCAGAATAAGGCGCAGCGGCAGGTGATATTGTGGCTTTTGGGTCAGTCCTTTGCCGCCATCACGGTGTATTTGACATAAACCTAAGACATCGCTTTTCGCGTTCGATCAAAGAAAGCGGCCGCGAACAAGCGATCTGAATTTATGGCGGAATGGTTTAAGGCTCGCAACGCTCGCGGCAGATATACCAATACCGCACGCGCTGCGCCGTGCCCGTCTGCCCCAAGCGGTCATGCAGGAGCGCAAAGGCGACCTGTCCCAATGGCCGGCCTTCCATATCTCCGTGGATCATGCGCCGCCCTTGCCAGATGACCATTTCCAGCTCTTGGGCCAGCGCCTCTTGATCGGCAAAGAAACGTCGCCAAGAGGATGTCTGCGCGCGGGCATTGGCGATGATTTCGCGCCCAATCCGATTTGCCAGACCGCTCTGCGGCCCCAGTTGCGCAAGCTCGTCCCAGGCCGCAAAACCCGCCAGCCCGAGATGATCACGATGGTAAAGGCCCAGCGTTTCAGGCAAAGGTGTAAACTTGCCAGTCAATGGGTCAGGCAACGTCATACCGCGCCGATAGGCCCGTTGTTTGACCCGATATCCCATCCAAGAAATCGTGCCGACACTCCCCATCCAATTCCGGAAATCGGCTGTCAAAAAGGCGCCAGTTCTGATCGACAAGGGCAGATCCCGCGACACCCTTGCGCTGGTCCAGAACGAATCACCGTTTGTTTGCAATGGGATATCATCGGCCAGCGCAATCACGACGCGCGGGGCTGGCAAGGACAAAGCCACCATAACAAGACGGTACCCTAGTGTTCCATCGCGGGCCCAAGCGGCCTCTAACAGCTCTTGACGCCGCGGCCATAACGACATGATTTCGGGCACTATTTCCGCTGCATCATCATCACGCCCAAGGGCCACAAGGCGCAGAAAGGCTGCGGTTGTCAGCCCGCGCTGTTCGTCTGGATAAGCGTCACGCTGACGGGCAAAATGCAACAAGTCATCGGCGGAAAGCACATTGAGCAAACGGATCGTGTCCCGATGCAATGGCACATCGGCATTGATATCGACCAATGCGCCCACCGATCCGGCCCGATAACTGGCGCCCGCATTCAACCAACTGTCAAACCGTGGATCATCCGCAAGGCGACGCAAATCATCGGCGGACAGATGGGACCACATCGGGTTCCAGCCATAGTACAGTCCTGATATCTCGATCTTGGCCAGTTCAACGGCCGCCTGCTGGCGCAATATTGCGGGTAGATAATGCAACGTGTCAACGGCATGTGGTTCGGCACGCCAGGATGCGATCGCAAATCGTTCCTGCTCATACCGGGCAATGGCAAACGCCGCATATTCTGCATCTGTTGCATCACATGCGCCTACCTGCGTGCCAAGCGCGCTAACATGAGCCTCGGCCTGGCTAAAAACCGTTCTTAATTCGGGTGAAAGATACGCCATATGCCGCCGGTCTTCACGCATATGCATCACGGCCAAAAGCCATGGCAAACTTGTTTTGTCTTGATAGCGCTGCAGTGCGTGAACCAAAAGGCCACGCATCGCTGCGCTGCGCCCATCCCGAAAACCAGACTGCAGCCCCCAAGAAATCGTGTGTGGCCGGGCCGAGGCGGCCTGGATCGTCAAAAGCCAATCAAGCACGTCATCATGGGCAAACAGGGCGATAACCCGTTCTGTTTCCGTCAGATGCGGTGCATCGGGGGTCAACCACCATCCGGGAAAAGGACCAATGGTGGTGTAGACATTCAGCAGAACCTCGCTATCGGTCTGCCCCTCTGGCGTCACTTTGCGAAAATCGGGATCGCGCATCCGGGCCAAAGACCGGGCCAAAACCGCTGAAACGGATGTCGGTGGCGGGTCAAGAAACGCGAGGCCCCGATCGGCAGGCTCCATCAACCCTGCGTCAGGAAGCCCCATCATCAGCCGATAAAGCGACAGGGTTGGCCCCAAGCTTTCGTAATTCATCCCACCCGAATACAGCGTTCCGTATTTCGAATAGGCCGCATCAATCAGCGCGGCGGGGGCCGCATAACGGCCGTCACAGACATCGGCCGATACAACCTGCGACCAGAGCGCGCATATGATAGTCAGAACAGACCGCATGTTTTAACTCTGATCAGGCCAAAGCCCGCTCTGCCGCGGTGCAAAGGCGCAGCAAAGCGGCCTCGGCCCCGGTTTGGCCGTTAAACATTATCCCACATGAGGGCACGCCCGTGGGCAAAGTGACCGAACAAAGGTTCAGCAAATTGGCCACCCGCGTATTGCGAAGCGCCAAAAGATTTTCCGATTTGTAATAATCATCATCATCCAACAGGCGTTGCGCATGAGGCGGCAAGATCGGGGCGGTCGGCATGATCACAGCGTCAAACTGCGCGGTCTCAGTGGCGTATTGCTTGCGGATATCGCGCAGCATATTCCAGCCCGCGCAGTAATCCGGCCCGCTGACCGTTTGCCCGCCGCGCACCCGCTCTAGAATCTGGGGAAACATCTTTTCGGGATGTGCCTCCACCAGATTGCGCCACCAGCCATAGCTATCCGCCGCATAAAGATTGCCGGCAACATTGAATGCATCAAAAAGCTGCGCAAAATACCGGTGTTCGACAATAGCGCCTGCTGCCTGCAAGCGCTCAACCGCGCTTTGAAAACCCGCACGCGGTGCATCCCGCACCTCGTCGGGAACAATTGTATCCAGCACCATCAGCCGGACGCCCTGCAACGTGGTGCCCGCTGTATCAACCGGGCGGGAGCCCTCAAGTGCCGCAAGCAGAAGCGTGGCGTCCTCAACTGACCGGCACAGCGGGCCGACCGTATCAAAGGTCAGGCAAAGCGGCACGACCCCTTCCAATGACAGCCGCCCATGGGTGGTTTTCAGACCGACCAGATCATTCCAGGCTGAAGGTATCCGCACCGATCCGCCCGTATCCGAACCGATACCTGCTGCAGCCAGTCCAAATGCAACTGAAGCCCCCGCCCCCGACGATGACCCACCGGGCACCGCTTCAGGGTCGTTCACACAAGGGGGCGTCGCTGTGATCGGGTTCAGGCCCAGGCCCGAAAATGCGATCTCTGACATATGGGTTTTCCCGAGGCAGACCAGCCCAGCGGTTGTCGCGGCTTCTAGCACATAGGCATCGCGCTCCGGTACTCGGCCGGCCATCAGCGCGGTACCCGCCTCGGTCCCGATACCCGCAGTGTCAAAAAGGTCTTTCCACGACACAGGCACACCATCAAGCGGCCCACGCCGCATCCCCGCCTTTGCACGGTCAGCCGCGGACGCAGCCTCGGCCCGCGCGCGATCACGGGTGACACGCGCATAGATACGATCACGGTGTTCATGGGCATCAATGGCCGCGAGATAAACCTCGGTCAACGCGGCCGGATCGATCTGCCCTGCCCCAATCGCACGGCCCAAATCCGCTGCGGTCATCCAACGCCAGTCTTGCATCATGTCCCTCCTGATTGCAGGGCGACGGTAGCGGCCATTGCGCGCATGGACAATCCCGCGCAGAGGCGCATATTGCGGGACATGAAGACGGATTTGATTATCGTGGGTGGTGGCCTGAACGGGCCGGCCCTAGCCTTGGCCGCTGCGCAAGCAGGCTTTACCGTAACGCTGATTGATAAGCTAACCGTCGACAGGCGGAAGAAACCGGGGTTTGACGGGCGGTCATACGCCTTAGCGCTTGCCTCAATGCGGCTTCTGCGGGGCATCGGGATTTGGGACATGCTGGCCGAACAGGCCCAGCCGATGCTGGAAATCAAAGTCTCAGACGGGCGCGCTGGCGAAGGAGCCAGCCCGTGGATGATGCATTTTGACCATGCCGAGATCGAAGAAGGCCCAATGGGATACATGGTCGAGGACCGGCATCTGCGGCGCGCCTTTTTGGATGCGATAGCGGCTGAAAAGAAGATCACGCATCTGGCAGGCCAGGCTGTGACGGCGCAGACGTGCGATGCGGCCAGTGTCACTGTCACTTTGGACAATGACAAAAAGATCGTGGGCCGCGTTCTGATCGGCTCTGATGGGCGGCAAAGCGGAACCGCAAGCCGGGCCGGGATCAAACGCACAGGTTGGGGGTACGGCCAAACCGCCGTGGTCTGCGCTGTCGCCCATGAGCAGCCACACGGAGGCATCGCCCATCAGTTCTTTATGCCGGGTGGACCACTTGCGATTTTGCCGCTGACGGGTAATCGCAGTTCTCTTGTTTGGAGCGAGACCGAAGACCGCGCTGCGACGCTTGCAGCAATGAATGACACCGATTTCCTGACCGCGTTGCGCCCGGCCTTTGGCGACTTTCTTGGCGAAATTAGCTTAACCGGCGCGCGGTTCACCTATCCGCTGGGGCTATCGCTGGCGCAGCGTTTTGTCGCAGATCGGGTCGCTCTGATTGGCGATGCAGCGCACGGGGTGCATCCGATCGCAGGGCAAGGGCTGAATGCCGGTCTGCGCGATGTGGCTGCGCTGACTGAGGTTTTATATGAGGCCCGATCCCGCGGGGAAGACATCGGCAGCGCCCAGGCCTTGGCGCGCTATGAACAATGGCGCCGTTTTGATACAACCACCTTGGCCGTGGCGACAGATACGTTCAATCGTCTGTTTTCAAATGATAACCCGTTTTTGCGGGCAGCGCGCGATATCGGCATGGGGATCGTGAATGCAGCGCCAAGCCTGCGGCGCGGCTTCATCCGCGAAGCCGCCGGGCTGACCGGTGATCTGCCGACGCTCATGCAGTGATAGCGGGGCGAAGGAATTTCGCGAAATTCCTTCTTCCGGCCCCATCAATACGCAGCGGATATCGGCGCAACGACGCAAGAGCATAACAGAAGTGAATAGCCAATGGCCCCGGGCCGCGATACACAATACACCAAGTCAACGAAAGAACGATCAACGATGCCATTAGGGGCTGAAAAGTTGCGATGGGCGCCGCTTGCAGCAATGCTTCTGCTATGCGCAAGCAGCCTACAAGCGCAGGAGGTTCGGCTTGTCGCCGAAAACGCGCGTGACACGCTCAACAGCGCCTCTTTGCTACGCGCTCTTGAAGATGATGCCGATCCGCAGGATTACGTGGCCGCCGCACGCGCCGATTATCGGCGCTTGCTGACTGCGCTTTATGCCGAAGGCTATTACGGCGGCACCATCTCGATCACAGTGGACGGGGTTGAGGCAGCCAATATCGCACCGCTTGACGCGCCTTCGGTAATCAATGAGGTCATCATCACAGTCGCACCCGGCGTCAGGTTCACCTTTGGGGATGTCAGCGTCACGCCCCTTGCACCGGGTAGCAGCTTGCCAGAAACCCTGGGACCACGTGAAACAGCAGAATCCGATGTGATCCAAAGCGCTGTCAGCGGCAGTGTCAGCAGTTGGCGCGATCTGGGCTATGCCAAGGCGCGGGTCAGCGCACAGTCGATCACCGCACGACATGACGCAGCAAAACTGGATGTCGCCGTGACCCTGACACCCGGCCCCCAACTAACCTTTGGCGCGCTCAACATCAGCGGCAACGAAGATGTGCGCACCGACCGCATTTTGGAAATCGCAGGGCTGCCGACAGGCGAAACCTATTCACCCGATGAGATCGATACCGCCGAAAACAGGCTGCGGCGCACAGGAGCATTTTCAAGCGTTTCCATGACCGAGGCCGACGAAATCGGGACCGGTAACACGCTTGATATCAAAGCACAAATCGCCGAAGCGAAACCAAGACGCATTGGAGTCGGTATTGAATTGTCCAGCATTGAAGGGCTAACTTTATCTTCGTTCTGGCTGCACCGGAACTGGCTCGGAGGGGCCGAACAGTTCCGGATCGATGGTGAAATCGCCGGGATCGGGGGCGAGACAGGCGGGGTCGATTATTCGCTTGGCGCCAGCTTTAACCGGCCCGCCACCTTTGGAGCAGACACCGATTTCTTCATCAATGGCGAAATATCCCGCGAAGACGAACCTGATTATCTGCTTGATAAGATCGAGGCTGAGATCGGGCTCAGCCGGATCCTCACCGAACACCTGACCGTCAGCGGCGGTGTGGGCCTGCTGACGGCCTATGAGGAAAGCGACCTGGGCACACGCGAATATACACTACTGACCCTGCCGCTTGATGCGACCTATGACAGACGGGATTCCAGCACGAACGCCAAAAACGGCTTTTATGTCGACAGTGAGCTAACACCGTTTGTCAGCCTGTTGGGCGATGATGTGAACGGCGCGCGGTCTTTTACTGATATCCGGGGCTATTATAGCTTTGGGGAAAGTCAGGGGGTAACATTTGCTGCTCGTGGACAGATTGGCAGTGTGCTGGGTGCAGGCATTGACGAAGCGCCTGCTGACTTTCTGTTTTATTCGGGCGGCGGCGGCACTGTACGGGGGCAAGCCTATAACTCACTGGGCATCGACAGCGTCGACGGGACCGAAACGATCACAACCGGCGGGACCTCTTTCGCGGGTTTGCAGCTTGAAGCGCGGGTACAAATCCGTGAAAAAATCTCGCTTGTTGGTTTTTATGACATCGGGGCCGTGGCTGATAGCGAACTGGCTTTTGATACCGACAATTGGCACGCCGGGGCAGGGTTCGGGCTGCGCTATGAGACCGGGATCGGACCATTGCGGCTTGATCTTGGAACACAAGCCAGCGGCGATGACGCAGGCGAAGACCTGCAAGTCTATATCGGGATAGGACAGGCATTTTGATGCGGCGGATCATCATAGGTATAGTGGCACTTTGGCCGGTTTCAGGCCTGGCACAAAGCCAGGAGGAGGACGACCAGGGCTACCTGACTAACCTGATCGAAGAGAACCTGACCGGTGCTGGACGCGAAGTAGATATACGCGGGTTTGAAGGGGCGCTTAGCTCGCAGGCAACGATGGATTCGCTAACGGTCGCAGATAGCGAAGGCGTTTGGCTGACGCTCGAAGATGTGGTGCTCAGCTGGAACCGCAGCGCCCTTTTGCGCGGTGCGATTGATGTGGAAGAGCTAAGCGCAGCACGGATCATCGTCGCCCGCGCCCCTGTTTCCGAAGACAGCGGCCCCTCGCCCGAGGCACAGCCATTCTCGCTGCCCGAATTGCCCGTCAGTATTTCGCTAGGCGTGCTGAATATCGAAGATATCTCTCTTGGCGCGGAGTTTCTGGGCGAAGAGCTCAACTTCAGCCTCTCGGGGGCAGCCGAGCTAAGCGGCGGCGAAGGATCTGCGAATATCGTCGCTGAACGGCTGGGCGAACAGCAGGGCCGGTTTGAAATTGACGGCTCTTATGTCAATGAAACCAAAACCTTGGGCATATTGCTGGACGTGGCCGAAGGGCCGGACGGGATCGCGGCCAATCTAATCGGCCTACCTGGTAATCCAGCTATTGGTATGACGATCGAAGGAAATGCGCCACTCGATGATTTTGCTGCGACCCTATCAATTGCAACAGACCGACAAGACCGGCTCAGCGGGAATTTTGCCCTGACCGAAACAGATGGTGAGCGGGTAATTGCATTGGATGTGGGCGGGGATATCTCACCTTTGTTTGAGCCCGAATACCAAGGCTTTTTTGGCAATGATGCCCAATTGGCCGCCCGGGTGGTTCAGACAACCGACGGGCGGATCGACATTCCCACTATTGAATTGGACGCAGGCCGGGTCGCACTGTCTGGGGCGATCCAGATTGGCGCACAAGGGTGGCCGGAACTGATCGATTTGACTGGCGGGATTACGGCCCTTGGCAACGCCCCTGTGCTGCTTCCGCTGACCGGGCCGCAAACCTATGTGGACGGCATGGATTTGGCGATCAGCTATGATGCCAGTGTTTCCGAAGACTGGCAGGCCGATATCACCATCGATCAATTTGACAGACCCGGCCTCGGGATTGATCAGCTGAGCCTGCAAGGGGGCGGTTTGCTACGCCCCGGCGAAGGGGCCGATATTGGTGAGGTAACAGTCAACCTGCGCTATGCGGCCGAAGGGCTGCAACTGGACGATGCGGGCGCCGCCGAAGCCTTTGGTGACACAATCGAGGGCGTCTTCGAAGCCGCGCGCACCGAGGGCGAAGCGACGCGTATTTCACGCCTAACCTTGACCGGTGCCGGGATTGAAAGCAGCGCAGAGGCGACAATCGTGGGGGCAAGCAGCGGCTTTCAAACCAGCGCCGCTTTGAACATGCAGGTGACTGGGCTTGAAAGGTTCTCAACCCTGATCGGACAAGAGATCAGCGGCGCAGCTGAGCTGGGCGTCCTTGCACAGACGACGCCGCTTGATGGGCTGTTCAACATCGTTGTGACGGGTCAAACCAATGATCTGTCTGTCGGTGTAACGCAGGCCGACGCGGTGTTGGCAGGTACAGGCACAATATCGGCGGCAGCAATACGCGACACCGAGGGCACCCGGCTGGAAACGCTCCGGATTGAAACCGATGCGGCCACCATCACGGCAGATGGGGAACTGACCAGCAATGGTAGCGATGGAACGCTGGATGCGCGGCTAAACGATTTGGATATCGTGCTATCCGGCCTGCGCGGCCCCGCGACAATCGCGGGCGAAGTGACACAGTCCGGCGATGGGGTGATCAGCTTTCAGCTTGACGGCACCGGGCCCGCCACCCGTTTTGAAACCAGCGGCACGGCGACCCCGGCAGAAACAGGCCAGACAATCGCCGCTCAGGTCAGTGCTGATATCAGCGATCTCAGCCGCTACGCAATGCTGGCGGACAGACCGCTGAGCGGTGCAACACGACTTGAGATCGGCGGCACGCTGGAAACAGATGGGCTGCTTTTCGATCTGGATGTGACCGGCGCAACGCAAGATATCGTCACCGGGATCGACAGGGCCGATCCTTTTCTGGCAGGCACGGGCCGATTGGCTGCCGGTGTCGCCCGCAGCGATGCGCAGCAATTTCAAATCAGCGGGCTCGGCCTGCAAACGCCCGCTATCAGCATTGCAGGCGGTGCCGATCTGGACTTCAGCGCCGGCCAGCAGGCCGATCTGGATATCCGGATCAATGATGCAGGTCTTTTGGACCCAAGCCTGTCTGGGCCGATCACCCTGTCGCTCGAAGGGGCGCCTGGATCCGATGACGCAACCGAAACGGCTCTGCGGATCAACGGGCCAGATACAGCCGTCAGCTTTGATGGCACGATCGGCGGGCCAAGCAGCGGTTACCTAATCAGCGGCGATCTGACGGCCGAGGCCGCGGATTTGGGCACCTATGCCAGTCTTATTGGGCAGCCGCTTGACGGCGGCGTGTCATTGACCGCATCAGGCGAAGCACAACCTGATCTCAGCCTCTTTGATGCGCAAATCAGCCTGCAAAGCCAGGATCTTGCGATTGGAAACAGCACGGTTGATCCGCTTCTGGCCGGGACAGGACGGATCAATGCCAGCATCGGCCAGACCGAAGACGGGTTGGCCGTACGCACGCTTGAGATTTCGACCCCAGAAATATCCATCGTGGGTGCGCTGAACGGGGCAGCAGGCCATGGGCAAGGACGGTTTAACGCCAGCCTGCGGGATGTCGGGGTGCTGACAGATCAGATCAGCGGCCCGATTCGGGCAACAGGTAGCGCGTCATTGGATGAGAATGGCAATTGGGGCCTTGATGCAACTGGTACTGGACCCGGCGGGCTTGGGGCGCAGGTCGCAGGGCAAGTCGGGGCTGACGGAACGCTGAATATTGATATCGACGGCAGCGCACCACTGGCGCTGGCCAATAATGCAATTGATCCACGGCGGCTAAGCGGGCAGGCCAATTTTGATCTTGGTATCAACGGACCGGCAGCGCTGACATCGCTTGGTGGACAAATTACATTCAGCAATGGGCGGTTGGCCGCCCCCAGCCTCGGCGAGGCGCTGACAGACATCACTGGGCAAATCGGGCTAAACGGGGGGACCGCACAAATCGATCTGGACACGCGGGTGGAAAGCGGCGGATCGATCAGTATCGACGGGCCGGTGTCGCTGACTGGCACAAATGATGCTGATATCACGGTCGATATCAATGATGTGGTTTTGCAAGACCCTGAACTTTATACAAGTTCCATCGATGGAACAGTAACGATCATCGGGGCGCTACAAGGCGGAGCGCGCGTACGCGGACGGCTAACCCTTGGGGAAACCGATGTCAGGGTGCCGTCTTCCAGCATCAGCACCTTGGGCGATTTGCCTGATGTGACTCATATCGGAGCGGGAACGCCAGTGCGGCAAACGCTTTCGCGCGCTGGCGTGCTGGGGCAAAGCAGCTCTGGCAGTGGGGGAGCAGGTGGCAGTCAAGACTATCCGCTGGATATCCGGATCAGCGCGCCTTCACGGATCTTCATCCGGGGACGCGGGCTTGATGCGGAATTGGGCGGCGAGCTGACGATCGGTGGCACATCATCAAATGTTATCCCCGTTGGGGAATTTGCGCTAGTCCGCGGACGGCTTGACATACTACAACAACGGTTCGATCTGGACGAAGGGATCGTCACGCTGCAAGGGGATTTCGAACCCTATTTGCGGCTTGTAGCCACGACCGAAACCGAAAACGGAACAACCATCAGCATCATTATCGAAGGCCCTGCGAGCGAGCCCGAAGTCACCTTTGAATCCAGTCCGCAACTGCCGCAAGATGAAGTCTTGTCGCAATTGATCTTTGGCCGTGATCTGGATAGTATCAGCCCGCTGCAAGCGGTGCAGCTGGCCTCGGCGATCAGTACTTTGGCCGGACGGGGCGGCGGCGCACTGGATCGGCTACGCGAAAGCGTCGGTCTTGATGATTTCGATGTCACCACCGATGATGAAGGGGAAACTGAATTACGGGCCGGTAAATACCTGTCAGACAATGTCTATACCGATGTGACCGTCGGCTCTGACGGCGGCACCGAAATCAATCTCAACCTCGATATTACTGACGAAATCACGGCAAAGGGCAGCGTCGATCAGGATGGCGAAACCGGGATCGGGCTGTTTTTTGAACGGGATTATTAAGGCAAATTAGACATGCCCACAAAGTCCCAGCGTCGCCAGCCTTGTTCGGATTAGGTCGCTGAAGTGAATTATCGGCGTATCGGGACATGACCGAGAATGATACAATTGCAAACGGGGCTACGCATTGACCAAGCTCCTAGGGCGATCGTGACACGAGTGCGCCCTTCGCTGTATCGTCATTTGCCCAGATTTGCCACGCCCCATTTCTACATCCGGCTGCGCCACAGGTCACCAGCTTGTTTTCGTTTGCTGACAGCCCTTGGTTGCGGCACATAGGATTGTGGCGCTGCCGTTCTTTGCCTGACCGGCGCATATGCAGACCGTTTGAGATATGCATAAGTCGCACCTGCCGCTTGGATGCTTTGCATCCATATCAAAGCGAAGACCGCAAGGATGTAAAAATAGACAGCATCCCAATTTAGCGCCCCTGTCCATCGATCAAAGAGGGGGTTTTGTCCGTTGACCCGCATCGTTTCCAGCCGGTCACCTAGGTCGAACATCTCCGCTACGGTGCTGAGCCCCCAGTATAGCGCCAACAGTGACCCTGCAGAGGCCAGCACAACAAGCAGGAGTGGCACAAAGCTGGTTCCTGCCCCGTTGAAAGGCGTGTGACGTCCCCCCGCTGGATCAACTCCGACAGCCGCGCCGCCCATTGCGCCAAGCATCATTGCGCGCGCAATCGCCACCGGCCCAAAGATACTGGCGAAAGCAAGTGCGGGCGTCTGCCAGTCTTCCCCATCATAGGCGACCTGTTGAATATTTGCGAAAGGGTCAGCCCAGTTCACGTCAAAGCCACTGGCTATCCAAACAAAACCGACAACGACCCAAAGAAGGCTGATCAGAAGGCATTCCACAATACCGTACAATAGGACGCTCCCGACGAGGCCAGAGGCCCTATCGTCTCTGGGCCGCCCCTTGATCTGCAGCCCAAGCCGGGTGCCGATGATCACAGCAATCAGAGAAAAGGACGTCAGACCTAACGGGCCCCCGATCGCAAATCCGATCAACGGATTAACGACCATCGCGATCATCATAATCACCCCGAAAATCAGGCCTAATAACAAGCTGTAAAGAAAAATAATGGGGAACATCAACAACAGGGGAAACACAATACCAAGAGACAGAACAAGCGAACGTATCAATAAAAGCAAGACGCACCTCTTCTATAAAAATCCAACGAATTGATCACAAATAAGTGAAATCAATGGGTTTGCGGGTTTTACCTAGATAGAGTGTTCGTCTTCGCAATACCGAGACGGAACAAAAGTTCATGTTTTGCAAAAACTTGGCGGGTTTCGGCAAATAGCCGCTTATTTTTCGCCTTTAATACCCCATTGCGCAGCCGTCTTTGCGTGGATCACTACCCCCTTCCAGCACGCCATCTTCGTGTAGCAGGATGGCTTGAGCCCCCCAATTGCTGTTTGCGGGGTTTGCACGTTGTGGCCAAGGTCGCTGAGTTCTGCGCGCACGCTCTCGCTATAGCCAGTTTCCACGTTCAACACGTCCCCTTCGGCAAAGCATCGCGGCGCATCCATGGCAGCTTGCGGGCTAAGCCCGAAATCGCAAATGTTGGTCACGAAACGCGCGTGCCCTGTGGATTGGTATTGCCCGCCCATGACGCCGAAAGGCATCAGCACCTCGCACTGCTTTTTCAGCATTGCGGGGATGATCGTGTGCATGGGACGCTTGCCGGGGCCGACCTCATTCGGATGCCCCTGTTCCAGGGTGAACCCCGCGCCCCGGTTCTGGAACAACACCCCGAATTTATCCGATGCGATCCCGGACCCGAAGCTGTGGAAGACCGAATAGATCAAAGACACGCACATCCGGTCTTTGTCCACGACGGTGATGTAGATCGTGTCTTTATGCACCGCTTCCGCCCCCGGCACCGCGCCCGGCATCGCTTTACCCGGGTCGATCAGCGCGGCCAGCTTGGCGGCTGTTTCCGGTGCCGTCATATGATCGAGCCGCGTCATGTGGTCCGGATCTGCCAGGAACCGGTTGCGCGCGTTATAGGCCAGCTTGGTCGCCTCGGCCTCAATATGGGCGCGCTGGGTGCCCCATGGATCCATGTCCGCGATGTCAAAATGTTTGAGCATGTTCAACAGTAGGATCGCCGTGGCACCCTGCCCGTTGGGTGGATGCTCAAACAGGTCCACTCCGCCATAGTCCCCGGTGATTGGCGTGGTGTAGTCGCAGCGCGTGTTCGCAAAATCGTCCAGCGTGTGGCAGCCGCCCAGCGCGCGCAGACTGTTGACCATGTCTTCGGCCACTTCGCCTTCGTAGAAACCGGCCCGGTCCTCCATCCCGATTTCGCGCAACACCTTGGCCTGCCCCGGTGCCCTAAAGATTTGCCCCGGCGTCGGGGCGGCGCCATTCATCAAAAACAAATCACGCGCATGGCCCGAGAGGTTCCCCGTGGCTTGCCCCCAGTCAGAGGCCACCCGTTCGGCCACGGGCACCCCGGCCTCGGCATAGTGGATCGCAGGAGCGAGGATCGATTTGAGCCCGATTTTTCCCCAGTCTTTGGAGAGCGTGCAAAAGGCATCAACCGCGCCAGGGATGCTGATAGCGTCCACTGAATAGGGCGCGATGGTATCGCCTTTCGCCCGCAGTGCCTCTGCATCGATGCCTGCGGGTGCCCGGCCTGATCCGTTCAGCGCCATGACCTCATCCGACCCAGGCGGCGTGAACAGCACAAAGCAATCCCCGCCGATCCCAGTCATTTGCGGCTCACAAAACCCCAAGAGCACCGCACCTGCGATGGCCGCATCCATGGCGTTTCCCCCAGCCTCAAGCATTTGCACGGCGGTTTTGGCCGCAAGCGGGTGTGACGTGGCGCACATGCCGTTGGTCGCATAGACCGCCGAGCGACCGGGTTTGTGGAAATCACGCATGGGATGTGACCTTTCTTGATGATCCGTTGAAATCTAGGCGCTTTGTTGGGCAGTGCAATGCAAATCTATGCTATTGTCTTTGTGTCAGGCGCACGTAGCCTGCGGTTACGTGGAAAGGGAGGAATCACATATGCCGGATGTCTTTATT